>CAZBRE010000154.1:0-7734 GCA_964494065.1 uncultured Alphaproteobacteria bacterium
TGCACCTTCGAGCAGCGCAGCGAGCCGGTCGGATCGTTCATGTCGGTGATGACGCAGGCGCGCGCGTGTCCGGTTTCGCGGTTGAGGATCCACAAGCCGGCGCGAAAGCGGCCCGGCTGGCGCGGATGCCGGCGGATCTGCATGAGGTAGTACTGGCCGGCCGGCCCGCTGCCCATCCAGGGCGAGCATTTCATCACCGGCTCGTTGGCCTCGGCCTCCTCGTTCAGCACGCATAGGCGGAGGCGTCCGTTCGCGCGATTGAAGGTCCAGATGCCGAGCTTGTATTGCCCCGGCGTGTCGGTCGGCAGCAAGGCCTGCTGGAACTGGTGCTGGTTGCTGTATGGCACGCGCGACTGCGCGATGCCGGTGGTTGCGGCCAAAGCAAACGCCACGCCGAGCGCGGCCGGAATGAGTGTCCTCGACAATCCGATCATTGCGTCCTCGATTCTTGTCCAAAGGAAATGAGGTCGTCCGGGCCCGGTATCGTTGCGCCGCGCCTCTCAAGGCTAGACGGACGAGACTAGCCAATTCCGTGGCCAGACTATGGCCATTCAGCGTTAATGCACTGTTTAAGAAACGGTTTTGTTACCGTCTGTTACGGGATTTTCCTTGCGGCCGATCTTAGGTTCGCGGCCGCGCAGCAGCCGGACGATGTTCTGCCAGTGGCGAAGCCAGACGAGAACCGCCGTAAAGCCGGCGAGCTCCATGATCTGCGGGTCGGCGAGCCAGACGGCGTAGGCCGGGGAGGCGGCCAGGGCCACCAGGGCCGCCAGCGAGGAGTAGCGGAAAATCGCCGCGATCGCGAGCCAGGTCCCGCAGGCGGCCAGTCCGACCGGCCAGGCGATCGCCAGCAGCACGCCGAGTGCCGTGGCCACTCCCTTGCCGCCGCGGAATTTGAGCCAGACCGGCGCCATATGGCCGATCAGCGCACCGGTGCCCGCCACGACCGCCGTATCGGGCCCCCAGTTCCAGCCGATCAGCACCGCCGCGGCTCCCTTGCCGCCGTCGAGCAGCAGCGTCGCCAGCGCCAGGCCCTTGTTTCCCGTGCGCAGCACGTTGGTGGCGCCGATATTGCCGGAGCCGATCTTGCGGATGTCGCCCATGCCCGCGATCCGAGTCAGCACGACGCCGAAGGGGATCGAGCCCAGAAGGTAGCCGCCGAGGAGGGCGGTCGTCAGATAGGGCCACGAGAACTCCCAGGAAATCGGATCGGGCATCGGCCGGCTCGCAGGGACGTGAGAGCAAAGGGCAGGCCGGGCATACTAATGCGTTTCGGGCACCGCGGCAGCAGCTTCGCGGAATTCGCGCTCAGTCGTCGTCTTCCGGCAGATAGTGCGCGAGCACGTGATCGATGCTGTCACCGTCGGCGAAGGGCACGGCGACCCCTCGGTACGAGCGGGTGGCGAGGGGGCCGGGGATCTGCGTCGTCGCGGTCACCGGCTCGCGCTGCTGGGCGGCGTGCCGGGCCACGCTGACGATCCACTCGGTGAGCGCGAATTGCGGCGCGCCGTCATCGCCGGTGGCGCGGGCCAGCCCGCCCTGGAACGAGCTCATCGGATCGATCGAGCGCTCGATCTCGATCGTCTCGCCGCCGTCGGTGACCTTGAAGAGGATGCTGAACGGCCAGAAGAACGACACGATCTTGGAGTCGATCTCCTTGCTGGTCGGAAAACGCCGCGGCCCGCGCAGACGCGCCCAATAGGCCACGAGGTCGTTCGATTCGGTGGTCTGGTCGGGACGGGCGACCAGGCGCGGCCGGCGGATCGGCACGCTTTCCAGCGAGGCGGTCTGATGGTCGGCGGCCGAGCTTGGCGTCTGTTCGTTGCGTTCGCGCGCGGCACGGGTCCGCTCGTGGATCTTGCGGGCGAAGCCGCCAGGCATCACTTCGTGCCCTTCCCGTTATCCGTCGGCGTGAAGCATCCGCCCTTGCCGGCCTCCATGCAGGCGCAGTCGCCGCCGCGGATATGCGGCACGGTCTCGGCGAGATACTGGTCGAGCGCCTTCATCACCATCTGCTGCGCCGACATGTGCAAATGCACCGAGGCCAGACGCATGCGAATGTGCTGGTCCTCGCTGAGGCGCAGCGTGAAGCGGCGCTTGTCGGCCGCGGCTTCGCGGTCCTTTGACGTCTTTGCCGGTGCCCGCTTCTTTGAGGCGTCCGGCGTGCTGGCAACGACGAGCCTCGGCGCCGGCCGGCCGTTGTTGTGTGCGGCCTCGTCCTGCTCCAGGCGCGACGGACCCGCCGCGCCCTTGCGGGCCATCAGCGAGCTGGTGAGTGAAGCGGCGCGTCGGGTCATGATTGCCTCGCAGTTGCCAAGCCACGCTGACCGAATACCTTGCGGCGCGCAGGCGCTTGACCTTGCATGTTGAGAACGGTCGGGCGGGCGCCTTTGTTGAGGCGCGTCGACAAATACTCCCAAAGCTTTGTGATCTCCTGCGAGGACGCCGATTTGGGATCGAGCTCCATCGCGGTACGGCCGTCGATCATCGAGGCGGCGAAGTCGGTGCGGCTGTGGATCGTCACCGGAGCGACCGTGCCGTGCTGCGACAGCGCGATGGCGGCCTCCGCCGTGATGCGCGCGCCGGGGGTCGCGGCGTTGATCACGAAGCAGAGCTGCTTGCCCCAACGCTCGACGATTTCCACGGTGGCGCCGGCGGCGCGCAGATCGTGTGGGCTCGGCCGCGCCGGAATGATCACCAGATCGGTCATCCGCACGACCGTCTCGATCGTGCCGGTGATCGCCGGCGGCGTATCGAATATGACGAGCTTGATGCCCGAATTGCGCATGGCGTCGAGATCCGTGCGCACGCGTGAGATGTCGGTATGGGCGAACAGCGGTGTCTGGGCGCGCCGTTCGTTCCACCAATCCGCCAGGCTGCCCTGGGGGTCGGTGTCGATCAGCGCGGTTGGACCCCAGCCGGTGCGTTCCGCCTCGACCGCGATATGGCCGGCCAGCGTCGTCTTGCCGGACCCGCCTTTCTGCGAGCTTAGTGCGATGACTTTCATGGTCTAACGATCGCCCCTGAACGCCGGTGAACGCCTAGATCCCGCCGTATCGGCCAGCCGCGGATACGGCCCGCTGGACTGGGTACGGGGGATCAACAGAGTCATGGCGGTGTTGTTATGTTCGTTGTCAGATACGGTCTTTTTTAGCTTTCGGACCTTAACGTCGCGTAAATGGGATTACGGTTAATTGAATAATAATGGTGAAAAATCTGTGAATATTACATAAAAAACAAATAAAACACACGCAATCTAAAATAATTAGACCACATATATACTATTGGGGATGCGTTGTCGCTGGTTTGCGCCAGAAATCCGGCGCAACAGACTACCCGCGTCAAGAATTCAGGCGACCGCCGCGGTAACGTTGTCGAAAGTAAATAGCGGGCGCCCGGCGACCACGGTGCGCAGGGCGCGGCCTTGCACCGGCGCGTCGTCGAAGGGTGAATTCTTCGACTTCGAGCGGAACTGGTCGGGATCGATCCGCCAGGGCCGGTCCGGATCAAACAGCACCAGATCGGCCGGCGCGCCCTTGGCGAGGCGCCCCAGCGGCAGGCCGAGCAGGTCGGCCGGCTTCGTCGTCAGACAGGCCAGCAGGCCGTTGAGGCTCATCCGTCCCTTGTGGACCAGCGCCAGCGACAGCGGCAGCAGCGTCTCCAGCCCCACCACACCGAACGCGGCCTGGGCGAAGGGCAGTCGCTTGCTGTCCTGGTCGTGCGGCGCGTGATCGGAGGCGATGATGTCGATCGTGCCGTCGGCGAGCCCCTCGACGATCGCCTCGCGGTCGGCCTCGCTGCGCAGCGGCGGGTCGACCTTGGCAAAAGTCCGGTAGTCGCCCACGGCCGTTTCGTTCAGGGTGAAGTAGGGCGGGGCGGTATCGCAGGTGACGTTGAGGCCGCGCGCCTTACCCTGGCGGATCGCCTCCACGGCCGCGGCGGTCGAGACATGCGCCACGTGATAGCGCCCGCCCGTCGTTTCCAGCAGGCGGAGATCACGCTCGATCATCATCACCTCGGCGACAGGCGGAATGCCCGACAGGCCGAGCCGCAGCGCCACCTCGCCCGCATTCATGTCGCCGTCCTTGGCGAGCGTCGGCTCTTCGGGATGCTGGACGATCAGCGCATCGAAGGTGCGGGCATAGAGCAGCGCCCGGCGCATCACCTGGGCATTGGCGATCGCGTTCGTGCCGTCGGTGAAGGCGACCGCGCCCGATTCCGCGAGCAACCCCATCTCGGTGAGCTGCGCGCCTTCCATGCCACGCGTCGCCGCGCCGTAGCAGAAGACCTTGGTCCCGCGGACCTCACGCGCGCGCCGGGCGACGAACTCCAGCACCGCCACGTCGTCGATCGGCGGGTCGGTGTTCGGCAGACAGACCATCGCCGTAATGCCGCCGGCCGAGGCGGCGGCGCTCGCGGTCTCGATCGTTTCCTTGTGCTCGTCGCCGGGCTCGCGCAGCTGCACGCGCATGTCGACCAGACCGGGGGCGAGGCAGTTACCCGCGCAATCGACGACCACGGCGCCTTTCGGCGTTCCGTCCTTGAAGAGTCCCGGCCCCAGATCGGCGATCTCGGCGCCGACGGTCAGCAGGTCGCCCTTTGTGTCGAGCCCGCTCGCCGGATCGAGGAGCCGCGCGTTCAGATAGGCCGTGCGCGCCGCCGGTCCGCTGGTGATCACGCTCATGACGGAACTCTCACGGCATGTTCGTTCATGGCTGGGGCTCCGCCAGCCCCGCCTCGAGATTGCGGGTGAGGACCTTCAGGACCGCCATGCGCACCGCGACCCCCATCTCGACCTGGGTCTGGATGGCGCTGCGGCCAAAATCGTCGGCGACCTCGCTGTCGATCTCCACGCCGCGGTTCATCGGCCCCGGATGCATGACGAGGGCATCGGGCTTGGCAACGCTGAGCTTGGCGTAGTCGAGCCCGAAGAAGCGGAAATACTCGCGCGTCGAGGGCACGTAGGAGCCCTGCATGCGCTCGGTCTGCAGGCGCAGCATCATCACGACGTCGCAGTCCTTGATGCCGCGCTCCATGTCGTGATGGACCTCGACGCCGAGCCGCTCGAAGGTGCCGGGGACGAGCGTCGGCGGGCCGACCACGCGGACCCGCGCGCCCATCGTGGTGAGCAGCAGGATGTTGGAGCGCGCGACGCGGCTATGCGCGAGGTCGCCGCAGATGGCGACCGTGATCCCGGCAAGCCGCCCGAGCCGCGCGCGAATGGTTTGCGCGTCGAGCAGCGCCTGCGTGGGGTGCTCGTGGCTGCCGTCGCCGGCATTGATGACGGCGCAATCGACCTTCTCCGACAAGAGCTTGACCGCGCCACTTTCGGGGTGGCGCACGACCAGCACGTCGGGATGCATTGCGTTCAGCGTCACCGCCGTGTCGACCAGCGTCTCGCCCTTCTTGATGGCGCTGTCGGCGACCTGCATGTTGATGACGTCGGAGCCGAGGCGCTGGGCGGCGAGCTCGAACGACGTCCGCGTTCGCGTCGAGGTCTCGAAGAAGAGGTTGATCACCGTGCGCCCGCGCATGGTCTTGCGCTTCTTGCCGGGCCGGCGATTGGCGTCGGAATATTTCTCGGAGAGGTCGAGGAGGAGGGTGATCTCCTCCGGAGAAAGCCCCTCGATTCCGAGCAAATCCCGGTAAGGGAAAACGACGCTCGGGACCGTTGCGGGGGCAGTCATTAAAGGGTGAATATAAGGTCGCCCTTAGGCCCCCCGCAAGGTTTCTCGGGCCGCGCGGGCCCGCGACCGGACGCCGCGACGAAAGGAAACGACGTCAATGAAGCAACGCCTTGTAATCGCAGCGATTTTTCTCGCAGCCGGCGTCACGGCGTGGGCCGCCGACGCGGCCGACAAACGCAAAACGCTGGCCGGCACGTCCTGGCAGCTCGTTCGCTACGAAGACAGCGCCGGCACGATCCTGAAGCCCAAGGACCCGGGCAAGTACACCATCGCCTTTCAGAAGGACGGCAGCGCGCGCATCCGCATCGATTGCAACAGGGGCACGGCCACCTGGAAAACCGACGGGCGGCTCAACCTCGAGCTCGGCCCCCTGGCGCTCACCAAGGCCAAATGCGGTCCCGGATCGCTGCACGACCGGCTGGTCGGTGACTGGAAACACCTGCAGTCCTATTCGATGAACAAAGGCCACCTGTTGCTGCTTCTCAAGCTCGACGCCGGCGCCTACGAGTTCGCGCCGCGCTAGCGGCTGAGCTGCGGCGCTCGCGGCCGGACGTTGATGCCCGGGACTGCTATGCCTCGGCAAGCATCGTCCGGCGGCGGAGATGGAGATAGAACGCGCTCAAAATGCATAGGTTGATTGCGCCTGCGATCACCGCGGTGTTGTAGGACCACCGGTAATCGCCGGTCAGGTCGAACAGCACGCCGCCTTGAACCCCGCCGAGCCCCATGCCGGCCCAGCCGAACAGGCTGACGATCGCCATCGCGCGGCCGCTGAGGCGGGCCGGGATCATGACGCGAACGCAGTTCAGGATCGAAACCATCACCCCTGAGAAGAACAGGCCGAACAGCACGGCCAAGGCCCAGATGCCGGGCATCCAGTCGAGATAGGCGAACCAGACGACGACAACGGTCTGACCCAGCGACATCATCATGTAGGCCGGCAACGCGCCGACGATGTCCGCGAGCTTGCCGCCGAGGATGCGCCCCGCCGCGCCCGCGAGCATCAACGTGAAGAGAACGCCCGCTGCCGTCTGCGGCGCGATCCCGCGGTCGGTCAGCATCGGCACGACATGCACGATCGGCACGGCCATGCAGACGCAGCAGAAGATGACCGCGACACTGATCCAGGCGAGTACGACCGGCGGCCTGAGCGGCACCGGCGAATCGTCGTCTTGGCTGGCGGACCGGCCGGTGGCCGGCGACTGCCGGGCCATGATCCGGGCCGGTGGGTCGCGAACCAGAAGGGCCAGCGGCAGCGCGCAAACGACATAGGCGATGCCCATCACCAGATAGGCGGTGCGCCAGTCGTAGACGACGATCAGCATGGCGGCGAGAAACGGCACGACCCCCTGACCAACGGCACCGCCCGCCGCCATCAGTCCCATCGCAAGTCCCTTGTTGCGCGAGAACCAGAAGCCACCGGCGGCATAGAGCGGCGCGCTCAACGCACCGTGTCCGAGCGCGCCGAAGATGAAATAGAAGGCATAGAACTGCCACAGCGCGTCCAGCCGGCTGAGCAGGACGAGGGCGCCGGCCATCGTCCCCGTGGCGATCAGCGCCAGCGGCCGTGTGCCGATCCGGTCCGCCGCATATCCCCAGAACAGGCCGGCCACCGCCGACGACAAGGCGATCGCGGTGTAGCCGAACGATACTTCGCCGCGCGACCAGCCGAACTCCGCGGCAATCGGCTTGATGAAGACGCTGACCCCCGCCAGGCCGCCGAAGGCGAGCGCGGTCAGGCCGAACGTCACGCCCACCATGATCCAGCCGTAGCGGTTGTCGTCGCTCGTCATTGCGCTGTCTCGCGCGGGTTGCCCGTTTGGGAACTGGGGGCTTCCTTTGCCCGCCGCTGCTCACGGTACCACACGTAGATGCCGGCGCCGGCGATCAGGGCCGCCCCCAGATAGGTCCAGAGATCGGGCCGCTCGGCGAAGACCAGAAAGCCGTAAAGCGCCGCCCAGATGAGGTGGGTGTAGGTGAAGGGCGCCAACGCCGAGGCCGGCGCCCGCCGGTAGCCGAGAAAGATGACGTAGTGGCCGACCGCGCC
>CAZBRE010000154.1:7834-10032 GCA_964494065.1 uncultured Alphaproteobacteria bacterium
TGGAGGCCCACCCGCTCGCCCAGCACGGGGCCCGAGAATACCACGATGAGCAGCGGCCCCGCATAGAGGATCGTCGTCGCGTCGGCGAGCGTCATCGTCTTCACCGCGGCGAAGAACAGCACCGTCAGCGAGACGATCAGTAGCGAGCGCAACACCTGCAGGCCGAGCCGCTTCGTGCGCACGAGCTCGATCGGCTTGAAACGCACGAGCAGGAACAGCAACAGGCCAAGATGGGTGATGTAGCGCGCCCAGGAGACCATGATCGGCGAGTGACCGCGCGCGATCAGGTATTTGGCGACCGCCTCCATGCCCGCGAAGCAGGCGAGGCCTACGATCAAAAAAGCGGCCCCGATCGCGACCGATTGGCCGATCTCCGCATTTGGTGCGCCCGCACTCATGCGCCGCGTGCGCTCCGGCCGAACGGCCTTATCCAGGCAACCATCGTGATCATGCGGCGCCTTTCCCGGGCCGTCCTTGAAAGCGGCCGCGAGACTAGCATGCACGCCTTCGGCCACGATATCGTGGCCGGCGCATGGCGCAAGGCTGCGGGGAACATAGGTTGGAGACAGGGGTTCATGGACGACCGTTTGGTCAAATACCTGACGCACTATCGGGCGGCGCGGCCGGAGGATCTGCCGGCGCTGGAGGACGAGATATGGGACGCCTACGGCGTCAAGCGCGCGGTGGTCGCTCTCGACCTGAGCGGCTTCTCGCGGCTCACCGAGCGCCGCGGCATCCTCCACTTCCTCTCACTGATCCAGGACATGCGCGAGACCACGCGCCCGATCGTCGAGGCGGCCGGCGGCGAGATCGTCAAATACGAGGCCGACAACATGTTCGCCGTGGCGCCCGATGCCGACACGGCGCTCGACCTCTCGCGCGACGTCGTCCGGCACTATGCCGCCGACAACCAAACCCGGGACGAGGAAGCGCAGATCCATGTCTCGATCGGCATCGATTTCGGCCGGCTCCTGCTGATACCCGGTGTCGAGCTCTTCGGTGCGCCGGTCAACTTCGCCTGCAAGCTTGGCGAGGATATCGCCGCCCGGGGCGAGATCCTGATCACAGAGACGGCCTTCGGCCGCCTTACCGACGGCCGCGGGGCGGGTGCCGAAAAGGCGCGTCACCATGTCGGCGGCGTTCCGCTCGAGACCTGGTCGATAAGGGCCCAGGACCCTTGAGCCGGCAGTATCTCGGGGCCGGGCGAATTGCTATCATGGTGACCCGCCATTAAGCTTTTGGTGCGAATTTGACGGCGGACCGACCCCGTCGCGGACGGGGCCGAAACTGGAGATATCCGGGGCACGGGGCGTCCATGCAATCCTACCGCGTCGGCCGCAGCCGCAGTTGCGATGTCAGGCTCGATGACGAGTCGATCTCCCGCGAGCACGCCGTCATCGTGCCGCGCGGCGACAACGCGTTCGAGCTCAGCGACGACGGCAGCATGCACGGCACCTTCGTCGAGCAGGACGGCGCCTGGCTCGAGGTCAGCGACACGGTGGTGATCAGCGGCGACGTCGCGGTGATGCTCGGCCGCTTCCAGACGACGATCGGTGAGCTGCTCACCAACTACGCCGTCACCAGCGAGCAGACCGAGGGCGATCCCTTCGACCGGGTCTCGCGCCGCCGCCGGCGTTTGGCCTCGATCGTCGCCATGGACGTGGTCGGCTTTAGCGCCCAGATGCACGTCGACGAGACCCGTACGTTGGCGGTGATGCGCGACGTCCGCTCGGGCGTGCTCGATCCGTGTCTTGAGGAGTTCAGCGGCCGCATCTTCAAGGAGATCGGCGACGGCTTTATGCTCGAGTTCAACAGCGTCAACGACTCGGTCATGTTCGCGGTCGAGGTCCAACGCCTGATGATCGAGCGCAACGCCCGCGCGCCCGAGCACCGGCGCATGGAGTTCCGCATCGGCATCAATGTCGGCGACGTCATCGTGCAAGGCGACGATCTGATGGGGGAGGGCGTCAACATCGCCGCCCGTCTCGAGCCGATGGCCGAGTCCGGCGGCATCTGCCTCTCCGGCGTGGTGCGCGAGCTGGTCAAGGCCAAGCTCGATCTCGGCTTCAAGGATCTCGGCCAGAAGCAGCTGAAGAACATCGCCGAGCCGGTGCACGTCTATGCGCTCGGCGGCTCCGGGGGGCCGACCAAGGAAACCAAGCCCAAGGGCAAGAAGAAAAAGGGCTTCCTGCCGATCT
>CAZBRE010000155.1:0-9999 GCA_964494065.1 uncultured Alphaproteobacteria bacterium
GGATTGCCGTGCGTGCCCAATCTGAATTCGGAATGGGTGGAGAAGCTGAGCGGCGTCTTGGTCCGCGCCATCGCCTCGCGGTCGCTGTCGGTCGCGGCGATGTAGTGGCAGAAGAGGAACTTGTCGGGCCCGAGATAGCCGCGCTTTTCGTAATCGGCAGCGTCGTCGGAATTGGGATGGTCCTGGCTCGCATGGATCGAGACGATGAGCTTCCGCTTCAGCATCTCTTCCATCTCGGCGTGGAACACGGCCGCGTCGCTCTGCACCATGCCGCGCAGATTGACGGCGAGATGCATGAGCCCATCGAGCCGCTCGGCGTCGTCGAACCATTCGCCCTTCACCCGGTCGAGGTCGGGATAGGTGTTGACCTCGTCGGCCGGCAACCGGTCGATATGGCCCATCGAGTAGCGGCCGCGCAGCATCGAGTCGCGATGCGCGTTGAGCTCGGCATCGACATGCGCGGGCGAGCGGTTGTTGTGCGACCAGTTGTGGACCGTGGTGACGCCGCCATTGGCGAGCTCGGCGAGACCCAGCCGGACGCTCAGATAGAAATCCTCCGCCTCGTAAAGCTCGCCCGTCGCCCATTTCGAGGGGAAATATTCGAAGCCGTTATCGGAGAGGAAGTTTTTTCCGAGCGAGCTCCACATGTGGTAGTGCGAATCGATCAGCCCCGGCATCACGATCATTTCCGAGGCGTCGATCACCGTGGCGCCGTTCGCCTCGAGGTTCTCGCCGACCGCCTCGATCGCGCCGTTCCGCACCAGCACGTCGGCCTTCGGCAACGTGCCGATCGCGCGGTCGACGGTGATCACCGCGCCGTCCTTGATGAGATAGTCGCCGCGCGCGGTGCGCTCCGAACCATTGGTCATGGCCTTCCCCTCCCGAACCCTTCCGGCGCCGCACGAGCACGGACCGGACGTATCCTCAGATTAATATTGCGGAAGCGACCGGTGAAGCGCCCGCGCCCATCCTTGGGACGCGGAACGCTTCAACCGGTATGCGCCGGTTGCTCCGCTTACTTCGGCAGATACGCGTTCGTAACAGCCTTGCTCACATCGACCTTGGCCGAGATCAGCTTGTGGGCGCGCATGAACGCTTCCTGCTTGGCCCAGACGCTCACATCCTGCGAGCCGATGCCGTTCTTGGCGGTGCCGGGGCTCTGCGCAATCCGGGCGATCTCTGCGAGATTGGCGATGGCCTGCTTCTCGGCGATAGCCGGATAGCGTTTGCGCATGTTCGCGACCGCGGCCTTCTGGTTGTTGATCGCCCAGGTGAGACCCTTCTGCCAAGCCGACAGGAACCGGCGCGCCAGTCCTGGATTGCGGTTCAGCGTGTTCTCGTGGGTGACCACGCCCAGCGTGTAGTAGCGCGGCACGCCGTTCTGGTAGAAGGCGAAGTACTTGTAGGTCGACTTATCGGCCGCCGGCCTGCCGATCTTGACGTTGTAGAGCGCCGTCTCCGACCAGGTGATGGCATCGCCCAGCCCGTCGATGCGCTTGCTGAGCAGGAGCGGGATCGGGTTGAAGCCGACGGTGACGATCTTCACTTTGCTCACATCGGCGCCCGCCTTCTGCAGGCTGTATTCCAGCATCACCTTGTTGTAGGGGATGCCCGTGACGCCGAGCGTCTTGCCTTCGAGCTGCTTGAGCGAGGTTACGCCGACCTTGGTCGGGACCATGATTCCGGCGGTGCCGTATTGGTGGTTGGTGGCGATCGAGACCACGGGCAGGCCCTTGCTGCGCGCGGTTATCACCTCGGTCGAATGCGAGGTGGCGAATTGCACGCCGCCGCTCGCCAGCAGCTTCAAGCCGTCGGCCGGGGTCTGCGGCGAGACGAAGGTCACGTGCAGTCCTTCGACCTTGAAGTAGCCCTTCTCGACCGCGCCGAAGACGCCTGCATCCCAGATGCCGGGCTGCGTCAGCAGCGCCATCTTGACCTCGGTCGGCTTTTCGGCGGCCTGCGCGATGCCGCTCGCAGCAACGATACCCAGCACAGCCGACGCTGCGATCCGCGTGTGTAACGCATTTATTTTTGCAATCGTTTGCATTTTGCTCATGACCCTTCCCCTGCCTGATTTGTCTGTCGCAACACGATTAGGTAGCCCTTAGGTAGCCCTCCCACCGCCGGAGCGCATCGACGCGCCGACCGGTGCGATCGAGCCGTGCCTGCCGATGGACGGTCTGCCAGTGGACGGATACCGCACCGGATCTCTCCGGGCTTCGTTGTTCCTGCGGACGCGCCCTTGCCAGCTTAACGCCGTGGTCTTATTCCCGGTGTCGTCCAATTCGGTGCCCGCGGATCAGGTCCGCGGTTTCATCCGCCGGGTGAGCGCGCCGAGGCCCAATCGTCCGTAGATCCACGGCATGCACAAACGCTCAATCAAACCGACGGTACCGAAAAATCCCATGCCACACAAGCCGAGCACGACGAGCGAGGCGAAGACCCGGGTCGTGTTCAACTGCGCCGTATCCTGCGACATCAGGTATCCGAGCCCGGCGCTGGCGCCGACCCATTCGCTGATCGTGGCGCCGACGACCGCCAAGGTCGTGGCCACCTTGAGACCGGCGAAGATATTGGGCAGCGCGGCCGGCAGGCGGAGCTTCAGGAAGGTCTGGAACTCGTTGGCGTTCATCGCGCGGAAGAAGTCCACGAACTCGCGCTCCAGCGTCTGCAGTCCCGTGACGATCGCGACGGTCAGCGGAAAGAACGCGACCAGCGCCGTGATGATGATGCGCGGAATGTCGTTGTAGCCGAACCAGATGACCAGCACCGGCGCGATCGCGATCACCGGAATGGTCTGCGAAGCCACGATCAGCGGCAGCACGCCGCGCCGGAACGGATTCGAATAGACGATCGTGACACTGAGCATGAAGCCGATCAGCGCGGCCAGCGTGTAGCCGACGATCACTTCGTAAAGCGTCACCGCGAGCTGGGGGAAGATGATCGCCCGGTCGGTGAAGATCTTGGCGACGATCTCGGTCGGCGCCGGCAGCAGCCAGGTCGGCAGCTTGAGCAGGCGCACCGCAAGCTCCCAGCCCACCAGGATGAGCCCCATCAGCAGAAGCGGCGCGGCGATGTCGACCAGCCGCGACGATCTACGGCCACTTCTGCGCAACGACGCCATCAGCCGGCCTGCACGGGGCCGGGGCAATGCAATCGATTGCGACCGCGATTGCAATTGCGCAACTGAACCATGAACGATCTCCCCCAACCGCCGGATCCCACCCGTGAGCCCGGCGCGACGTCCCGCGAAAGCGTAGGTTCGCCTGCCGGGCTTGTAAAGCCGATCCGTCGCAATCGGATCGGCTTGCCGGACCTCACGGGGTCCGCGCCCGCCAGCGCCGATAGGCGGCCGCGTCATCGATATCCTCGAGCCGATCCGCCAGTGCCACCCGCGTGCCGGCAGGCAATCCGGCGCGCGTATCCGCCAATGCATGTCCGCTCGACCAGCGGATAGCGTCGGCGAAGACGAGCCTGCGCCGGCCGGTCGCGCTGCCCCCGACGAGCCAATACCCGCCATCCGCCGCCGGGCCGAACACCAGGTCGTGTCCCTGCAATGCCGCGAAGGCGCGGGCGATATGCGCCGGAGTTACGCCTGGAATGTCGGCGCCGATCAGCACGGCGGGCCCGGGCGGGCAGGCCGCGACCGCCCGGCCCATCCGCGTGCCGATGTCGCCGCCGCCCTGCGCCGACACGGCGTTCGCCGCCAGGCCGCGGAAGCCTTTTCTCGCGGCGCTGTCGGGACTGAGAACGAGCCGCGTCGTCCAGCGCCGGTCGCCGCCGAGACCGCGGATCAGCCGGGCGAGGTTCGCGCGGTAGAAGCGCAGTGCCTCGACCGCGCCGACCTCGGCGGCGAGGCGGCGCTTCACCCGGCCCAGCACCGGCGCCTTGGCGAAGAGGATCAGATGGCGGTTCGGGCGCATCGACCGGCTCAGGCGTAGAGCCGCGCGATCAGACGCGGCGGCAGGCCGAGGAAGTAGAGCCCGAGACAGAGAAGATTGCGCGCCGGCCGCGCGATGTAGCCGTCGCGCTCATAGCGCCGCGCCGAGGTGAGCGCGGTCGCCTCGAGCGGAACAAGACGCCGCCGCCCGATGCGCCGCACCAGCGCCACATCCTCCATCATCGCCAAGGGGCGGTACCCGCCGAGCGCCTCGTAGAACGACCGCGCAATCAGAAGCCCCTGATCGCCATAGGGCAGACCGAGCCGCCGGCAGCGCCAGGCAACGAGCCGCTCGACCCGCCGGGCTGCCGGCGCCGGGTCGTCGAGCGCGAAGCGGAAATAGCCCGCGCGTTCGGCATTCGCCGGATCATCCATGAAGGCGGCCGCGACACCCGCCCAGCCCGGTTCGAGGCGCGTATCGGCGTGGAGAAACAGCAACCAATCGCCCTTGGCGGCCTCGGCCCCGGCGATGAGCTGACGGCCGCGGCCGCGCGGGCCGGCAACCACGCGCGCGCCCAGCGTCTCGGCCAGCGCGCACGACCCGTCGGTCGATCCTCCGTCCACGACCAGGATTTCACGTTCCGGGATACCTGGCGTGCTCGCACCCCCGTCATCGAGCGCGGCAAGCGTCGCGCCCAGCGTATCCACGGCGTTCAGCGTCGGAATGACAATGCTCAGCACGGTCGTCCTTTCGCCCCTCTTCTCTTCCCGTCGCTTGCCAAGACGGGCGGGCGGAACCATACAAGACCCCATCACACAATCGATAGAGCTCCACTCCTCACCAAGCCATCAAGATATGGTGACGCGCGACACGACCGACCTCCTCGATGCGCTGTACGACGCGCTGACCGCGCGCGCGGATTGCAGCGGCGTCGCGCGCGGCGACCTCGTGCTACTCGATGTCGGCGGGATCGCCCATGACCATGTCCGGGTCGAAGGGCTTCGCATCGACGGCATACCGGTGCTGCTGCGGGTGCCGCGCTTGAGCCAATGGGGGCTCGCGCCGGAGGAGAACCTCGCCTATCAGCGCGCCTGTTTCACGCGCGCCCGGCCGAGCGGCGCCACGCCGCGGCTGCTCGGCGCACTGGACGTCAGCGCGGCGCTGCCCATGGGCGCGCTGCTGGTCGAAGAGATCGCAGGACGGAAACCGCGTCTGCCGGACGAGATGGCCGCGATCGCGCAGACGTTGGCGCAAATCCATAAACTGCATGTGCCGCCGCACGACGACCGTGCGCCGCTTCAGGTTCACGAGGACGCCGTCGCCGGCACGCTGGCCGCGATCGAGACCCAGGCCGCCTTCCTCAACGCCGCCGGCATTGCCGCGCCCGCCCGCGCGATGATCGAGGAGGAGATCGTCTGGGCCCACGGCTTCGCGGCCGAGGCCGCCGACCGCCCCCAGTCGCCGCGCCTCGTCGCCACCGACGCGCATCCCGGCAACTTCCTCATCAACGCCAATGGGTCCGCGGTGTTCGTCGATCTGGAGAAGATGCTCTACGGCGCGCCGGCGATCGATCTCGCCCATGCCAGCCTCTACACCTCGACCATGTGGGACCCGGACATCGCCACCGCGCTCGACGCACAGGAGGTCGCGGCCTTCCTCGCCGCTTATTTCGAGGCCGCCGGGCCCGAGCTGGCCGATGCGGTGCGGCCCTGGGTGCTGCCGATGCGCCGGCTCACCTGGCTTCGGACGCTCACCTGGTGCATCCGCTGGCGCGTGCTGTCTGCCCGCGCCGAGGACTGGTCGGCCGAGCGGCTCGACCCCGTCACCCGGGCGCATATCGAAAACACGGTCGCCGACTACGTCAGCCCCCGGCGCATCGAGGCGATCCGCGCCGAATGGCGCGAGATGCGGCTGGCCGCGGCGCTGACCTGACGCCGGTTCCACAAATATTGTTCTTGTAATGTTCCGTTTTTTGCCATAGTTTCTTAGCCATGGAACAAACTAGGCACATTGCCCCCGCATCGGCGGACGCCGACCTGCTGCCGGACCGGCCCCGCAAGGGGCGCGGCGCGGTCGGCAACCCGACCGGGCGCTACGAGCGCGAGACCCGCCATGCCTTCGACGACGGCTGGGGCACGGCGAACCCGCTCGCCGGCGGCCCGCCGCCGCTCAAGACCACGGTGACGGTCGACACCAGCCGCACCGTGCTGACGCGCAACACCTCGCCCGACATTCCCTTCGACCGCTCGATCAACGCGTATCGGGGCTGCGAGCATGGCTGCGTCTACTGCTACGCGCGGCCGACCCATGCCTGGATGGGGCTGTCCCCGGGGCTCGATTTCGAGACCAAGCTCTTCGCCAAGCCCAATGCGCCCGAGCTCCTGCGCGCCGCGCTTTCGGGGCCGGGCTATGCCTGCGCGCCGATCGCCATGGGCACCAACACCGATCCCTATCAGCCGATCGAGCGCGACTACCGGATTACGCGCGGCCTCCTCAAGGTGCTGGACGAATGCTCGCATCCGGTGACGATCGTGACCAAGTCGGCGCTGGTGCTGCGCGACCTCGACATTCTCTCGGCCATGGCCGAGCGCAACCTCGTCAAGGTGAGCCTGTCCGTGACCACGCTCGACCGCGGCCTCGCCCGCCGGATGGAGCCGCGCGCGGCGACACCGGTGCGCCGTCTTGAGGCGATCGAAGGTTTGGCGAAGGCGGGCGTGCCGACAGGCGTGATGGCCGCGCCGATGATCCCGGCGCTGAACGACCACGAGATGGAGAGCATCCTCGAAGCCGCCGCCAATGCCGGCGCCAGCGAGGCGGGCTACATTCTTCTCCGCCTGCCGCTGGAGATCAAAACGCTCTTCCGCGAGTGGCTCGAGGCGCACAAGCCGCAGAAGGCCAAGCACGTCTTCTCACTGGTCCGCCAGACCCGCGGCGGCGAGCTCTACAAGGCCAAGTTCGGCGAGCGCATGAAGGGCGAGGGCCCCTACGCGGCGCTCCTGAAGGGCCGCTTCGATGCCGCGATCCGCCGCCTGGGCCTCAACGAGCGGCGCTTCGATCTCGACACCGGAAGCTTCCGCCCCCCGCCCAAGGACGAGCGGCAGATGAGCCTGCTCTAGGCCGCCACCCCCCTACTCCTCCATCCCCAGCGCCTTCATATAGGTCGCCAGGATCAGATCCTCCTCGCGGCGCTTTTCGTCGTCGACCTTGCGCAGGCTGACGATCTTGCGCAGCGCCTTCTGGTCGAAGCCGTTGCCCTTGGCCTCGGAATAGATCTCGCGGATATCGGCGGCGATCCCGGCCTTCTCTTCTTCCAGGCGCTCGATCCGCTCGATATAGGATCGAAGATGGTCGACGGCGACGCCACCGGTCTCGGCCATGGCTCAAGGCTCCTCTCATTCGTGCTATTGGCTGGTCGTTCGGAAGGACGCGGAGGGCATGCCCCGCATGCCCGCGCGCCCGTGCGTCAAAATGGGACCGCGTTCATAGCAACTGCGCGCGCGAACCGAAACTATCTTTGTTGCGTTTCGTTGCATTCGCTGCGGCCGCTCCCACGTTTTCTTCACCATTCCTTGTTAGCGTGGCCCCGTTATGGAAGGGCATGCCGATCTTACCGGCCTGGCGGTCGTCGCACTTGCGGCGCTCGTCTGCGGTCTCGTCATGGCGCGACTGCGCCAGCCCGCCATCGTCGGCTACATTCTGGCCGGCGTGATCCTCGGCCCCTCCGCCCTCGGCCTTGTCGAAAACCGCGAAAACGTCGCCGTCCTCGCCGAGCTCGGCGTGATCATGCTGCTCTTCCTGGTGGCGATGGAGATGAGCCTGCGTGGCTTCATGCAGGTCTGGCGCGTGGCGCTCGCCGCCGCCGTCCTGCAGATCGCCGTCAGTGTCGGCGTGATGATGGGGATCTCGACGCTGCTCGGCTGGCCGCTCGAGCTCGCCGTGCTGCTCGGCTTCGTGGTGGCGCTCTCCAGCACCGCGGTCGTCATCAAGATGCTGGAGCAGATCAACGTGATCCGCGCGCCGGTCGGCCAGCTCATCGTCGGCATCCTGATCGCCCAGGATCTGGCCGTGGTGCCGATGATCCTGACCCTCAATGCCATGGCCGATCCGACCATCTCGGTCCTCCACATCATGAAGATCATCGCGTCGCTGACCTTCCTGGTACTGTTGGTGATCTGGCTCAGCCAGCGACGGCGCATCGTCCTGCCCTTCGGGCGTATCGTCTCGGACCAATTCGATCTGCGCCCGCTTTCCGCGCTCACCCTGTGCTTCGCCGCGGCTGCCGTGACCGGCGTTCTTGGCCTTTCGGCGCCGTTGGGGGCCTTTCTGGCCGGCCTCATAGTCGGAAACTCGAACGCGCGGGCGATGATGATCCGCTCGACGCGGCCGATCCAGAGCGTGCTGCTGATGGTCTTCTTCCTGTCCATCGGCCTGCTGATCGACCTCCGCTTCATCTGGGACAATATCGGCCAGGTGCTGCTCCTGCTGCTGGCGGTGACGGTGCTGAAGACGATGCTCAACATCGGTCTCCTGCATCTCCTGCGCGAGCCCTGGCCGCACGCCTTCGTTGCCGGCGTCGTTTTGGCGCAGGTCGGCGAGTTCTCCTTCGTGCTCGGCCAGACCGCGGTAGCCGGCGGCCTGATCGCCCAGCCGGAGATGCGCCTCATCGTCGCCGTCACCGCCTTCTCGCTGCTGATCTCGCCGATCTGGATGGCGGCGGCGCGACGGCTCATGCGGATCATCCTGCTCTCGGTGACCTCGTTCGACGAGACGTTCGATCTCCTGATCGGCGCGCAGCTGAGGCGCGCCCAGCATTCCGCGCGCGACAGCGGCCAGGCCGTGATCCGCGGCGCCCTGCCCTGGCTGCGCCATGCCGGGGCGGCGTCCTCGAAGCTGCGCTCGAGGATCACCGGCGCGCTGCCGGCCTTGCCGCCGCCGGCCAAGCCGGCCAACGATCCGGCCCCCGACGAGCCTACCGCCGCGAAGAAGGCCCGCGAGACCGCCGAGGGCGCCCGGCGCGCCGCGCGCGGCAAGACCGATGCGACCAAAGAAAAGAGCGACAAGGCACAGCCCGAAAAGGCTGGGGCCAAGCAAGGCTAGCGGCGCTCCTTCCCCGGCCGACTTTTCCCGGCCGTCTTTTCCCCACCTTCTTTTCCCTCCGGGCAAAACATGCTGTGATCGCGGCCTCCACCTGGAAGGCGCGCGGATGGCCGACGACACCCCTCCCCAATACGGCTTCACCGACGACGAGCTGGCGGCGTTGCCGACGGTCTATGCGCCCGATCTCTTCCGCGACAAGGTGGTCGTTGTTTCGGGCGCGGGAACCGGGATCGGCCGCGGCATCGCCTTCCTCTTCGCCCGGCTCGGCGCCAAGCTCGCGGTCTGCGGCCGCCGCGGCGACCTGCTCGAGGGACTGGCGGACTCCCTCAAGCGCTACCAGACGCCGTGCTACACCGAGGCCATGTCGATCCGCGAGCCCGAAGCGGTCGAAGCCTTCCTGGCGCGTGTCGAGGAGGCGCTTGGGCCGCTCGACGTGCTGGTCAACAACGCCGGCGGCCAGTTCCCGGCGAACGCCTTCGATATCACGGTCAAGGGCTGGAACGCCGTCATCGACACCAACCTCAACGGCACCTGGTACATGATGCAGGCGGCGGCCACGCGCTGGCGCGACCAGGGCCGGCCGGGGGTGATCGTCAATGTGATTGCCGATTTCTGGCGCGGCATGCCGCAGATCGCGCATACCTGCGCCGCGCGGGCGGGGGTCGCCTATCTCTCCAAGTCCGTCGCGGTCGAATGGGCACCGATCGACATCCGCGTCAACTGCGTCGCCCCCGGCGCGATCGAGACCACCGCCTTCGCCTATTATCCGCCCGAGGGCAGCGCCACCTTCCCGCATGCCAATCCAAGGCTGACCGTAGGCGACGTCAACGACATCGCCGAAGCCTGCGTCTATCTCGCCGCACCGTCGGGCAAGTTCGTCACCGGCGAGGTGCTGACGGTCGATGGCGGCCAGCAGCTCTGGGGCGCAATGTGGCCCGCCGGCAAGCCCGACGCCTTCAAGATCCCGGAATAGCCTTATGTTTAGTCACGGCACCGGCCCGCTCTCCCACCCGGCCGCCCA
>CAZBRE010000156.1:0-9930 GCA_964494065.1 uncultured Alphaproteobacteria bacterium
TCCGACACCAAGGTCGGCGACGTCCTGCACGTCAACTGGGACAAGGAACCCTACTGGTCCTACAGCTGGGTCGACATCGTCGTCGAGGCCCTGTCGCGCCGACACCCGACGGTGATGGAGGCCGACACCAAGAACGCGGTCGGTGAGCGCATCTGGTTGGGATCGGTCGGCGGTATCGCGGTCAAGATCGATCTCGACGGCAGCTTCGGCATCGAGATCACGACGCAGATCCACGAGGAACAGGCGGCACTCGAAGTGATCGAGAAATCGCTGCGCCGCGAGCTGATAACCGACGACAGCTAGCGTGTGCTCCGACGTGGTTCATTCGTTTTTTCCCTCTCCCCTCGGGGGAGAGGGGACCATGTTCGGACACAAGGTGAGACTGCTCCAGCCAGCTAGCGCACCTTCGGGCGGATCTTTTCAAGCTCGGCCTCGCCGCGGCGCACCTCCTTCGAGCGGATCACCTTCATGAGCTGCTTGCGCTCCTTGATCGCCTGTTGGTCGCCGCGTTCGGCGGCCAGCGTGTACCAGACATAGGCGCTGGGGTAATCGCGCGCGAGCCGGGTCGAGTTGTGGTAGATGCGCGCGAGGAAGACCATCGCATTCACCTCGCCCGCATAGGCCGCCTTGATCCACCAGTCGCGCGCCTTCACCTCGCTCTTCTTGAAGACGCGGCCGTTGAAATAGAAGACCCCCATCGTCGTCAGCGCCTCGGGGTGGCCGGCATCGGCCGAGGCCCGGTAGAGCGCCAGGCTCTTGGGGATGTTCTTCGCCACGCCGATGCCGGCATAGTAGAGTGCTGCGAGCTTGAAGCGCGCCTCGGCATGGCCCTGCCCGGAGGCCTTTTCGTACCAGCCCACGGCCGCGCTTTCGTCTTTCTCGACGCCCTTGCCGCGCAGCAGCACGTCGCCCATCGTGTATTGCGCGTTCGGCAGGCCGGCTTCGGCGGCCATGGTCAGCCATTCGACGGCCTTCTTCGGATCGGGTTTCTCGACCCCGAGCCCGCCGGCATAGAGCTTGTAGAGCCCGAACTGCGCGCGGGCATGCCCGCTTTCGGCGAGCGGCAGCCAGGCGGCATGCGCATCGGTGTAGCGGCGCGTGACGAAGCGGGTGGCGCCCCAGCGATAGCAGGACTCGCGGTTGCGCCGAACCTGCCGCTCGGCACGCCGGCGCGCGCGTCGTTCGGCGCGGGCGCGCTGTTTCTCGTCGAGGCCCGCGCGGATCTTCGCCTTGACCGGTTTCGCCGAATAGTCGCCGGTGACGCAGCGATGCGCCTTGCTCGCGGCCGTCGCCGCCGGTGTGGCGAGCAGGAACACCGCCGTTCCTACCAATAGCCAGCGCATGATTGACCTGTCCTTCGTCAATTGACCCGATGGGGCGATGCCCCCTGTGCCGCATAGACCGCATTCACACAAGTTTGCGGGCGGTTAGCGGCGCGTGTTGCGATCTTGGTCCGCCGATTTTCGGGGACCCTAGCGCGGCAGTTTGCCGCCTTCAAGCCGCCCAATTGTGGCTATTCCGCGGCGTCCTGATAGGCGGTGAGCGGCGGGCAGGCGCAAACGAGATGCCGGTCGCCGTACGCTTGGTCGATCCGCGCCACCGGCGGCCAATATTTCGCCTCGCGCAGGCTCGCTACCGGGAAAGCCGCGGTCTCGCGGTCGTACGCGTGGCTCCACTCGCTCGCCGTCACCTCGTCCAGCGTATGCGGCGCGCCGTGCAGCGGATTGTCGTCCTGCGTCCAGTCGCCGCTTTCGATGCGGCCGATCTCCGCGCGGATCGCGATCATGGCATCGCAGAAGCGGTCGAGCTCGGCCTTCGATTCGCTTTCCGTCGGCTCGATCATCAGCGTGCCCGCGACCGGCCACGACATCGTCGGCGCGTGAAAGCCGTAATCCATCAGCCGCTTGGCGATGTCGTCGACCGTGACCTCGGCGGAGGCCTTGAAGGCGCGCGGATCGACGATGCACTCATGCGCGACCAGCCCGCCGGGCCCCGAATAGACGATCGGGAAATGCTCGCCCAGACGCTTGGCGATGTAGTTCGCGTTGAGGATCGCGACCTCGGTCGCGCGCTTCAGGCCCGCCGGGCCCATCATCGCTATATAGGCCCAGGAAATCGGCAGGATGAGCGCGCTGCCCCAGGGTGCTGCCGATACCGGACCCATGCCGGTCTCTGGTCCCGCCTCGCCGACCAGCGGATGGTTCGGCAGATAAGGCTGCAAATGCTTGCCGACGCCGATCGGCCCCACGCCCGGCCCGCCGCCGCCATGGGGAATGCAGAATGTCTTGTGGAGGTTGAGATGCGCCACGTCGGCGCCGAAAAGCCCCGGCTTGGCGAGCCCCACCATGGCGTTCAGATTGGCGCCGTCGAGATAGACCTGCCCGCCATGGTCGTGAACGACCTGGCAGATCTCGACGATGCTCTCCTCGAAGACGCCGTGCGTCGAAGGATAGGTGATCATCAGCGCCGCCAGCGTGTCGGCATGTTCGGCGGCCTTGGCCTTCAGGTCGGCGATGTCGACGTTGCCGGCCTCGTCGCAGCCGACCACGACGACGCTGAGGCCCGCCATCACCGCGCTCGCCGGGTTGGTGCCGTGCGCCGAGCTCGGGATCAGGCAGATCTTGCGCTGGCCCTCGCCGCGCCCCTCGTGATAGCGCTCGATGACGCGGAGCCCGGCATACTCGCCCTGGCTGCCGGCATTGGGCTGCACCGAGACGGCATCGAAGCCGGTGATCTCGCAGAGCCAGGCCTCGAGCTCGTCGATGAGTTCGCGCGTACCCGCGCTTTGATCCATCGGCGCGAAGGGATGAAGGTTCGCGAATTCGGGCCAGGTCACCGCCTGCATCTCGGCGGCGGCGTTGAGCTTCATCGTGCACGAGCCGAGCGGGATCATCGAGCGGTCGAGCGCGATGTCCTTGTCCTGCAGGCGCTTCAGATAGCGCATCATCTCGGTCTCCGAACGGTAGAGATGGAAGACCGGATGGGTGAGGAACTCGCTCGTGCGCACGAGCGTTTCGGGCAGCGCGTCCTCGACCGAGCTGTCCAGATTGGCCGTGGTGATCCCGGGCGCGTCGCTATCGGCAAAGGCGGCCCAGACCGCCTCGATCTCGCGCGCCGTCGTGGTCTCGTCGACCGCCAGCCCGATATTGTCGGCGTCGATCTCGCGCAGGTTGACCCCGCGGGCCCGCGCCCGCTCGGCGATCTCCGCCGCCTTGCCGTCGGCCGCGACCGAGACCGTGTCGAAGAAGGCTTGCGTTTCGACCGAAAAACCCAGATCCGCCAAGCCCTTGGCGAGGATCGTCGCGAGGCGGTGCACCCGCTGCGCGATCGTCGTCAGGCCGCCCGGCCCGTGATAGACGGCGTACATGCCCGCGATCACCGCGAGCAGAACCTGCGCCGTGCAGATATTGCTGGTCGCCTTCTCGCGGCGGATGTGCTGTTCGCGGGTCTGCAGCGCCAGGCGGTAGGCGGGCCTGCCCGCCGCATCAATTGAGACGCCGACGAGGCGTCCCGGGATCGCCCGGCGATGCGCCTCGCGTGTCGCGAAATAGGCGGCATGCGGGCCGCCGAAGCCCATCGGCACGCCGAAGCGCTGGGCACTGCCGACGACGATGTCCGCGCCCCACTCGCCCGGCGGCGCCAGCAGAGTGAGCGCCAGCAGATCGGCCGCGACCACGACCAGCGCGCCCGCCGCGTGCGCCGCCTCGACGGTCTTGCGGTAGTCGCGGATCTCGCCGGAGGCGGCGGGGTATTGCAGCAGCACGCCGAAACAGTCTTTGCCGCCGAGATCGCTCGCGAAATCGCCGACGACCACCTCGATGCCGAGCCCCTCGGCGCGGGTCTCGACGACCGCAAGGGTCTGCGGGAAGACGTCGCCATCGACGAGGAACACGTTCGATTGGCTCTTGCCCACGCGCCGCGCCAGGGTCATCGCTTCGGCCGCCGCCGTCGCCTCGTCGAGCATCGAGGCGTTGGCGAGGTCCATGCCCGTCAGGTCCATCACCATGGTCTGGAAGTTGATCAGCGCTTCCAAACGGCCCTGGCTGATCTCGGGCTGGTAGGGCGTATAGGCGGTATACCAGCCCGGATTCTCCAGCAGGTTCCGCTGGATCACCGGCGGCAGATGCGTGCCGTAATAGCCGAGCCCGATCATCGAGGCGAGCGGCCGGTTCTTCGTAGCAAGCGCCTGGAGACGTTCCAGCGCCTCGGCCTCGGTGAGCGCGTCGGGCAGGGCGAGCGGCGCATCGCTGCGGATCGCTTTGGGTACCGCCTTGTCGGTCAACGCCTCCAACGTCTCAAAGCCTACGGCCTCCAGCATGGCTGCGATCTCGGCGGCGCCGGGGCCAACATGGCGGCGCGTGAAATCCTCGCGATTCTGAAGGCTCACGAGCGAGCGGCGTGGGTCGGTCATGCCGGGTCTCCAAGGCTTGAGCAATTGGGCCGTTGTTTTGAGAATCGGATCAATCGAGCCCCTCGACGAAGGATTTGTAGGCGGCCTCGTCCATCAGCGCGTCGAGCTCGGAGGCGTCGTCGAGCGTTATCTTGATGAACCAGCCCTCGCCGGTGGCGTCCTGGTTGACCAATGTCGGATCGTCGGCGAGCGCGTCGTTCACTTCGGTCACGGTGCCGCTCGCCGGCGCGTACACTTCGCTGGCGGCCTTGACCGACTCGACGACGGCGATCTGATCGCGCGCTGCCAGCGACTTGCCCACCTCCGGCAGCTCGACATAGACGACGTCTCCCAGCTGCTCCTGGGCATAGTCGCTGACGCCGCAGGTGGCGGTGTCGCCGTCGAGGCGAACCCATTCATGGTCTTCGGTGTATTTGATCCCGCTCATATCCTGTCCCCCTTTTGCTCGCTGTCTTCGTCGATCGATCTTACTCGGGCCGCCGATAACCGGGCGTGACGAAGGGCATCCGCGCCACCGCGGCCGGGCGTGCCGTGCCGCGCACCATCAGATTGACCGCCGTGTCCACCTTGGCGAAGCCCGTCTCGACATAGCCCATGGCGATCGGCCCGCCGACGCTGGGCCCGAAGCCACCGCTGGTCACCCGGCCGATGATGCGCTCGTCCCCATCGGCGATCTCGGTGCCCTCGCGCGCCGGCGCCTTGCCCTCGGGGCGCAGGCCGACGCGTTTCCGCGCCACGCCGTTTGCGATCTGCTCGCGGATGATATCGGCGCCCGGAAAGCCGCCCTCTTCGCGCCGCCGCTTGGCGATCGTCCAGAGCAGCGCGGCCTCGACCGGGCTCGTCGTCTCGTCGATGTCGTGGCCGTAGAGGCAGAGCCCCGCCTCGAGCCGCAGCGAATCGCGCGCGCCCAAGCCGATCGGCTCGACATCCGGATCGTCGAGGAGCGTGCGCGCGATGGCGTCCGCGGCGTCGGCGGGCGCGGAGATCTCGAACCCGTCCTCGCCGGTATAGCCCGAGCGGGTGACGAAGCAGTCGACGCCGTTCACCGGCATCGCCGCCCCGTGCATGAAATAAAGATCGGCGGTCTTGGGCGCGAGCTTGCCCACGGCCGCGCCGGCCTTCGGGCCTTGTACGGCGATCAGCGCGCGGTCGGGCAGGGGCTCGACCGTGGCGCGGCCGTCGAGACCGCGTTGCATGAGCGCGATGTCCTGCGCCTTGCACGCTGCGTTCACCACCACGAACAAGTGATCTCCCGCATTGGTGACCATGAGGTCGTCGAGGATGCCGCCCGCCTCGTTGGTGAAGAGCGTGTAGCGCATCTCGCCCAGTTCGAGCGACTGCAGGTCGCCCACGACCAGGCTTTCCAGCGCCGCCGCCGGATCGTCGCCCGTGATCCGCACCTGGCCCATATGCGAGACGTCGAAGAGCCCGGCGCTCGCCCGCGTGTGCAGATGCTCCTTCAGTACGCCGGGCGCGTACTGCACCGGCATGTCGTAGCCGGCGAATTCCACCATCTTGCCGCCGAGGCGGAGATGCAGGTCGTGGAGCGGCGTACGCTCGAGGATCTGGGTATCGGCCACCGGTTCAGGTCCTTTGCCACAGGGAAACGCGGGTTACGCGGCGCGCAAACCGGCGCAAACCGGCTCACGACGCCCCCTCTGTCTCGGGACCTGAGAGATTTCGCCGGCAACGCGTTTGGGCCGTACTCGTCACTTGGTCACTTCGGCCGTTCGCGCCCGGCTTACCCCTTCGGTGAGACGCGATATCGGCACGCGCCTGCTTTCCAGAGTAGCCTCACCCTGCGGTCCGGGTGCCTGAGAGTTTCCGGGGCGGTTGCTCCTTCGGCGCCGGGCGTGTCTTCGGAACGATCGCCCGGTCTCTCCCGCAAGGGTCTGCGGCGCGGCAACGCGAAACGGCGCCGCCGCTGCGGGCCAACCTAGCGGAGCCCAGGGCAATGTCAACTGACGCGGGGGCGGTGCTTACGGCTGGTCGTCGCCGGCCGGCGCGCGCTTGCGGCCGCTCCACATCGCCGCGACGAGGTTCTCGCGGTGACGGATCGAGGTGACGATCACCCCGATCACATGGAGCGCGGCCAGCACCAGGATCAGCACGGCAAAGAACTCGTGCAGCTCCTCCATCCACTTGACGCCCCAGAACCGATCGGTCGTGTAGAGCCATCCCGTGACCGCCGCAGCGAAGGCCGTCGCCAGCAGGGCGACGATCATCCAGCCGCCGAGCGGATTGTGGCCGATATGCCGCGGCTCGGTCCCGCGCAGGAGCCGCTTTGCGTAGTCGAGCGTCGCCAGCGGCGTGCGCACGAAGCGGACGAAGCGCGCCTTCTCCGGCCCGACGAAGCCCCAGACCAGGCGAAGCGCGACCAGGGCCAGGACCGCGTAGCCCACAGTGTCGTGCACCACCGACGGCCCTTCGGTCGTGAGCCAGGTGACCGCGATCCCGGTCACCAGGCTCCAATGGACGATCCGGACCAGCGGGTCCCAGACCGCGACCGAGCGCTTGGATTTCTCCAAGGCCCGGTCGGATACATCGGTGTCGACGCGCTGCGGCATCACGTTTGGCGGCCGCCTAGCGCTTGCTGGTCAGGACGTGCTTGAAGGTGACCGGATGGAAATAGGCTTCCACGCGCTCGCCCTTCGCGTTAATGGCGTAAACCTCATAGCAGCCGCCATCGACCTTGATGCGGCGGACCTTCCAGCCTTCGCCGGCCAGCTTCGTCTTCAAGGCGTCCTGCGGCTGCCAGCCCGATTTGGGGCCGGAGTTGCAGGTCGCAAGGCCGGTCGCCTGGGCGGCGGGCGCGGCGGCGAGGGCAAGCAGGCAGGCGGTAACCATCAGAGTTGATCGCATTCAATCCTCCACGAAAATGTCGGTGGTCTCGCCAGACCGACAGGTCCGCGGCCCCATTGCGTGGCAAGAGCGCCGCGTCATCATATGAACGCGGGCGCCGCCCGTTACCGTCGAAAAATATTTCCTAAAGACCCAGCCGCGCCCGGTTGTAGCGAAGCTCGTCATTGCTGAGCTGGAAGCCGGTCCAGATCTCGAAGGCCGCCCCGACTGTACGCTTGCCCTGCGCCAGGTCGACGAACATCCATGAGCCTTCGCGGAAGTCGAGCGTTGCCTTGTTGCCGAGCTCGAAGCGGATCGGGAAGGTGCGCTTGGCGAGCACCGTGCCGGCGCGGTCGGTGACGACGACGAAATAGACGGCGCTGCCCTGGCCGCCCTGCCATTTGGGTCCCTTGCGGGCGGTCACCAGCACTTCGACATTGGCCTCGAGCTCGCTCAGATTGCCGCCGCCGTATTTGCACTGCATCTTGATGTCGGTCATCTCGACGGAATAGAGCGCGTTGCCCGGCGACATCGGGCCGGTCGGCGCGAACTTGGTGACGCTCGAGGCGTGATTCAAAATGGCGACGCGGGGGCATACCGCGGTCTTTTGGGTGCCGCAGCTGGCAAGCACCAGCGTCACGAGACCGAGCAAAAGGCTTACGCGGAGCCCGTGATCTCGGGCGCGGGCATGAAGCCCGTGACGTCGGGCGCGGGGTCCGGCGCGGCCGGTTCCGCCGCGCGCCCGCTCAAAGACGGTTATGGGACCCATCGCAATTCGGCTGATTTTTTGTACGTTTGCAGCCGCAGAGCCAGACTTCCTTCGTCTCCTCTGCCTTGAAGACGACGGGCGACATGCCGGTATCCTTGTGCGATCCATCGCAATACGGCTGGTTTCCACTACGCCCGCAAGCGCACCAAGCGTAACTCTTGCCGGCCTCGACGTTGACGCCGTAGGGAGTGGTCTGCGCGATCACCGGATCGGTCATGTGCGACCCTTTCCTGTTGGATGCCGGCGCACCATCACTGCGTATGGGCCTGCCGGCGAACGGGGCGCCACTCTAGGGGACGCATCAGGACCAGACAAGGGGAACGGCTCCCGCATCTCGATCCGCATTGCCCCTGCAACACCTTATTGCCAACCGCATCGCAAGGGCCTGTTGATAAGCCCCCGCCCGCCGCGTTATCAGAGGGGAGCGTTGCGCTCCGTTCTCTCCGCCGACTGATCCTCCCAACACCGCTGCGCCGCTGACATGAAGCTGCTTGCCCATGGCCGTCTATACCGAAGTCGAGGATGACGCGCTTACGGCGTTCATCGCCGAGTACGACATTGGCGCGGTGGAGTCCTACAAGGGCATCGCCGAAGGCGTTGAGAACTCCAACTATCTGCTGCAGACCGAGCGCGGCCCCTTCATCCTGACGCTTTACGAGAAGCGCGTCGATCCGGACGATCTGCCGTTCTTTCTCGGCCTGATGGATCACCTGGCGGAGCAGGGCATCCAGTGTCCGACCCCGATCCACGGGCGCGACGGCAAGGCGCTGCGCACGCTCGCGGGCCGGCCGGCGGCGATCGTCAGCTTCCTGCAGGGCATGTGGCCGCGCCGGATCGCGACCGAGCATTGCGCGCTCTTGGGCGAGGCGATGGCGCACATGCATCTGGCCGGCGGCGGCTTCAAGCTGACCCGGAAGAACGCGCTGTCGGTCTCGGGCTGGCGGCCGCTCTTCGAGCGTTGCGCGGAGCGCGCGCACGAAGTCCGCGCCGGCCTCGCCGAGGTGATCGAGAAAGAGCTCATGCAGCTGGAGTCATGCTGGCCTGAGGGCTTGCCCTCCGGCGTCATCCATGCCGATCTCTTCCCCGACAATGTCTTCTTCCTGCTCAACAAGCTGACCGGGCTGATCGATTTCTACTTCGCCTGCAACGACGCCTTCGCCTACGACATCGCGATCTGCCTCAACGCCTGGTGCTTCGAGCGCGACGGCAGCTTCAACATCACCAAGGCGCGCCACATGCTGAGCCGCTACCGCAAGGTGCGGGCCTTCTCCGACGAGGAGCTGGAAATGCTGCCGTTGCTCGCGCGGGGCAGCGCCATGCGCTTCCTGCTGACGCGGCTCCACGACTGGCTGCACCATCCCGAGGGCGCGCTCGTGCAACCCAAGGACCCGATCGAGTATCTGAACAAGCTCCGCTTCCACCAATCGGTGAAAGGGCCTGGCGCCTATGGCCTCGACTGATGAGCCTGACTGCCTGATGGGCTCGATTGAATGACCACGATCCGCACCGGCAAGTCGGTCGAGATCTTCACCGACGGCGCCTGCAGCGGCAATCCGGGGCCTGGCGGCTGGGGCGCCATCCTGCGCTGGGACGGCCAGGAGCGCGAGCTCTCCGGCGGGGAAGCCGAGACCACCAACAACCGCATGGAGCTGACGGCCGCGATCGAGGCACTCAAGGCCTTGAAGCGCGCCGTACGCGTCGACCTCCACACCGACAGCACCTACGTCAAGGACGGCATCACCAAGTGGATCCACGGCTGGAAGACCAAGGGCTGGAAGACCGCGGCCAAGAAGCCGGTCAAGAACCAGGACCTCTGGCGCGCCCTCGACGAGGCCCTGGCCGATCACGAGGTGCGCTGGCATTGGGTGAAGGGCCATTCCGGCCACCCGGAGAACGAGCGCGCCGACGC
>CAZBRE010000157.1:0-9834 GCA_964494065.1 uncultured Alphaproteobacteria bacterium
GAATCCTCGATGGCCAAGCTCTACGCCACCGACACCGCCCAGGAGGTGATCGACGAAGCGGTGCAGATTCACGGCGGGCAGGGCGTCGTCGCGGGCAACACGGTCGAGGAGCTTTACCGCGAGATCCGGGCCTTGCGGATCTATGAGGGTACAAGCGAGGTCCAGAAGCTGGTTATTGCGGGCCAGACAATGAAGGCGCTGGCGTAGGGCGGGTTATGAAGCAACGGGGGCGGACATCATGACAGGCAAGCAACCGGGCGGCCCGAGCGGGCATGTCGACACCTTCTCGCGCGACCATCTGCCGCCGCGCGACCAGTGGCCGCCCATGGACTATTCGAGCCTGCCGGAGCTCGCGGCCTATGGCGACCGCATGAACGCCACCGTCGAGCTTTTGGAAAGGAGCATCGAGCAGTTCGGCGGCGACCGGGTGATGATCCGCTACGGCGATCTCGCTTGGAGCTATGCCGACCTGAAGGACAAGGTCGACCGCATCGCCCAGGTGCTGATCGACGATATGGGCCTCGTGCCCGGCAACCGCGTCATGCTGCGCGGGCCCAACAATCCGATGATGGCGGCGTGCTGGCTTGCCGTTGTCAAGGCGGGGCTGGTCTGCGTCGCCACGATGCCGCTTCTGCGCGGCCGCGAGCTCGCCTACATGCTGGAGAAGGCGGAGATCCGCCACGCGCTCTGCGACGTCGCACTGGGCGACGAGATCCGCTCGGCCCAGGCGCGCGCGCCGATCTTGGAGCACATCGCTTATTTCACGGCGACCGGGGAGGGCGGCGATGCCGCCGCTGATCTCGACAGCGCGATGGCGTCGAAGTCGGGCGGCTTCGAGGCCTGCGACACCGCAGCCGACGACGTGGCGCTGATCGCCTTCACCAGCGGCACCACCGGCCAGCCCAAGGGCACGATGCATTTCCACCGCGACATCGTGGCGATGTGCGACTGCTTCCCGCGCTACGTCTTCGAGGGCGGGCCCGACGACGTCTATACCGGCTCGCCGCCGGTCGCCTTCACCTTCGGCCTCGGCGCCCAGCTCGCCTTTCCGCTACGGCTGGGCTCCTCGGTCGTCTACTTGGACCGGCCGCCCTCGCCCGAGGCGCTGTGGGAGACGATCGCCAAGTACAAGGTCAACACGCTCTACACCGCGCCCGTGATGTTCCGCGCCATGGCCGACATCGCCAAGGACTACGATATCTCGAGCCTCAAGAAAGCCGTCTCGGCCGGCGAGACCTTGCCTGCGCCGATCTGGGAGGCGTTTCACAAGGCGACCGGCGTGCGCATCATCGACGGCATCGGATCGACCGAGATGATCCACATCTTCGTCTCCGCCAAGCAGGAGGAGATGCGGGCTGGCTTCACCGGCAAGGCGATCCCCGGCTACGAGGCCTGCATCATGGCCGACGACGGCACCATCCTGGGTCCCGGCGAGCCCGGCAACCTCGCCGTGCGCGGGCCGACCGGCTGCCGCTATCTCGACAACCCCGAGCGCCAGGCGGCGTATGTGCGGGGGGGCTGGAACCTGCCGGGCGACGTCTACATGCAGACCGAAGACGGTTACTTCCAATACCAGGCGCGCGCCGACGACATGATCATCGCCGCCGGCTACAACATCGCCGGGCCCGAGGTCGAGGCGGCGCTGCTCGATCATCCCAAGGTGCGCGAATGCGCCGTGGTCGGCGCGCCCGACCCGCAGCGCGGCACCGTGGTCAAAGCCTACGTCGTGTTGCGCGAGGCGGGCGATGCGTCCGACGGCACCGTCAAGGAGCTGCAGGACTTCGTGAAAGCGGAGATCGCACCCTACAAGTATCCGCGGCTCGTCGAGTTCGTCGAGGATCTGCCGCGCACCGAAACCGGCAAGGTTCAGCGCTTCAGGCTCCGCCAACAGGAGCTCGAACGCGCCAAGGGGTAATCGTCAGTCAAATGGAAAACGCATGAAAATCAATTGCTTGGGCGGCGGGCCCGCCAGCCTCTATTTCTCGATTCTGATGAAGAAGGCCTTTCCGCAGGCCGAGATCACGGTCTACGAGCAGAACCGCTTCGACGATACGTTCGGCTTCGGCGTCGTCTTCTCCGACAAGACGATGGCGAATTTCCGCGAATACGACATCGAGACCCACGACCGCATCGAGGACGCCTTCGCCCATTGGGACGACATCGACATCCACTACAAGGGCGAGGTGTTGACCTCGACAGGCCACGGCTTCGCGGGCATGTCGCGCAAGGACATGCTGATCATCATGCAGCAGCGCGCGGCCGATCTCGGCGTCGACATTCATTTCGAGACCATCGTGAAGGACCCCGAAGAGCTGCGCGACTGCGATCTGCTGTTCGCCGCCGACGGCGTCAATTCGATCACCCGCGAGAAATACAAGGACCATTTCAAGCCCGAGCTCGACTTCCGCCCCAACCGCTTCGTCTGGCTCGGCACGACCTTCCCGTTCCCCGCCTTCACCTTCCATTTCATCAAGAACCAGCACGGGCTCTTCCGTACCCACTGCTATCGCTACATGGAGGGCATGTCGACGCTGATCCTGGAGACCTCCGAGGAGGCGTTCCAGAACTCAGGCCTCGAGATCACCGACGAGGAGGCGACCAAGGCCTACACCGTCGAGCTCATGAAGGACTATCTCGACGGCCACGAGGTCATCATCAACCGCTCGCACTGGCGCCAGTTCCCGAACATCCGCTGCGAAAACTGGACCCACGAGAACGTCGTGCTGGCGGGCGACGCCGTGCATACGGCGCATTTCTCGATCGGCTCGGGCACCAAGCTCGCCATGGAGGATGCGATCGCTCTGCACGACGCCATCGTCGAGACCGGCGGAGTTAGCGAGGGCTTGGCGCGCTACGAGGAAGAGTGGAAGCCCCAGGTTGCCAGCACCCAGCGCGCCGCCCGCGTCTCCCAGCAATGGTTCGAGGAGGCCGAGCGCTATTACGAGCACCTCGAGCCGATCCAGTTCGGCTTCTCGCTGCTGACCCGCTCGCTCAGGATCAGCCACGAGAACCTGAAGCTCCGCGACAGCGACTACGTGAAGTCGATTGACACCTGGTTCGCCGGCATCGCCGCCAACCAGTCGGGCGTCAACGTGCAAAGCGATCCGCCGCCGCCGCCCATGTTCACCCCTTTTAAGCTCCGCGACATGGTGCTGTCGAACCGCATCGTCGTCTCGCCGATGTGCCAGTACTCGGCCGATGACGGCATGGTGAACGACTGGCACCTCGTCCATCTGGGCTCGCGCGCCATCGGCGGGGCGGGGCTCGTCTTCACCGAGATGACCGATGTCAGCCGCGAAGGGCGTATCTCGCCCGCCTGCGCCGGCATGTACAAGGATGAGCATGTCGATGCCTGGAAGCGCATCGTCGATTTCGTCCACGCCAATTCCGAGGCCAAGATTGGCATGCAGCTCGGCCATGCCGGGCGCAAGGCCTCGACCAAGACGCCCTGGGATGGGCTCGACATGCCGCTCGACGAGGGCAACTGGGAGATCCTGGCGCCCTCGCCGATCCCCTATGTCGAGGGCGTCAACCAGGTGCCGCGCGAGATGACCCGCGAGGATATGGACAAGGTCCGCGACGACCATGCCAAGGCCGCGAAAATGGCCGACGAGGCGGGCTTCGACATACTCGAGCTGCACTGCGCCCACGGCTATCTTCTCGCCTCCTTCGTCTCGCCGCTGACGAACGTACGTACGGACACGTACGGCGGGTCCCTGGAAAACCGCATGCGTTTCCCGCTCGAGGTCTTCGATGCGGTCCGCGCGGTTTGGCCCGAGGAGAAGCCGATGGCCGTACGCATTTCCGCCACCGATTGGGCCAAGGGCGGCATCGAGGCCGCCGATGCGGTGGAGATCGCCCGCATGCTGAAGGCCCATGGCTGCGACATCGTCGACGTTTCGACCGGCCAGACCGTGTCCTTCGAAGATCCGGTCTTCGGCCGCCTCTTCCAGACACCGTTCGCCGACCGCGTCCGCCTGGAGGCGGATATCCCCACCATGACCGTAGGTGCGGTGTCGTCCTGGGAGGATGTGAATTCGATCCTAGCCGCCGGGCGCGCCGATCTCTGCGTCATGGCGCGGGGCCATCTCTACGATCCCTATTTCACCCGCCACGCCGCTTACGATCAGGACCACGAGCTCGACTGGCCCAATCAATACGGCTCGCTCCAGCGCTACACCCCGCGCATGCGCTACGTCGAGCCTGAGGGCGTGCAGAAATCGTGAATTGGGGCGGTGCGGCAATGGTTAGGGCTTTGCTAACCACGTTTCTCAATCGAAGATTAACCACCGGCAATTAGTCTCAAAGGCGCAGAATTGCTGAGGAAACGGGGCTCACTTGAGCTTCCGCGAAAGTGTGCGCCTGGTGGCAAACAGCTCCGACATCATCCTTTCGATCGTCGTCCCCATGTTCAACGAGGAGGACGGCGTCGATGCCTTCTTCGCCCGGGTCGAGCCGGTCGCGGAGGCCGTGGTCGCGCCGTTGCGCCGTCCTTACGAAATCGTCTGCGTCGACGACGGCTCGTCCGACCGCACGCTGGAGATGCTGCACGCCCATCGGCAGCGCAATCCCGCGATCAAGATCGTCAGCCTCAGCCGCAATTTCGGCAAGGATCTGGCTCTGACCGCGGGCCTCGATCACGCACAAGGGTCCGCGGTGGTGCCAATCGACAGCGATCTGCAGGACCCGCCGGAAGTCATTCCCGAGCTTTTCGCGCGTTGGCTCGAAGGCCACGAAGTCGTCTACGCCACGCGCAGCTCGCGCGACAGCGACGGTGTCGCCAAGCGCGCCTCCGCCGGATGGTTCTACCGCGTCCACAACATGATGGCCGACGTGAAGATCCCCGAGAACACCGGGGACTTCCGGCTGATGGACCGCCGCGTCGTCGAGGCGCTCGGTCGCCTGCCGGAGCGCAACCGCTTCATGAAGGGCCTCTTCGCTTGGGTCGGCTTCAAACAGGCCCAGGTCGAATACGCGCGCGAGCCGCGCGAGCACGGCAAGACCAAGTGGAAGGCGTGGAGCCTGTGGAACTTCGGGCTCGACGGCATCACCTCGTCGAGCACGGTGCCGCTCCGCATCTGGAGCTATATCGGCGGGACCATTTTCCTGGTTGCGCTTGCTTACGCCGGATATCTGATCGTGCGCACGCTGATCTACGGCGCTGACGTGCCGGGCTACGCCTCGCTGATGGTCGTGCTGTTGTTCATGGGCGGGATCAACCTGCTCACGCTCGGCATCGTCGGCGAGTATCTCGGGCGCATTTACACCGAAGTGAAGCGCCGCCCCCTCTACCTGGTGCGCGAGCGCGCCGGGTTCGATGAAACCCCCGCAACGGTCCCCACAGAGGTCCAGGAATGGAGCCACAGGTCTACGCCCGAATGGGCGCGGTTGAAGACCGGCACTGGTGGTTCGTAGGCCGGCGCCGCATCGTCAACGAGATAATCGCGCGGTTGGCCCGACTGCCCGGGCCGGCGAGAATTCTCGAAGCTGGCTGCGGCACCGGCGGCAACCTCAAGATGCTGTCGCGTTTCGGTGCGGTCTCGGCCTTCGAACCGGACGAGGCTGCGCGCGCGACCGCTGCCGCACGCGGGTTGCATGACATCCGCGACGGCCGGCTGCCCGACGGCATTCCGTTCGATGGCGAACGTTTCGATCTGGCGGTCATGCTCGACGTGCTCGAGCACCTCGATGATGACGTCGCCGCGCTGAAAGCGCTGTCCGACCAGATCACCGATGACGGTCATGTGCTCCTTACTGTGCCGGCCTATGCTTTCCTGTGGTCGCATCACGACGAGGCACGCCACCACAAGCGCCGCTACACGCGGGCCCAACTTCTGACGACCGCCCGCGCCGCAGGGCTTGAGCCTGTCATGCTCAGCTACGCGAACACGCTCTTGTTCCCGGCGATCTTCATCATGCGCCTGTTGGGCAAGATCACCGGCTCGACCCGCGACGACGACCAGCTGCCGGGTCGTGCCATGAACGCGGTCCTGCGCGGCATCTTTTCCTTCGAGCGGCATGTGCTGGGCCGCCTTCGCATGCCTTTCGGGGTCTCGCTCGTGATGTTGGCGCGGCGTCCGGCGAACAGCGCAAATGGAGATCGCATATGATCAACGTCATGAACCAAGCCGCCCGATTCAGCGCCGTCGGTCTGTTGGCCACGATCGTCCATATCGCGGTCGCCATCCTGTTGGTCGAGTTCGCCCGCATCCCGGTCTTCTGGGCCAATATCGGCGCCTTCGCCGTGGCGGTGTTGGTGTCGTATTTCGGCAACCACCACTGGACCTTCGCCTGTTCGGGCGCGCATGCGCGTTACCTGCCGAGGTTCATCTCCATTGCGGCGCTCGGTTTGGCCATCGGTCAGGTCATCGTCTGGGCGATCACCGAAAGCGGCGGTAACTACCGGGTCGCCGTCGTGACGGTGGCGCTGATGGTGCCTGCCTTCAGCTTCGTTGCCAGCCGTCTCTTCGTATTCGCCGAGCCGCGCGATGAAATGGAGGGCATGTCCGGATGACGAGGTGCGGCGTCGTGGCCACCGTTGCATAGTGCCGCCATTCGCAAAGGACCACGGCGCCATGGGGACTGTACCAGGATGTTGACTAACGCGGCATTGCGCGAGGCAGGTGTTCGTTCAATTTGTACTGAGCGGGGTTCTACTGCCGCGCTGGTTGCAATGGTGCTACTGCTTGCTGCTGGCGCTTGGCTCGCGCAGTCGACTTTACTCAACCATGACAGCGGTTGGTATCTGCAAGCCACTCGGATGTGGTTGGCGGGCGGGAAACTTTATCAGGACATTATAGAGATAAATCCGCCGCTCGCATTTGTGCTTCACATACCGCCGGTATTGGTTGCTCAATTCACCGGCATTTCGCCGGTTGTTCTGTTTTTCCTGTGGCTATTTGCGCTAATCGGTGGGTCGACCATCTTGTGTGCCCGGATCGTGGGTCGCCTGCCGACTACACCGCATGCGCGACTGGGGCTCGTTGCCGCCGTACTTGCAAGCCTGATCTTGGGGAGTTGGCAGGGCCTCGGTCAGCGCGAGCATTTCTTGATGATCTTTGTCATGCCATACCTTTTTCTGGCCGTTGCCCGCGCATCCGACGTTGAGATGCCTCGGCTGCTTGCCGCGTTGGTCGGTGGCGTGGCGGCGTTCGGGTTTGCCCTCAAGCCACATTTCATCGTCGTCCCTCTGGTGATCGAGGCGTATTTGTGGCTCGTTGCCCGAAGTTCGGTGAGGGTCTTGAGGTCCGAAACCATATCTTTAGCGGCGCTGTTGACGGGATACTGGATTGCGGTGGCCGTCGGGACACCGCTTTATTTCTCCCGCATCGTTCCGATGGCATTTTTAGTCTACGATTCGTACTCCGCCCCGATAAGCAAGCTGTTGCTGCGCAGGGAGACGGTATTGCTGCCATTGGCGATACTTCTTCATGCATGGATTCGACGACCCGGTGCGCTTCGAGCCGTTGCGGAGATATGTCTTCTTTCAGCCATATGCTTTTGGCTGGTCTACCTGATCCAGCTGAAGGGCTTCTCGTATCATCGCTTTCCCGTGAGAACGACTTTGCTAGTAGGATTGGCCGCATGCTTGTTGGCTGCGTTGGACTTGCCTCGAACAGACGGCCTTGTCAGTCGTATCCGCGGTGCCAGTTCAGTGCTGGCCGTCTGCTTTGTGCTGATCCTGACTACGGGATGGCTCGTACTCAAAGGCGGGTATGCAAACCGCTTCTTGTATGCTGGAGGCCTTCCGGTAATGCAAGCCCATGCCGATAGCGGGGCACGCTCAGTCTATGTGTTCTCAAGCAATGTTTGGCAAGCGTTTCCCGCGGCAAATTACACCGGCATGCGCTCGGTATCTCGGTATCCGGCGCATTGGCTGTTGCCAGGTCTCGTACGCGCAGAAAATGCCGGGGGTGCGGGCTTGACGGCGGATGAGCGACGCAAGCTCGGGGCGTTGAAACGGTTCATTGCCGATTCGGTCGTTGAAGATTTTCGCCGCGGCAATCCAAACCTCGTCCTCGTCGATGTCAGGAAAGCAAAGTCTTATTTCGCCTCTATTCCTTTTGACTACGTGACGTATTTTTGTATGGACCCGCGATTCGCCGCCATCTGGGAGCACTACAATCGCGTCGGAACGATTGCAGGTTTCGATCTGTACCGGCGGCGGTAGGTGGCGCCGGCACAATCGTTGTCAGAAAACCTTGGCTGTCAAGACGTGCCTGCCGCCGCCTCCTCCGGCTGATTGCCGCCGGTTGAATTCTTGCTGGCCCGCCAGCGCAGTCCGCGCCCCACGCCGTACCAAATGGCTATCACACACATGGTCGACACATAACCGTCGATAGCGTAGTGCCAGCCGAGATGGACGGAGCCGATTTGAATTATGACGGCAAATGCCGTGAGGGCTATGCCTGCTGCTTTGTTGTAACTCCAACCAAGCAGGGCCAGCTGGACGGCCACCGCGACATGCATGCTTGGCATCGCGGTGATGCCCGTCTTAAGGTCAGTCGCGCCATCTGCGTAGTTTGACCACAGCGTTGTTTGGAGATCCAACGCCCAAACCGGTGAAATCTGGTCGAATGCGTCGAGAGTGTCGAATAGCGGCCAATACGGGCTTGCCGTGTTGGTCACGTTTGCATAGTACACAGGTCCCGCCGAACTGAGCAGAATTGCCATGATGGTACCCATGACCGTCCACATGATCGCGAAAGAGTAAAAGAACTGCATCCGTTTTTCTGGCGCTTTGGTATTCCAGGCCTGCCAAATTAGGGACAGCAACATCAAGAATATCCAAGCATGGTAGAAAAAATTGATGCCAGTCGTCAGATACGGTGTGCCGAAAATTGAATGCGTCCATACCCAAGCGTCGCGCCCGAAATGTACGAACCGATCCCAATCCTTGAACAACGGATCCAGATGCCAGTAATTGATGTAAGGGATCATTCGTTTGAACGAAGAAAATGCGCTGAAGAAAAGCGGAATCAGTACCAGCATGAGCGCAAAGCTAAGCAAGCGCTCGGTCTGCAGGAAACGACGTTTGAAATCGGAAATGATTGTGCGTGTCAGCGATCCCTCAGGGCGCACGAATATCATCGCCCAAATGGTGTGACCGAGAACTGTGACGATGGCTATCGTTGCAATTAGCAACCCCAGTGAATCGCTATAGAGGCGAAGCCGGACCAGTTCCGAATTGCCGATTACATCTCCAACGAACGTCGCCGCTGCTGCGTAAACGAGAACGATGCAAATGAACCACTTGTGGTGCGCCAATACAGAACGAATCGCGCTGTCGGCAAACATGCTCAGAACGCGGCGAGACATAGCCGGTCTCGACGCGGTCAGCTGGGCCGCCGCAGATGCATATTCCGAATTCATCACTCTGAACCACCGGCTCGTTTCGGGTGCCTTGGTGCGTCTCAAAAAGGTTATGGCCCGGAGGAGCTTAAAGATGGGTTTAGCCTGTTGGCTTGAACCAGCTCTTGCACCGTTTTCCGGCGGGAACTGGGTGCGCAAGCTGGATTGGCCCACCTAGGCGAGGAGGCCGTTATTGTTGTGTTAACTATGCGCGCCGCGCACCGGGCCGGCCCGCATCCACGTAGAAGCTTCGCAGCGTCTCGATCCCGCTGTTGCGGTCCCGCACGTTTTTCACAGCGCGCAGGTCGGTAAGCCAGTGGTTGTCGGTCGCGGCGCAGAGAAGGTAGCCCCGCCGCCGGCTCTCGAAATAGCGGATATGCGGATTGCTCGGCATGAGGGCCATGACCGGCTTGTAGGGGATACCGGTGGAGCTGATCGAGGTGCCGACGAACTCGGTGGCCACGGCGGGGGCATCGCGCTTGG
>CAZBRE010000158.1:0-9593 GCA_964494065.1 uncultured Alphaproteobacteria bacterium
CTCGCGCTGCCCGACGTTCCCACAGAGACCTACCGCGAATCGACAAACGCAGGACCGACCATGGCGCAGCTCTACCGCTACAAGGACAAGTCCCCCGAGATCGCCCCCGACGCCGTGCTCTTCGACAGCGCCGAGATCACCGGCGACGTGGTGATCGGCGCGCGGACGATCATCGGCGCGGGCGTCCGCATCGTCGGCGACAGCCACGGGCCGGTGCGCATCGGCGCCGACGTGCAGATTCTGGAGAACGCGGTCCTCCATCTCCTGCCCGACAACACGCTGGAATTGGCGGACGGCGTCGTGATCGGCCCCGGCGCGATGATCCACGGCTGCCGCATCGGGGCGGGCACCGTCGTCGAGCCCGCGGCGATCGTCTGCGACAATTCGGTGGTCGGCGCCAATTGCCTGATCAAAGCGGGCGCGCTGGTCCGCCAGGGGGCCAGCTTCGGCGACAATCTCGTCCTCGAAGGTTTCCCCGCCAAGGAAGCGGGCCGCCACGATCCAGCCAACGCCCTGCCAACCTGGGCGATCCGGCCGGGCGATCTCGGTTCTTTGATGCCGGCATAACCGGCATGCAGCTTAACGTTCCGGCCCGCCTTTACGCCACGCCCGGCGCATGCCAGATTCGCGCATGCATGTTCTTCGGCGTTCCGCAGCCAGGATGGAGTGCCCGCCCATGAACCGTCCCCTCACCAACCGCCCCACGTCCGACCTCGCGGCGCTGATCCGGCCCGACCGCGTGCATCGGAGCGTCTACACCGATCCCGAGATTTTCGAGCTCGAGCTCGAGCGCCTCTTCGGCCGCGCCTGGCTCTTCGTCGGCCACGAAAGTCAGGTGGCGAAGCCCGGCGACTTCTACGCCACCCGCCTCGGCCGCCAGCCCGTCCTCATGGTGCGGGGCCGCGACGGCGCGGTGCGGGTGTTGCATAACCGCTGTACCCACCGCGGCTCCATGGTCTGCGCAGCGGAAAAGGGCAACGCCAAGCATTTCCAGTGCGGCTATCACGGCTGGACCTTCGGGACGGACGGCGCGCTGATCGGCGTGCCGCGCCAGGAAGGCTACGACGAGCGCTTCGAGAAAGAGCGCGACGCGTTGGGTCTGAGGCCGGTGGCGCGCCAGGCGAGCTATCGCGGGTTCATATTTGCCAGCCTGACCGCCGATGGACCCGCACTCGAAGAGTGGCTCGGAGACGTCGCGACCTCCTTCGACGACATGGTCGACCGTGCGCCGGGCGGCGAGATCGAGGTCGCCGGCGGCATCTTCAAACATTATTACGACGGCAACTGGAAGCTCTACATCGAGAACGTCAACGACCTGATGCATCCCGCCTTCGTGCACGCATCGTCGATCGACACCGCCGCCAAGCAACGCATGGACGCGCCGACCGACGGCGCCGGCGAGATCGCGGTGCGGCAGATGACCCAGAACGGCGTGCTCGCCAAGATCTGGGACAATGTCGGTGTCTGGGCCTATGACGGCGGCCATTCCTATATGGGCGACTACCACGACGACGAGCGCCTGCTCGCCGCCTCCGACGATCCGGTCTTCGTCGAGTACCGCAATGCGCTGGAGAAAGTCCATGGGGCCAAGCGCACGCGCGAGATCCTGAGCGTCAGCCGCTTCAACACGATCGTCTATCCGAACCTCACCTTCATGTCGTCCTTCCGCCAGCTCCGCGTGATCCTGCCGGTCTCGCCCGACAGGACCGAGGTGCACATCTATTCCTTCCGTCTCAAAGGCGCGCCCGAGGCGATGTTCCAAGACACGGTCCGCTTCGCCAATGCGATCAACTCGCCGGCATCGCAGATCCTGACCGACGATCTGGAAATCTACCGCCGCATCCGCGACGGCCTGCAGAGCGAGGGCACGGAGTGGCTGCATCTCGGCCGCGGCGAGGGCCACGACGTCGACGACGCGCGCGGCGGCCGCCACGGCGATCACGGCACCAGCGAGATCCACATCCGCAACCAGTTCAAGGCCTGGCTCGACTATATGAGCCCGCCCGACATGAGCCAGAGTGAGGCCGCCGAATGACGGCGGCGGTCCAGGCCAAGCCGCGCGACAGCTCGGCGCGGCTCTCGCCCGAGGCGATGGCGGCGGTCACGGCACTGGTGCTCGAAGAAGCGCGGCTCCTCGACGAAGCCCGCTATGAGGACTGGCTCGCGCTCTACGCCGACGATGCCCATTACTGGGCGCCGCACCGACCGGAGCAGAGCGATCCGCTGAACGAGATCTCGATCTTCTACGACGACCGCATGCTGATGGAGGCGCGCGTGCGCCGCCTCACCGATGGTACGGGCCACGCCGTCTCGCCGCCGATCGCGACGGTTCGCGTCGTCAGCGGCACGACGCTCGAAAGCACCGCCGACGGCGGCAAGGAAGCGGTGGTGCAATCGAAATTCGTCATGCTCGAGCACCGCCTTTCCGAGCAGCGCGTCTATGGCGGCACTGCGCGTCATTGCCTGCGACGGGCCGGCAGCGGCTGGCGCATCGCCTGGAAGCGCGTCGATCTGGTCAACGCCGAGGGCGTGCTCGACACGATCTCGGTGCCGTTCTAACGAATCTCCCAAGACCATCACGGACAAAAAACCCCGGCGCTAAGGCCGGGGTTTTCGTTTCGACCGATGGTCGGCCCACTACTTGATGAACTGGTTCGTGTAGAGATCGGCGACCGGTACTTTCTTCCGCACGATGCCCTGCTTGACGTAGAAGTCCTGCAGCTTGGTGAGGCGCTCGACGTTGATCTCGCCCATCTTCTTGTCGCTCGGATAGACGAGCTGGGCGTAATAGGTGAAGACGCCGGTGATGTAGCCTTCCTTGCCCTTCCACAGCGGCACGAACTTGGCGAAGTCGGCAGCCGCCGCCTTGGGGTTGTCCATGATGTCCTTCATGCCTTTGAGCGAGGCGCGGATGAAGGCGGCGACCATCTTGGGGTTCTTCTTGATGATGTCGTCGGAGGCCAGGATGGCTTGCGCCATGTGCGGGAAGTAGTCCTCCGACTTGATGATGTTGATTTTCACCTTGGCGCGGTGGAAGGGCGGGATCCAGTCGGGCACGCAGGCGCAGGCGACCGCTTTCTTCTCGATCACCATGGTCGGCACGTTGCGCGGGCCGACGGCGATCGCCTTCACGTCCTTCAAGGTGAGCCCCTGGCTCGCCAGCATGCCGCGGAGCGCATAAAAGGTCGTGTCCTGGTAGGACATGACCGAGATGGTCTTGCCCTTCAGATCCTTGGGCGACTTGATGCCGCTATCGGCGCGCACCACGAGCTGCATGAAGCCGCGGCCGCCGAAGGACGCCACCGCGCGCACCGGCACGCCCTGGGCGCGCACGATGATCGGCCCGTCAGCCAGTCCGCCGCCGAGCTGCGCATTGCCGGCGCCGACCTGCTTGGCGACGTCGACGCCGCCCTTGCCGCGCTGGAAGACCACGTCGAGGCCCTCGGCCTTGTAGTAGCCCTTGCCCTTGGCGATCTGGATCGGGCCGAAAGCCGGCAGGATCGGCGGCGCCGGAAACAGATAGGTCACTTTCTCCGCGCTGGCCGAGCCGGCGCCGAGCGTCATCGCGAGCGCCGCGCCCGCGATCCCGATGAGCGCTTGGCGCGCCACCGTCGTCGTCCGTCGATTGAGCATGCTGAGACTCTCCCTTTGTCGTCCGGCTGATCTGCCGTCTTGCTGGCATCCGACGCCGAAGCCCCGCCGTCGGTGCAATGCTGTTCTGCGGCGCGACCCGCACGCCTTTCCCGACACTACTCCATTGGCTTCAAAGTGCGAAACGGCCCAAAACTGGATATCTCGGAGATTGTTTGATATACAAAACGAACGTTCTTATTCTAGACAGACTAGCAGGCGGCGCTCCGCCGATCAATGCCCAAGCCGTGGGACCAAGGACAGTGTCCCAAGGGCTGCGCCCCAAGACCTCCACCTGCGCGGCGCGGCCTCTGTTTACCCAGCGGCGCGAGACCTATACTTCTGATCCGACGTCCTGCCATCGGATTTGAGGCCGGAAACGGGCATGCCGGCGGGACAGCAACCAGATACGAGGAGAGCGATGGCGGAGGAATGGCACAAGGTCGCGAGCACCAGCGAAGTCGACGAGGACGAACCCGCGGCCGCGGAAGTCGGCGACAAGCTGGTCGCGATCTTCAAGATCGGCGACGAGTTCTTTGCGACCGAGAATGTCTGCCCGCATGCCTTCGTGATGCTGAGCGAGGGTTTCGTCGAGGACGGCCAGGTCGAGTGCCCGCTCCACGCCGCCAAGTTCGACATCAGGACCGGCAAGTGTCTCGCGCCGCCCGCCGAGGAGGACCTCACCGTCTATCAGGTCAAGGTCGAGGGGGACGATATCTTCGTGAAACTCGCCTGATCCGCCCCGCTTGCCGCACGAAATCCGGCCCTTGATTCTTTCACGCCGGCCTGTTAATGTGTTTTGTATAAGAACAGTAGTTTCATATACAAAACTACTGCAAAGCACACGGGCCGATATCGGCGGCAGGGAGCGCCGAGCCGGCAAGCACCGGGAGGGTCGCGAACGTGTCCGACTTCAATCCCCACCTGCGCTTCGCGATGGACGCGAAAGCGGCCGCCGGCCAGCTCGACAGCAAGGCCGATGGCCCGAACAAGGGCGGCGAAGCATCGATCGAGCGCTACGACGCGCCGGCACTGATCCGCTGGCAGACCCGGCCCGCCCCGCCGACCGACTATGAGAACGCGCTGGGCGATGCGCTCGAAGCGCTGTTCACCCAGGAAATCTACGAGCTCGATGCCATCATCGCCGGGCTGAACGAAACCGGGCCCGCCGATCCGGACGGTAATCCCTGGACCGAAACCTCCTTCAAGTCCGTGATGCAGCGCCTCGGCGCCGGCGAGCCCGCCGGCAGCGGCGGCTGAGCGGACGGGAGAGCGCTCATGGCAACGTCGCGGCTCGAGTTCCGTCAGGTCACCAAACGCTTCGGCAACCGCAATTCGGGTGACGGCCGCGATCCGGTGATCACGGCGGTCGAGGACGTCTCGCTGGCGCTGGCCGACGGCGAGGTGGTCTCGCTGATCGGCCCCAGCGGCTGCGGCAAGAGCACGCTGCTCAACCTCGGCTCGGGGCTCGACCGGCCGAACGAGGGCACGGTGCTGGTCGACGGCGAGGTTGTCGACGGACCCAACTCGCATGTCGCCTTCATGCTGCAGAAGGACCTGCTGCTGCCCTGGCGGACGATCCGCGACAATGTCGAGCTCGGCCAGGAGATCCAGGGCGTGCCCAAGGAGAGCCGCCGCGCGGTCGCGCTCGATCTGATCGCGAAATACAAGCTGGGCGAATTCGCCAATGCCTATCCGCACCAGCTTTCCGGCGGCATGCGCCAGCGCGCGGCGCTCGCCCGCACCATGGCGATGGATCCCGACGTGCTGCTGCTCGACGAGCCGTTCTCCGCCCTCGATGCGCAGACCAAGATGGTCCTCCAGACCGATCTCGCGCGCACCCTGAAGGACGAGGGCAAGACCGCCTTCCTGATCACCCACGATTTGATCGAGGCCGTGGCGCTCTCCGACCGCGTGCTGGTGATGTCGTCGCGCCCCGGCCGCATCATCGAGGAGATCGTGGTCGAGATGCCCGAGCGCGACAAGCCGATCGCGCGCCGCGGCCATCCGAAGATGGGCGACTACATCACCAAGCTGATGGGCCTGTTGCACATCGGCGACGAGATCGAGGCCGCGTGATGGCGGCCCGCGACGCCGGCGCCCTCGCCCCTGCCGTTCCGCGCCCCGATGCGGAGCGGAGCTGCGCAGCGGCGACCTGCTGCGCGGCGGCCACGGTCGAACAAGGCCCGCGGCCGGTCGCAACGTCCGCCCCTGCGCCGGCCGCGCGCCGCAGAACGGGCCGGTTCAACCGCAAGGAAACCTGGCTCAGCCTCGTCGTGCTGGTGCTGTTCGTCGCCGGCTGGGAATGGGGCCCGGTGCTGCTGGGCATCGCGCCCTACAACATCCCGCGCCTCTCGCTGGTGATCCAGGAAGGTTTCTTCCTCTATCAGAACAGCGAGCTCCTCTATCACGCCGGCATCACCTGCTTCGAGGTACTGGTCGGCTTCAGCCTCGGCTGCCTGCTGGGTGCGGTGATCGGCTATCTGCTCGGCATGTCGCCGACCACCGAGATCATCGCCTCGCCGTACATTCTGGCGCTGCAGATCGCGCCCAAGGTGGCCTTTGCGCCGCTCTTCATCCTCTGGTTCGGCTACAACATGGCGCCGAAGATCCTGGTCGCCGTGCTGATCGTCTTCTTCCCGATCCTGATCAACGTGCTGACCTCGGTACGCACGGTCGATCCTGCGCTGATCAACCTCGCCCGCTCCTTCAAGGCGAGCCGCTGGCAGATCTTCTGGAAGATCGAGTTTCCGGCCTCGATGCCCTCGCTCTTCTCGGGCCTACGCATCGGCTCGACGCTGGCCGTCATCGGCGTGACAGTGGGCGAGTTCGTCGGCGGCAATACCGGGCTCGGCTATCTGCTGGTCCAGGGCGAGGGCCAGGGCAATACCGGCTCGGTCTTCGCCGCCATCATCCTTCTGACCCTCATCGGCATCATCGCCTACGCGCTCGTCATCCTCGCCGAGCGCCGCGTGCTGCGCTACCTGCCCAAGCGCGACTTCGGCGATGTGGCGATACCGGTATGAACCCAATTACGACGGGCACACGAGGCTTGCCATGACGACATCGAAGATCGACCGCAGCGCTATCGACGAGCTCATGAACAGCGGCCTGCGCAATCTCTGGTATCCGGTCGCACCGAGCTGGATGGTGACGACGCGGCCGACCGGCGTCACGCGCCTCGGCGAGGACATGGTGCTCTGGCGCGACACCGACGGCACGCCGCATGCCCTCCAAGACCGCTGCCCGCATCGCGGCGCGCGGCTCTCGCTCGGCTGGAATCTCGGCGACCGTCTGGCCTGCTGGTATCACGGCATCGAGGTCGGCAGCGACGGCGAGGTCAAGGCCGTGCCGGCGGTCGAGCGCTGTCCGCTGGAAGGCACCAAGGCGGTCAAGAGCTACCCGGTGCGCGAGATCGAAGGCGCTGTCTTCGCCTATTTCGGCGACGCCGCCCACCCCGAGCCGGTCGATCTCGTCCTGCCCGAGGAGCTCGCCAACACCGACGAATACGGCACCATGCTGTGCACCGCGATCTGGCGCTGCAGCTACCGCTACGCGATCGACAACGTCATGGACCCGATGCACGGGGCCTATCTGCACGCGCTCTCCCATTCGATGGCCGAGGGCGACAAGCAGGCCAAGATGAAGATCTCCAAGATCGACAACGGTCTCGTCTTCGAGAAGGAAACCCAGCGCGACGTCAATTTCGACTGGGTCGAGTTCCGCGAGACCGGCGCCTTCTTCATGCGGCTTGCCATCCCCTACCGCAAGTCGGCCGGGCCCGGCGGGCTCTTCGGCATCGTCGGCTGCGTCACGCCGATCGATGAGAACACCTGCCAGGTCTTCTTCTGGCGTAACCGCAAGGTCTCCGGCTGGCAGCGCGACCTCTGGCGCTTCATGTACCGCAACCGTCTGGAAGGCCTGCATTGGGACGTGCTCGAGCAGGACCGTGTGGTCCTGGAGAACATGGCGCCCGACGCGCGGACCCATGAGTTCCTCTACCAGCACGACACCGGCATGGCGCGCGTCCGCCGCATTCTGGAAACCGAGGCCAAGGCCCAGCTCGCGGCGCTGGCCGCGCTGGAGCACGAGCAGGCCGCGGCCGAGTAACCGTTGGCAATGACCACACCAGGACCAAACCCCAGGATCAATTTAGGGAGCGAAGCGATCATGAGCGCACAGACCGCACTCAAGGAAGACCAGACGGTCGGCGGCAAACCGGCCGATATGAGCCTCGGCGACTGGGTCGAGAGCCGCATCGCGCGCTACGAGACGCGCCGCTACGACTGGGACGCGCTGAAGTTCCAGGCAGACTACGACCCGAAATACCGCCGCGCCCAGATGCGCTACATGGGCACCGGTGGCACCGGCATCTCGGCCGACGGCAACACCGTGCCGGCCGAGCATTTCACCTTCTCGACCATGGTGCTGCCTGCCGGCTGCGAAGGCCCGATCCACGTTCATGACGACGTGGAAGAAGTGTTCTTCATGCTGCGTGGCCGCATCCGCCTGTTCGTCGAGCAGGACGGCGAGCGCTTCGAGACAGTGCTGAAGGAGCGCGATCTGATCTCGGTACCGCCGGGTCTCTATCGCGGCCTCCTCAACGACGGCGAGGAAGAGGCGCTGATGTGCGTGATGCTCGGCAATGCCAAGCCGCAGACGCCGACCTATCCACCGGACCACCCGCTGTCGAAGATCAAGCGGCCGAAGAAGTAGGGCCGAGAGGAGCAAGCCGGCCGATGGCCAAGCTACGCCACATCGCGATGCAGGTGCCCGATCTCGAGAAGGCCGCGTCCTTCTACGAGGCGGCGTTCGACCTGCGCCGCGTCTACGAGTCGGAGAGCGAGATCGGCGACACGATCATGCTGTCCGACGGCGTGGTGAACCTGACGCTCCTCAAGTTTCCTGAAGGCCAGCCCTCGATGATCAACGGCCCCGACTGGGCAGGCGTGCATCATTTCGGCTTCGTGGTCGACGACCTCGACGAGACCATGGCGAAGATCGAGGCCAACGGCGGCGAGTACTTCATGAGGTTGCCCGATGTGCCCGGCGTCGAGGTCGAGACCAAGGTCAAGGACGTGAACGGTGTCGTCGTCGACATCTCCGAGCACCACTGGCACCTGGAAAAGCAGGCGTGACGGCCGGTGGGCGCGCTCGACGGCAAGGTGATCGTGGTGACCGGCGCTGGGCGCGGGCTAGGCCGTGCCTTCGCGGAAGCCTGCGCGGAAGCCGGCGCCGAGATGGTCGTGATCGCCGAGATCAACGAGGACTGGGGCCGCGATACCGCCCACGCCCTGGGCAATGCCGGCTATGAGACGCTCTTCGTGCCGCTCGACCTCGGCGATCCCGACAGCATCACCGAGATGGCGAAGGAGATCGGCGAGCGCTGCGGGCGCATCGACGGGCTGGTCAACAACGGCGCCATCGCCACCGGTATCGGCGGCAAGACCTTCGAGGAGATCGACATCGAGACCTGGGACAAAGTGATGTCGGTCAACGTGCGCGGGCTGTGGCTCGCGGTGAAGGCCTGCGCGCCGCTGCTCCGCAAGGGGGTGAACGGCGCGCGCGTCGTCAATATCGCCTCCGACACCGCGCTCTGGGGGGCGCCCAGGCTGCTGCATTACGTCTCCAGCAAGGGCGCGGTAATCGCCATGACCCGCGCGCTCGCCCGCGAGCTCGGCCCCGACAACATCGCGGTCAACGCCATCGCCCCCGGCCTCACCCGCGTCGAGGCCACCGAAACCGTGCCGCAGGACCGTCACGACCATTACGTCGAGGGCCGCGCGATGCAGCGCGCCCAGGACCCCGACGACGTGGTCGGCTCGGTGGTCTATCTGCTGTCGGACGGCGCCGCCTTCGTCACCGGCCAACTGCTGCCGGTCAACGGCGGCTTCGTCTTCAACTGAGGAAACCGGACCCATGACCGACCACGCACTGAAGCAGATCGACGCGAACGGCCTCAC
>CAZBRE010000159.1:0-9452 GCA_964494065.1 uncultured Alphaproteobacteria bacterium
AGATCCGCCACGGCGACGTGATCGAGGGCGACGGCTGGACGGTCGAGGCGGTGCATACGCCGGGCCATACCTCCAACCACATCTGCTTCGCGCTCAAGGAACAGAACGTGCTGTTCTCGGGCGACCATGTGATGGGCTGGTCGACCAGCATCATCTCGCCGCCCGACGGCGACATGGCCGACTACATGGCGAGCCTGCGTCTGCTCATGGACCGCGAGCAGGACGTGCGCTACTGGCCGACGCATGGGCCCGCGATCGAGAAACCGCAGAGCTTCGTGCGCGGCTTCATCGGCCATCGTCGCATGCGCGAGCAGCAGATCATGAAGCATCTGGGCGAGGGCATCGAGACGATCACCGCCATGGTGCCGCTGATGTACAAGGACATCGACCAGCGTCTCTACGGCGCGGCGGCGCGCTCGGTCTTCGCGCATATGATCCACATGGTCGAGACCGGCCGCGTGGCGCATGAGGGCGAATTGGCCGTCGATGCGCGGTACTGGTTGGCGTGAGGCGCAGGAGTCTGAAATCCGTCCCTAATCAACCGTTTTTGCCAGGGTCTTCGGCGCGACGGCCTTGTAGCTTTCGGTAATCCAGGCGCGCAGCAGATCCATCGGCAGCGCCTCGCCCGGGCCGAACTTGGCCGACACCCAACCGTGCCGGCCGAGCCCGTAATGCGTCGGCTCGGTGAAGGGGTAGTCGAGCGCGTATTCGTTCGAATGCGGCAGTTTCACGCTAAGGCCGAAGCCCTCGCCGGACCCCCCGCCGGATCCCATGAAGACGAAGGCCTTCTTGCGTACCTTGATCGCGCGCTCGCCCCAGGGGAAATCCTCGTGCGCTTCCGGGAAGCTCATCGCGAAGTCGCGGATTGCGGCGGCTTCGCCAGTGAGCGGTGCGGGCGTCTTGTCGTCATGTCCCATCGCGGAGGCCTCCCTCTCACGAATGCGTCACCCTAAGAATACGTCACGTAAGCCTGATTGTTGCGGTAGCTGAAGAGCGGGCGCTTGCGGCGCACCGCCTCGTCGCCCTCCAGGTAGCGCTTCAGCTCGATCAGCATGAACTCGGTGACGTCGGCGATCGGCAGGTGGAGCGCGTCGTCGATCGGTACCCAGTGCAGGTTCAAGAGCTCGCCCGAGCCGCCGAGCTCGCCGCGCATATGCTCGGCGTCGGCGACCAGGAAGCGGGCGTGGAAGCGGATCGGCGAGCCCGGCGGGGTGATCGCGCGGCCGAGATAGTCGAGATGCCGGAGGTCGGGGGCGAGGCCCATCGCCTTCACCTCGGCCCAGGTCGCATCGCCCGAATCGCCAAGGTCGCCCAGATCGCCGGGGGCGGCGAGCAGCAGCCCGGTCTCCTCGTAGGTCTCGCGGATCGCGGTCTTGCCGATGGCACCGGCGCGGAGCGGGCTCGCCGCGCGCGTCAGATGCCGCATCACCTCGTCGGAGAGCCGGCTTGCCGGGCGGACCTGCGCGTCGTGGCCATCGACCTTGCCGCCGGGAAAGACGTAGGCGCCGGGCATGAATTTGTGCCGGCCGGCGCGCTGGCCCATCAGCACTTCGGCCCCTGCGGCACCGGCGGTACGCTCGCGCTTCAGGATCAGGGTCGCAGCATCGCGCGGGGTGACGCGGCGCTTGCGCTGCGCCTCGGAGGAGCCGGGCGGCAGGCGAAGCGGCTTGCTGAGGGAGGGTTTGACGCTCGACATGGGCGTATCGGGTAGCACGCCGGGGCGGACACGACCAGCGGCGCACCGTCACATGCGGCCATGCGCCGTCAACGCAGCTTGACCTGGACGTGGTCGTCGTGGCGCTCCGACCGGCAGCCCTGGAAGCGCAGGAAAGGCGAGGCGATCTTGAGCCGGTTCACCAGATGCGGCTCGAGATAGACCCGCTGGACGCCGAGATTGGCGCCCTCGGTGACCAGCCACTGCACCATCGCCGCGGTGCGCTTCTCGTCGAGCTTGTAGGGCTTCCAGTATTTCTGAAGGAACCCGAGATCCCAGCGCAGGCCCAGCCCCTTGTCCTGCAGACACGGCCTCGGGTCGCCCTTGCGGGGTTGCTCGAAGGCCCAATAGCCGATGGGCGAGCGCGTGCGGCCACGCTGATAGACGCCGCGCGCGTTCGTATAAAAGAAGGCGAGATCGACCGAGCGGCCATCGTCGTGCAGCAGGTGCGGCAGCATCGGAAAGCCGTCGAGGAACGGGAACCCGGCATCGAGATAAAGCACGGTCGTGCCCGGAAACTGGCTGTTCATTTCCTTCGTCAGCGCCGACAGCACGCGATGCGCCGAGGCCGAGGCATAGTGTCGATTGAGCAGACACAAGGCCGGGTGCACGGCGCCGTAAGGCCGGTCGGCGGCGGGCAGACAGGGCAAGGGATGCCGCCCGAATTCGCGCGCCAGGGGCGGCACGGCGGCAACCGTGACGGCCGCATAAAGGATCGCAAAGCCGACGATGTGGGTGATCCAGCGCAGCAGGAAATTCCAGCGATGGCCCAGCAGCCAGGAGACCAGGAACACGCTGATCACAAAGACGACGCCGCCGATCTGCGTCAGCGCCGTCAGCACGATGAAGATGATCAGGATGAAGAACCATTTGACGATACTGATCCCACCGCCGGCGACTTCTTCGCTCATGTCGATCTCACACGCATTTCAGTCCCAGACGTCAGACACCAGACGTCACACATATGTCACCACGCGCTCGCCGCCGCGCCAGCGATATTCCGCGCGCTTGGCGCGCTGCGCCGGCGTGGCCTCGGCGAGGCGCGCCACCTCCGACAGCATGAACTGGGTGATCATGGCGCTCGGCAGCGCGCGCGCCTCTGCGAGCGGCACGAAGGCGAGATCGAGCAGCTCGCCCGAGCCGCCGAGCTCGCCCACGAAGTCGCCGGCATCGGCGAGGAAGAACCGCGCATCGAAACGGATCGGGCTCGCCGCCCGGGTGATCGCGCGGCCGACATAGTCGAGGCGTGCGAGATCGGGCGCGAGGCCGGTGTCGCGCACCGCCGCCCAGCCTTCATCGCGCGTGCCGCCCACCGATCCTTCGACGCCGAGCAGCAGCCCGGTCTCCTCGAAGGTTTCGCGCACCGCCGTCATGGCGAGCGCGCGGGCGCGGGCAGGCGTGGCGCTGCGCAGGAGGTGCTTTTCAACGCTGCGCGGCAGATGGCTTGCAGGCTGCGCGCGCGCATCGGCGGCGTCGAGGCGGCCGCCCGGAAAGACGAAGGCGTCGGGCATGAAGCGCGTCTTCTTGTGGCGCCGCCCCATCAGGATTTCCGGTTTGCCGCGCGCCCTGCGGATCACCACCAGGCTCGCGGCGTCCTTGGGGCGGACGGCGCGCGCGCCGGCCTGGCGCTCGGGGGCTCTTGCGTAAACGCGGTCTGCGGGGGCGCGTTTGGCGGGGTCGCTCATTACCCAAGCGAGGTAACACAAGCTGCGCGCGAGGAACAGGTTCGTCATGCGGCGATTGCCCATGCAGAACTGGTATGCACGGGCAAACACGCTACAGTCACGCCATGACCGTCAGAATCGAAAAATCTGGTTCCGTCACCACGGTGATCATCGACCGGCCGGAACGGCGGAACGCCGTCGACCCGGAGACAGGATTGCATCTGCTCGACGCCTTCGAGGCGTTCGAGGCCGACGAAGAGGCGTCGGTCGGCGTACTGACCGGGGCCGACGGCGCCTTCTGCGCCGGGGCCGATCTGAAGTTCGTCTCCGAGACCGGGTTCCGGCCGGAATGGATCGAAGGCGACGGCTGGATGGGTCCCTCGCGTCGGCTCCTGCAGAAGCCCGTCATCGGGGCCATCGCGGGGCCCGCGGTGGCGGGCGGGCTCGAGCTTGCCCTGTGGTGCGACATGCGGGTGGCGGAGGAGGACGCCGTGCTCGGCGTCTTCTGCCGGCGCTGGGGGGTGCCGCTGATCGACGGCGGGACGATCCGCCTGCCGCGCCTGATCGGCATGAGCCGCGCGCTCGACCTCATCCTGACCGGCCGGCCGGTGGGCGCGGCGGAAGCGCTTCAGATGGGGCTCGTCAACCGCGTCGTGCCCAAGGGCGGGGCGCGCGCCGCCGCCGAAGCGCTGGCAGCCGAGATCGCACGCTTTCCCCAGATCTGCATGCGATCGGACCGGTTGTCGGCCTACGAACAATGGGACTTGGACATCGAGGCCGCGTTCCTGAACGAGCTCGAACGCGGGCGTCAGGCGCTCACCGCCGAAGCGGTATCGGGCGCCACGCGTTTCGCCGGCGGCAAGGGCCGCGGCGGCGACTTCGGGGAAATTTGAGGGACACCGCATGACGCGGCAAAGCACGATCGAACCACGCGAGGTCTTGGACTTCTGGTTCGCGGAGGGCGACGACGAGCGATGGTTCAAGGTGTCGCCCGAGTTCGACCGGGAAGTCACCGAGCGCTTCGGCGCGGCCTACGAAGACGCGGCGGCGGGGCGGCTCGCGGATTGGGAGGCGACGCCGGAGGAGGCACTCGCGCTCGTCATTCTGCTCGACCAGTTCTCGCGGAATATGTTCCGCGACAGCGCGCGTGCCTTCGCCGCCGACCCGGTCGCCCAAGGGATCGCCGAGCGGGCGGTCGAGCACGGCCACGATATGGCGGTGCCGGAGGAGCGACGCATCTTCTTCTACATGCCCTTCGAGCATGCCGAGGATCTGGCGCTGCAGGACCGCTGCGTGGCGCTGGTCAAGGAGCGCTGCGACCGCGGCCAATATGTCGACTACGCCGAACGCCACCGCGCCGTGATCGCGCGCTTCGGCCGCTTCCCGCATCGGAACAAGGTGCTGGGGCGGGAGAGTACCCAGGAAGAGATCGACTATCTCGACGGCCGCGACTCGCCGTTCTGAGCGGGAACGGCTAAGCCGCAATCTCGGCCAGCAGGCGGGCGACGTCGCCCGGATGGGTGAGCGTCAGCATGTGGGCGGCGTTGGGAACGACCACGAGCTCGGCTTTGGGGATCGCGTCCGCTAGCAGCTCGCTCACCCGGACATGGCTTTGCGTGGTCTCCGCGCCATAGACGACGGCGCTGGGCAGCGCGAGCGCGGCCGCGTCGTCGAGGGTGAGCGTCTCGCCATGCGCCGAGCCGAGCGCGCGGGCGACGACGTCGGCGATAGCGAGGAAGCGTGCGCGCGCCTTCTCCGGCATCGCGTCCCAGGCGCCGGGGCCGGTCGTGTAGTAGTCGATATAGGCGCGGAAGGCGGCTTCTGGGTCGCCCGCCCCGACGGTGTCGATGAAGCCGAAATTGACCGCCTCGACTTCGTCGGCGAGCGCCGTTTCGCCGGCGGGGCGCAGCAGGTGATAGCAGGCCGGCTCGATCAGGGTGAGCGTGGCGAGCGGCAGCGCGCCGGCGACCGCGAGGCGCAATGCCACGGCGCCGCCGTAGGAATGACCGACCAGATGGATCGGGCCGTCGAGCCGGGCCGCCACCGCCGCGACCGCATCGGCTTCGGCCGCAAGATTGCGCGGAACATCGGCACGAAGTGCCTCGGTCTCGCCGTAGCCGGCGAAGTTGACGGCGACCTGGTGGAACCGGTCGGCGAGCCGCTCCATCACCGGCCGCCACGCCGCGGCGGGACTGGCCCCCGGCGGCAGCAGCAGCATGGTCGGACCCGCCCCCATTTCCTCATAAGCTATGGTGCGGCCAGCGTGGTCGATGGTCGGCAAGGGCGTCTCCACCTGCTAGATACGGTACTAGATTGAGATCAATGCTAAGCGCTGGCGCGTTTCGCACGCTTCCCGAAGCTTGTGCGGCAAACGCGACGCCGGAGCAACCGTCTAAACCTGTTGCGGATGTGGAGCGGAAATGAACCAGGAGCAGCTCGTTGCATTGTTGAAGCCGATCACCGAGGCGATCGCCGGCCGCCCGGTCGACCGCACCCTGGAGGATCGCTTGAACGCCGACTTTCCGGCGGACGGCGAAACCTTCGAGACCATCGAGGCCGCCTGCCACGAGGCCATCGCGGCCGGCTGGATGTGCGCCGAGGGCGAGGGCGACCGGCGCTTCGGGCGGGTCGTGGAGCCGTCGGCGGAGACCCATGATCTGAGCGTCGATGTGGTCGATATGACCGATCTGCGCGGCGGCCATCACAAGCATCCGACCGGCGAGATCCTGATGATCATGCCCCAGGACGAGGGCGCGCAGTTCGACCGCCGCGGCCAGGGCTGGCTGGTCTACGGCCCCGGCACCGCGCACCGCCCGACCGTGCGCGGCGGACGCGCGTTGGTGCTCTACCTGCTGCCCGAAGGCAGGATAGAGTGGACCGAGCAATAAGAAAGGGGCGGGCCCCGGGACCCGCCCCTCTTTGCTTCGTCGTCGCTGCGGCTTAGAGCCGGACGTATTTGTAGTCGATCGGGTTGTTGTTGATGCCGCGGTCGGGCGGGGCGATCCAGCCGGCCATCTTGCCGGGCTCGGTCACCTGGTGCATCAGCGACTTCACGTGCTCGCGGTCGGCGTCCGAGGGGATCCACTCGTCCTTGCGGGCCGCCCAGACGTCCTCGGAGATCGGATTGCCCTCGAGGTCGAAGTGGAAGTTCGCCCAGTTGCCGATGTTGCGGCGGAAGCGCTCCGAGGGCAGCTTCATCTCGAAGTCGATGCCGGCCTTCTTGATGAGGCGGTTCCAGCGGCCGACGCCGATGTCGCAGTCCTTGGCGTAGGCGTGGCGGGCGACGGCATTGACGGCGGTGCGGTAGGGCACCTCGGCGGCGACCACCTTGCCGGCATCGTCGACCTCCTCGACCGTGTAATGCGCCTCCTTGACGATGTGGTCCTCGTACTGGTCCTCGTCGGGCCGGCCCTTGAGGCCGTTCGCGAAGTAGGACGCGGCGTTGGTCGAGATGTCGGCGCCGAAGAGATCGAGCGAGGACGAGAACCAGAAGTTCAGGTACTTCTGAACCGTCGGCAGGTCGATCGCGCCGGCATCGCGGACCTTCTTGGGATCGTCGGTCTTGAGCTCGTTCATCACCTCGCAGGCGCGCTTGATGACGCGGCCGACGCCGGTCTCGCCCACGAACATATGGTGCGCTTCCTCGGTCAGCATGAAGCGGCAGGTGCGCGAGAGCGGATCGAAGCCCGACTCGGCCAGCATCTTCAGCTGGTACTTGCCGTCGCGGTCGGTGAAGTAGGTGAAGCAGTAGAACGACATCCAATCCTCGATCGGCTCGTTGAAGGTGCCGAGGATGCGGGGATTGTTCGGGTCGCCCGAATGACGGTGCAGCAGCTCTTCGGCTTCCTCGCGGCCGTCGCGGCCGAAATGGGCGTGCAGCAGGTAGACCATCGCCCAGAGGTGCCGGCCCTCCTCCACGTTCACCTGGAAGAGGTTCCGCATGTCATACAATGAAGGACAGATCTGCCCGAGCAGGCGTTGCTGCTCGACGCTGGCGGGCTCGGTGTCGCCTTGCGTCACGATCAGGCGGCGGAGCGTCGAGCGGTGCTCGCCCGGCACCTGCTGCCAGACCGGCTTGCCGAATTCGTCGCCGAAGGGGATGGTGCGGTCCTTGACCGGATTGGCCAGGAAGATGCCCCAGCGGTAGTCGGGCATCGTGGTGTAGCCGTAGGTCGCCCAGCCCTTGGCGTCGACCGAGGTCGCCGTGCGGAGATAGACGTCCTTGGCCTGGAAGCCCTCGGGACCCAGCTCCTTCCACCAGTCGAGGAAGTGGGGCTGCCACTTCTCCAGCGCGCGCTGAAGCTGGCGGTCGTCGGAGATATCGACGTTGTTGGGGATGCGTTCCTGGTAGTCGATCGCCATTGGTCTAAATCCTTTCCCAATTGAAGCTGGGCTTGGAGCCGGTGCCGTAAAGCCGCAGCGCGCCTTTCTCGCCGACCGAGTTGGGCCGGTTGAAGATCCAGTTCTGCCAGGCGGTGAGCCGCCCGAAGACCTTGGTCTGCATGGTCTCATTGCCGCCGAAGCGCAGACTCGCCTCCATGCCGGTGAGAGCGTCGGGCGATAGGCTCGCGCGTTCCTCGACGGCGATGCGGACCTCGTCGTCCCAGTCGAGCTCGTCGGGCGTAAAGGTGACGAGGCCGAGCTCCGTGGCCGCGGCAGCGTCGAGCGGTTTGCCGATCGTCGCGCGGGCCGCCGCGATCTCCGCCTCGTCGCCCTGATAGTGGGCGTGGATGCGGGACACGCCGTTGGGCATGGTGAAGAGGCCGAAATTGGTCTCGTCGAGAACCACCTTGGGGCTCGTCTCCGGCTCCTCGGTGTCGTCGAGCATGTAGGAGCGGTCGGCTGCCAGCATGAGCTCGGCCAGGATGCCCGCGAAGCACGAGCCCGTGTCGATGATCGCAAAGAGGCTGCGCGAGGAAACGTCGAGCCGCGCAAGCGTGCGGCCGAGCATGGCCGCAGTCTCGCGCACGAACCAGTTGTCGAGATTGGCCTCGAGCGCCTTGCCGGCGGCGAGCACGGGGTCGGCCTCGCCCTCGGTCTTGAGGAGGATCGTCCCGACCTCGGGATTGTTGGTGCGCAGCATCAGGATCGCATCGTCGAGCTCGCGCGCCATCTGGAGCGGCCACCAGGCGGCGCCCAGCTTTTCGATCTCGGCCGCCCTGTCCGGGCCGCCATCGGCGGGGGCCTTGACGGTCACGGCGGCGGTGCGGTCGTCGTAATTGATCACCGCCTCGACGAAGTCGTAGCGATAGCCGTCATCGTCGATGCTGCGCTTGAGCGGCGGCAGCGCGATGCCCTTGGCGCCGTCGGGGCGGTCGGAGAGCTTCGCCAGCACGGCGGCGCGCTCCTTGACCAGGGCGGGGAATTCGTCGGGGCGGGCGATGTAGTCGACCAGCTTCCATTCGAGCGCCCGGTCGGCGCGCACGCCCTCGGCCGTGGTGCAGAAGACGTCGGCCAGATCGCGGCGGACCTTGCGCTTGTCGGTAACCCGCGTCAGGCCGCCGGTGCCCGGCAGCACCGCCAGCAGCGGCACCTCGGGCAGGCTCACCGTGGAGCTGCGGTCGTTGATCATGAGGATCTCGTCGCAGGCGAGCGCCAGCTCGTAGCCGCCGCCGGCGCAGATGCCGTTCACCGCCGCGATCGACTTGATGCCGGAGGTCTCCGACATGTTCTCCACGCCGTTGCGGGTCTCGTTGGTGAACTTGCAGAAGTTGACCTTCCAGCCATGCGAGGAGGAGGCCAGCATGCGGATGTTGGCGCCGGCGCAGAAGGTGCGCTCCTTGGCGCTGGTCAGCACCACCACCTTGACCTCGGGATGCTCGAAGCGCACGCGCTGGAGCGCGTCGTGCAGCTCGATATCGACGCCGAGATCGTAGGAGTTGAGCTTGAGTTCATAGCCCGGCTTGAGGCCGCCATCCTCGGCGGTGTCCATGGCGAGCGTCGCAACGGGCCCCTCGTAGGAGACCTTCCAGTGCTTGTAGTCCTCCGGGGACCGGTCGTAGGTCACGATGTTGGCGGTCATGGTTCCTCCCCCGTTACCGTGGTCTTGGGTTCGCCGTCCTGAATACTAAAGT
>CAZBRE010000160.1:0-5466 GCA_964494065.1 uncultured Alphaproteobacteria bacterium
CGCGCCTTCAGGACCGGCAGCGGGCAGATCAGCCCCTTGGCATCGAGTTGGTCGGTGGCCATGTCGTTCCCCCCAAGCGCGGCCGTTTCTACACGAAATTTCGCCGCTAGGGCAGCGGCTTGGTCGCGAACGCCATGTAGTTGACGTCGAGGTCGCGGGGCGCGGTCGTCCATTTGTCGTTGAGCGGGTTGTAGGCGAGGCCGGTCAGGTCCTCGATCGTGAGGCCGTGCTCGCGGAGATGCCGGCCGAGCTCCGACGGCTTCACGAACTTCCGCCAATCATGGGTGCCGCGCGGCAGCCAGCGCAGCAGGTATTCGGCGCCGACGATGGCGAGCGCGAAGGCCTTGGGCGTGCGGTTCAAGGTGGCGAGGATCATGGCGCCGCCCGGCTTCAGCACCGCGGCGCAGGCGCCGATATAGGCGCCGACATCGGCGACATGCTCGACGACCTCCATGGAGAGCACGACGTCGAACTGTTCGTTTGCCTCTGCAAGTGCCTCGACGGTCGTGTGGCGGTAGTCGATCTCGAGGCCGCTTTCCGCGGCATGCGCGCGCGCGACCTCGATGTTGGTCCTGGCGGCGTCGATGGCGACGACCGCCGCGCCCAGGCGGCGCATCGGCTCGGCGAGCAAGCCGCCGCCGCAGCCGACATCGAGCAGGCGGAGATCGGTGAGCGGGCGGATCGATTGCGGGTCGCGCCCGAAATGCGCGACCAGCCGATCGCGGATATAGCCGAGGCGGGCGGGATTGAACTTATGGATGGGCGCCATCTTGCCATTAGGGTCCCACCAGGTCTCGGCGAGTGCGGCGAAACGCGCCACTTCGGCGGCATCGACCGAGGCGCCCTCGGCGATTGTGCCGCTGTCCTGTCCGGAGATTGTCTCAGACATCATTGCGCCTGTTCTTCGCCTTACCGATGCCGCGTGCTTGCGCCGGAATTGCCACACCCAGTATGTATACCCCGGCGACCGGCCGGCAACCGAAACCGGCCGGCATCTATTTGTCGATCTTGCCGACAATTGGCGTTGGATTTGGGGGCAGGGGCGCATGGCGCGCATCGTCCAGAAATACGGCGGGACCTCGGTCGCCGACCTCGAGCGCATCCGCCACGTGGCGGAGCTGGTGAAACGCGCCCATGACGCGGGCGACGAGGTCGCCGTCGTGGTCTCGGCGATGGCCGGGGTGACCGATCAGCTCGATGCCTGGGCGAACGAGGCCTCGCGTGAGCACGGCAAGAAGGAGCACGACGTCGTGCTCTCCACCGGCGAGCAGGTCACCAGCGGTCTGCTGGCGATCGCGCTGCAGGGCCTCGGGCTCGAGGCGCGCTCCTTCATGGGCTGGCAGATCCCGATCCACACCGACGACAGCCACACCAAGGCCCGCATCCTGGAGATCGCGACCGCCGAGCTCGAAGGCTTTCTGAAGGAGGGCGGCGTGGCGGTTGTGCCTGGCTTCCAGGGGCTCGCCCCCGGCAACCGGATCTCGACGCTGGGTCGCGGCGGCTCGGATACCTCGGCGGTGGCGATCGCGGCGGCGCTGCGCGCCGAACGCTGCGACATCTACACGGACGTCGACGGCGTCTATACGTGCGATCCGCGCATCGTTGCTAAGGCGCGGAAGCTGGATAAAATCACCTACGAAGAGATGCTCGAAATGGCCTCGCTGGGCGCGAAGGTCCTGCAGACGCGCTCGGTTGCGATGGCGATGCGCCATAACGTGCGCCTGCAGGTCCGCTCAACCTTCGAGGACGCGGATGGCACGCTCGTGGTTGGCGAGGATGAAATCGTGGAACAATCGGTCGTAAGCGGCATTGCCTACAATCGCGACGAGGCGAAGATCGTGCTGATCAAGGTGCCCGACCAGCCCGGCGTGGCAGCGGCGATCTTCGGGCCCTTGGCCGATGCCAACGTCAATGTCGACATGATCGTCCAGAACGTCTCCGAGGACGGCAAGTCGACCGACCTCACCTTCACCGTCGCCAAGAGCGACCTCGACGCCGCCGTCGAGGTGCTGGAAGGCCGGCGCAGCGAGCTCGAATTCGGCGACATCATCCGCGATGCCGACGTGACCAAGGTGTCGGTGATCGGCGTCGGCATGCGCAGCCATGCCGGCGTGGCCGGCCGCATGTTCGCCACGCTGGCCGAGAAGGGCATCAATATCCAGGTGATCTCGACCTCGGAGATCAAGGTGAGCGTGTTGATCGCCGAGGAATACACGGAGCTTGCGCTGCGCGCGCTTCACACCGCCTACGGGCTCGACGCCGACTGATCCGATGAACAGGACAACGAAGCGGAGCGGGCCCGAGCAAAATCAACACCGGGCCCCGCCGCCCGGTATTGCATTCGTTTGCGCTGCGCGGGGCGTTTGCGTCCTTCGAGACGCCCCTTCGGGGCTCCTCAGGATGAAGGATTTCACCAATGCCATCAAAAATGGCCTTCATCCTGAGGAGCGAGCGCCAGCGAGCGTCGCGAAGGACGCACGGCGTTGCGGCGGTGAACTACGGTATGATCGGGCATGGCTGAATCCGGCGCCATAAGCGCCTCGCGGCGCCTGCTGCAACGCCTTCGCGACCTGATGGCGTCGACGGGCGACGTGCAGGAGCGCCTCGACCAGGTGGTGCGCCTGATCGCCGGCAACATGGTGGCCGAGGTGTGCTCGGTCTACGTCATGCGCGCGGGCGAGGTGCTGGAGCTCTTCGCCAGTGAGGGCCTGAAAGCCGAGGCGGTGCATCTGACGCGCCTCCAGATCGGCGAAGGCATCGTCGGCGATATCGCCGCGCGGGCCCGGCCGCTCGCCCTCTCCGATGCCCAGTCGCATCCCAACTTCGCCTACCGGCCGGAGACGGGCGAAGAGGTCTATCAGTCGCTGATGGGCGTGCCGATCCTGCGCGGCGGGCGGGTGATGGGCGTGCTGGTGATCCAGAACCGCACCCGCCGCGCCTATACCGAGGAAGAGGTCGAGACGCTCCAGACGATCGCCATGGTGCTGGCCGAGCTGGTGGCGGGTGGTGAGCTGGTGAGTCCCGACGAGCTGGGACCGGGCGGCGCCCATCCGCTCTCGCCGATGCGCCTCACCGGCGTCGCCTTCAACCAGGGACTAGCGATCGGCCGGGCGGTGATGCACCAGCCGCGCGCCGTCGCCCACCGGTTGGTGGCCGAGGACGCCGAGATCGAGCTCGAGCGCTTCGGCTCGGCGCTCGAAGGCATGCACACGGCGATCGACGATCTGATTGCCGCGACCGATATTGCCCAGCCTGGCGAGCACCGCGAGGTCCTGGAGACCTTTCGGCTGATCGCCGAGGATCGCGGCTGGATCGGCCGCATCCGCGAGGCGATCCGCGGCGGTCTCACCGCCGAGGCCGCGGTGCAGCGGGTGCAGGACGACACCCGCGCGCGCATGGGCCAGATCAGCGATCCGTATCTGAAGGAGCGCTTGGCCGACTTCGAGGACCTGACCAACCGCCTGCTGCTGCATCTGACCGGCGAGAACGGCGAGAATGTCGGGCTCGAGCGCGACCTGCCCGACGATATCGTGCTGGTCTCGCGCGCCATGGGACCGGCGGAGCTGCTCGACTACGACCGCAACCGCCTGCGCGCGGTGTTGCTCGAGGAGGGTGCCATCCACTCGCATGTCTCGATCGTCGCGCGCGCCCTCGACATTCCGTTGATCGGTCGCGTGAGCGGGGCACTCGACCGGATCGAGGCGGGCGACACGGTGATCGTCGACGGCGACAACGCGACCGCCTTCATCCGCCCGGGCGAGGATGTGCAGGCCGCGTTCGCCCAGAGCATGGCGGCCGCGGCGCGGCGGCGCGAAGCCTATGCGGCGCTGCGCGACGAACCTGCGGTGACGCGCGACGGCGTGGCGATCTCGCTCAACATCAATGCCGGGCTGTTGGTCGACGTCCAGCATCTGGACGACACCGGCGCGGAGGGCGTCGGGCTTTACCGCACCGAGATCCCGTTCATGGTGCGGCCGTCATTCCCGAATGTCGACGACCAGGTCGAGATCTATGAGCGCGCGCTGGAGGTGGCGGGCACGCGGCCGGTGGTGTTCCGCACCCTCGATGTCGGCGGCGACAAGATCCTGCCCTATGTGGCCGCGCCGCCCTCGGCGCAGGAGGAGGAGAACCCGGCGATGGGCTGGCGGGCGATCCGCATCGCGCTCGACCGGCCGGCGATCCTGCGCCAGCAGCTCCGCGCCATGATCCGGGCGGGGCACGGCCGCGAGCTCCATGTGATGTTTCCGATGGTCGCCGAGGTGGCCGAGTTCGACACCGCCAAGGAGATGGTGACCCGCGAACTCGAGCGCGCGGGGACGGGGCGGAAGACGCAGCCGAGCGCCGTCAAGGTGGGGGTGATGCTCGAGGTGCCGTCCCTGCTGTTCCAGCTTCCGGCGCTGCTTCAGCGGGCCGATTTCGTCTCCATCGGCAGCAACGACCTGATGCAGTTCCTGTTCGCCGCCGACCGGGGCAATCCCCGCATCGCCGAGCGCTATGACGTGCTCTCGCCGCCGGTCTTGTCGCTGCTCGGCGATCTCGCGGCCAAATGCCGCACGGCCGGTGTGCCGCTCACCCTGTGCGGCGAGATGGGTGGCCGCCCGCTGGAGGCGATGGCCCTGATAGGCGTTGGAATCCGGCGGTTTTCAATGGCTCCGGCGTCCCTCGGGCCGGTCAAGGCGATGCTCCTCAGCCTCGATGTCGGCGAGCTCCAATCCTACATGAGCCAGCTCACCGACAGTGCCGCGCACAGTCTTCGACCAAAATTACGATTTTTTGCCAAGGATCATGGGGTCGTTATCTAAATCCTAATCCTATTTCGATTGCATGGGCATCGAGGCGGCTGATATACCCATTGTCAGGCGAAGACGACTACAACAATGGGGCCGGCGGCGAGTTTGCCCTGAAGGAAGACCCTAAGCGTCTTCGCCTATGAGGGTGGCGCGCGTCTGGCCCGAATAAAGGGCACGAGAAATGGCGACAGCGGACCGGAGCAAAGGAAACGACCAAGAAAAGGCGGCCGACAAAAAGGCCGACATATCCGCTCGCGAGGAGCGGATTGGTATTCAGTTGAAAAATGCCAGGTCTGACAAGAACTTAAGTCTGACCGACGTCGCCGAAGAACTGAAGATCCGCAAGAATTACCTCGAGGCGATCGAGCAGGGGCTCTTCTCCGATCTGCCTGGGCCGACCTATGCGATCGGCTTCGTGCGCTCCTATGCCAAGCTGCTCGACCTCGACCAGGTGGCGATCGTCGAGCGCTTCCGCAGCGAGATCGCCGGGCTGGAGAAAGAGACCGAGCTCCACTTCCTGATCCCGGAGAACGAGCGTCGCTTCCCCGGCGTGGCCGTCATCGGCGCCTCGTTGGCGCTGGCCGCGGCCGTCTATGGCGGCTGGTACGTGATGGCGGGGCGGACCGGCGGCGAGGCCGCGGTTGCCAGCACCGCCGGCGCCAAATCCGGCAAGGCG
>CAZBRE010000160.1:5566-9451 GCA_964494065.1 uncultured Alphaproteobacteria bacterium
GAGAAGGCCAAGCTGGCGCAGGCCGCGGGCCCCGTTTCGGGCAAGGCGCGGATCGTCCTCAAGGCCACCGAGACGACCTGGGTCAAGCTGCAGCTCACCGACGGCACGATGGTGTTCTCGCGCATCCTGAAGGCGGGCGAGGTGTTTCCCGTGGTGCAGAACCGCGTGCTGCTGCTGACCGCGGGCAATGCGGGCGGGCTTCGCATCGTGGTCGATGGCCGCGTGCTGCCGGCGCTCGGTCCGACCGGTGCGGTACGCCAGAACATCCGCCTCGACGCCGACGCGCTGCTCGCCAGCCGTTAGGTTCCGCCAGCTGCTAGAATCAGCGCATGCGCGGTTGTCGTCGCGGCAGCCGCGCACTACCTAGATCGATTGAGACACCCTCATTTGTGGGGTTGGGCGCCGGGGTGTACGCTCCGGCGCATGGCTGTTGGGCGTGAGCAAGCTGAAACACGGGTGACTTTGCGATGAGCGTGCGGCCCTGGCGCGACATATATCGGCGGCAATCACGGCAGATCATGGTCGGGCCGGTCCCGATCGGCGGCGATGCGCCGATCGCGGTCCAGTCGATGACCAACACGCTGACCTCCGACGCGCAAGCGACGATCGCGCAGGTGCGCGCGCTCGAGGAGGCCGGCGCCGACATCGTGCGCGTGTCGTGTCCCGACGAGGACTCGACCAAGGCGCTGAAGGCCGTCGTCGCGGCCTCGAAGGTGCCGATCGTCGCCGACATCCATTTCCACTACAAGCGCGCCATCGAGGCGGCCGAGGCGGGGGCCGCGTGTCTCCGCATCAACCCCGGCAATATCGGCGCGGCGTCGCGTGTGGCCGAGGTGGTGCAGGCGGCCAAGGACCACGGCTGCTCGATGCGGATCGGCGTCAATGCCGGCTCGCTGGAGCGCGACCTGCTGGAGAAATACGGCGAGCCGTGCCCCGAGGCGATGATCGAGAGCGCGCTCAATCACATCCGTATTCTGGAAGATCACGACTTCCACGAGTTCAAGATCAGCTGCAAGGCCTCCGACGTGTTTCTGGCCGTCGCCGCCTATCAGGGGCTGGCCGAGGCCTGCGACTACCCGCTCCATCTGGGCGTCACCGAGGCGGGGGGCTTGACGACCGGCACGATCAAGTCCTCGATCGGGCTCGGCTCGCTCCTCTGGGCCGGCATCGGCGACACGATCCGGGTCTCGCTCTCCGCCGATCCGGTGGAGGAGATCAAGGTCGGCTTCGAGATCCTGAAGTCGCTGGGGCTCAGGCACCGCGGCGTCAACATCATCTCGTGCCCGTCGTGCGCGCGTCAGGAATACCAGGTCATCCCGACCGTCGAAGAGCTCGAAAAGCGGCTGGCGCATATCTCGACGCCGATGTCGCTCTCGGTGATCGGCTGCGTCGTCAACGGGCCGGGCGAGGCGCGCGAGACCGATATCGGTTTGACGGGCGGCGGCTCGGGCCACCAGATCTACATCAACGGCGAGAAGCACCACGTGCTGCGCGACGGCGACATGGTCGACCATCTCGTCGAGCTGGTTGAGAAGAAGGCGGCCGAGATCGAGGCGGCTGAGGCTACCGAGGCCGAGCGGGCGCCGGCGGCGGCGGAGTAACGCCCGCGTCGGCCAGAGACCCCAGGCGACACCAAATCGACACAGTTGCGGCGACAATGCCGATTGCCGGCGACGAGCGATGGCCCGGCGGAAAGGTAGACCAGACATGACCAAAGCCAGAGCCCGCCAACGCGCCAAGGCCAAAGCGGGGCAGAAAGCGAAAAAGCGGGAGGCCAAGCCAAGCCAGCCCGACCAGGCGCCCAAGCGCGGGCAGTTCGATCCGGGCGCCGGCGTGATCAAGGGGCCACAGTCCAACGCGAACACCAAGACCTTCGGCGGAGCCAGGCGCGGGGCGCCCCGGTCGCGGTAGACCGATGGGCCGCCGAGGCTTAGTCCCTTCGGCCCCTCGTTCCTTCCTCCGACGTCATCTCCGCGTCCTTCGACAAGCTCAGGAGCGGGGATCCATCTCATAAGCCGGTCTGGATTCCCGCTTTCGTAGGAAAGACGGAGTGGGTTGGCGAGCACGCGCCCCTTGGTGCCATCGCGGCTAGATGGTAAGTCAGCGCTTCGCGTCCGACACCACTTTCGAGACCTGAGACCCTTGTCGTCCCTGCAGCCGGTTCGCGGCACCCATGACCATCTGCCCGAGGATGCGCGGCGCTACCGCGACGTGGTCGATACCGCGCGCGCGGTCGTGGCGCTCTACGGCTATCAGGAGATGTCGACGCCGATCTTCGAGTTCTCCGAGGTCTTCAAGCGCACGCTGGGCGACACCTCCGACATCGTCACCAAGGAGATGTACACCTTCGAGGACCGGGGCGGCGACCAGGTCACGTTGCGGCCCGAAGGCACGGCCGCGGTGGCGCGGGCCTTCATCTCGGGCGGGCTCCAGCAGCACCTGCCGCTCAAGTTCTTCCTCTGGGGGCCGATGTTCCGCTACGAGCGGCCGCAGAAGGGGCGGCTGCGCCAGTTCCATCAGATCGACATCGAGCTGCTCGGCATCGCCGAGCCGATGGGCGACGTCGAGATCGTCGCCGCCGGCGCGCATGTGCTGGAGGCGCTCGGCGTGCTCGGCAAGACCAAGCTCGAGCTCAACACGCTGGGCGATACCCAGAGCCGCGATGCCTATCGCACGGCGCTGGTCGCTTATTTCGAAGGGCATCTCGACACGCTGTCGGAGGACAGCCGCGAGCGCCTGACGCGCAACCCGCTCCGCATCCTCGATTCGAAGGACGAGGGCGACCGCGAGATTGTGAAGGAGGCGCCGCTCTTCGGCGATCATTTGACCGAGGCGGCGCAGGACTATTTCAAGCGGGTCTGCGAGGGGCTGGAACGGATCGGCGTTGCCTACGAGTTGTCGCCGCGCCTCGTGCGCGGGCTCGACTACTACTGCCACACCGCCTTCGAGTTCACGACCACCGAGCTCGGCGCGCAGGGCGCGGTGATCGCGGGCGGGCGCTATGACGGGCTGATCCAGCAAATGGGCGGGCCGCCGACGCCGGGCATCGGCTGGGCGGGCGGCATCGAGCGGCTGGCGCTCTTGGCCGACAAGACATTGGAGGCGCCGCGCCCGGTGGCGCTGGTGCCGATCGGCGAGGCGGCCGAAGCGACGGCGGAGGTGCTGGCGGCGAAGCTGCGGCGGGTGGGCTTCGCGGTCGATCTCGGGTTTCGCGGCAACCTGAAACGCCGCATGAAGGATGCCAACAAGGCGAATGCGCGGGTTGCCGTGCTGATGGGCGAGGACGAGCTCGCCCGCGACGCCGCGACCTTACGCGATCTCGATACCGGCGAGCAGAGCGAGGTGAAGCTCACGGCGCTCGAAGACGCGCTCGCGCCCTACCGTTAGCGACCGAGCCATGGCGGGCCGCCAGCACACGCCGGCCCAGCTTTTCGTGGTCGGCGCCAACCATCATTCGAGCAGCGTGATGCTGCGCGACGAGCTCTTCGTCGCCGACGGCGCGGTGCCCGAGGTGCTGCGCGAACTGAAGGCCAAGGGCGTGGACCAGGCGATCGTGCTCTCGACCTGCGACCGGGTTGAGATCCAGGCGGCGGCGGCCGAGCCCGCCAAGGCCGCCGAGGCCGCGATCGAGGTACTGATCGGCCGCGTGCCGGGCATTGCGGACGACGTGCGCCGCCAGTTCTACACGCTTGCCGGCGAGGATGCGGCGCGCCATATCTTCGCCGTCGCCGCCTCGCTCGACAGCCAGGTGATCGGCGAGCCCCAGGTGCTGGGCCAGGTGAAGGCCGGGCACAGACTGGCCAAATCGGCCGGTATGCTCGGCCCCGAGCTCGATGGCGCCGTGCAGGCGGCCTTCGGCGTTGCCAAGAAAATCCGCAGCGAGAC
>CAZBRE010000161.1:0-9336 GCA_964494065.1 uncultured Alphaproteobacteria bacterium
ACGAGGGCGTGATCACGGTCGAAGAGGCCAAGGGCCTGGATACCGAACTCGACGTGGTCGAGGGCATGCAGTTCGACCGCGGCTATCTCTCGCCCTACTTCATCACCAACGCCGAGAAGATGATCACCGAGCTCGACGATCCCTACATTCTTCTCCACGAGAAGAAGCTCTCGGGCCTGCAGGCGATGCTGCCGGTTCTGGAGTCGATCGTGCAGACCGGCAAGCCGCTGCTGATCATCGCCGAAGACGTCGAGGGCGAGGCGCTCGCGACGCTGGTGGTCAACAAGCTGCGCGGCGGCCTCAAGGTCGCGGCCGTCAAGGCCCCGGGCTTCGGCGACCGCCGCAAGGCCATGCTCGAGGACATCGCCATCCTGACGGGCGGCCAGGTGATCTCCGAGGATCTCGGCATCAAGCTCGAGAACGTCACCCTCGACATGCTCGGCACCGCCAAGCGCGTCCTTCTGACCAAGGAAGAGACGACGATCGTCGACGGCGCCGGCAAGAAGAAGGACATCGAGGGCCGCTGCGGCCAGATCCGGGCGCAGGTCGAGGAGACGACGTCCGATTACGACCGGGAGAAGCTGCAGGAGCGTTTGGCCAAGCTGGCCGGCGGTGTTGCGGTGATCCGCGTCGGCGGGGCCTCCGAGGTCGAGGTGAAGGAGCGCAAGGACCGCGTCGACGACGCGATGCATGCGACCCGCGCCGCGGTCGAGGAAGGCATCGTCCCGGGCGGCGGCGTGGCGCTGTTGCGCGCCATCAAGTGCCTGGACAAGATCGAGCCCGGCAACGACGACCAGCGTGTCGGCATCGACATCGTCCGCAAGGCGCTGAAGATCCCGGCGCGTCAGATCGCCGAGAACGCCGGCGAGGACGGCTCGATCGTGGTCGGCAAGATCCTGGAGTCGACCGACAAGAACTTCGGCTTCGATGCCGCCGACGACACCTACAAGGACCTCGTCAAGGCGGGCATCATCGACCCGACCAAGGTGGTGCGCACGGCCCTGCAGGACGCGGCTTCGGTCGCCGGCCTGCTCGTGACCACCGAGGCGATGGTCGCCGAGAAGCCGAAGGAAGAGGCTCCGCCGATGCCCGGCGGCCACGACCACGGCATGGGCGGCATGGGCTTCTAAGTCCACGCAGACCCACGAAACGATTTGGGCCGGCTCCTGGCAAGGAGCCGGCCCTTTTCTTTGCCGCATGGCCGAGACCGAGCGGAGGCTTACTGTGCGGCCGGCACCGCGCTCGGGCGGCTGAGGATGTAGGCGGCGATGGTGGCGAGCAGGACGCCGACGCCGACCGGCAGGGCCCAATGGGCATTCACGAAGACCGCAAGGATCGTCACGCTCACCGACATCATGGTGACCGCGAGCAGCTTGGCACGGACCGGGATCACCCGGTGGGCATGCCAGTCGCGGATCGAGCGGCCAAGCCGGGGATGCTCATAGAGCCAGCGGTGGAAGCGGTGCGAACTGCGCGAGAAAGCCCAGGCGGCGATCAGCAGGAAGACCGTCGTCGGCATCACGGGCAGGAAGATCCCGGCAACCCCGAGCCCCACGCAGACCCAGCCCAGCACCAGGAGCGCCTGGCGCATACCGGGGCAGGACAAGCGCCCGCCGCCAGGCTGGTCAGACGGCTCGGGCTGGTCGAGCTGGTCGGGCTGGTGGAGATCGGTCGACATGGCCGCCATCAAATCGAATGCAGGTAAAATCCGAGTTAAATCAAAGCACTTTGAATACACCGTTAACCTCTCGTTAATGCGCCCTTAAGGCCGCAGCCGCTACCGTAAGAAATGACAGGCTGGAGCAGGTAGCGAGGATGGCCGACCCCACCGACACGAAGCCGGGCTATCGGATCGTTCCGCTGACGGTCGAGGCGTTTCGCGATTTCGCAAAGCGCTACGCCCGCTCAGAGGAAATCGGCCCGATCGCTACCGCGCTCGACAAGGACGGCCAGGCGCGCGACGCCGCATCGGGCGCCGTCGACCTGCGCCTATACGGCCTTTACGGCTGCGATACCTTATGCGCCATCGCCTGCCTGCAGCCCGTCGCCGTGCGCACGGGCTCCGACCATGCGGTCAAGCTCGACTCGGTGGTGGTTCACGGCCAGATGCGCCAGCGCGGCCTCGGCGGCATGATCGTCGCCCACGCCTTCGCCGACATCGCCGCCGATCCGGACCTCGACGTAACGCGGCTTTATTCGCACGCCGTGCATCCGGCAACCGTCAAGCTGCTGGCGCGCCTCGGCTTCGGCCGCCCGCCGCCGACCGGCGCCCCGCTTGCCGCAATCGATCTCAGCGAAAAGGGCGCCGCCGCCTTTAACGACAGCTGCCGGCGCACGCTCGCGCAGCACGAGAACTACATGAAGGTGCAATGCACCCTGTGCCGCAGCGGCAACCGCCGCGCCCGGCAATGGTGCTTGCCCGACAAGGACAAGAAATAGACGCCCACAAATGGACCCCCATGGGGGACGGACTGCGAGACATGTCGACTATCATCTTCAGCCACCCCGCCTGTTTGCGCCATCTGGGCCGCGCCGACAGCCCGGAACGGCCCGAACGCCTGAAGGCACTGCTCGACCGTCTCGATGAGCCGGAATTCGCGGGACTGCAGCATCGCATGGCGCCGAAGGCCGAGCGCGGCCAACTCTGCCGTGTCCACGATATGCATTACGTCACCAAGGTCTATTCGACCGCGCCCGAGGACGGCGAGGCGGCGCTCTCGCCCGACACCTATATGACGCCGGGATCGCTGGAAGCGGCGCTGCGCTCGGCGGGAGCGGCCTGCGCGGCGGTCGACGCGGTGATGCGGGGTGAGGCCACGAACGCCTTCTGCGCGATCCGCCCGCCGGGACACCACGCGGCGGCCACCAACACGATGGGCTTCTGCATCTTCAACAATGCCGCCGTGGCGGCCGGCCATGCGCGGATGGTCCATGACTGCGCGCGCGTGGCGATCCTCGATTTCGACGTCCATCACGGCAACGGCACGCAGGCGATCTTCCGCGCCGATCCCAATGTCATGTTCACGTCGGTGCATCAGGCCTTCATCTTCCCGCGCTCCGGCGACGCCGGCGAGACCGGCGTGGGCAATCTGGTCAACGTGCCCGTGCGCCGCGACGAGGGCGTGGCGGCCTATATGGATGCGATCGAGAACCGCATCCTGCCCGCGATCGAGGCCTTCGGCCCCGAGCTCCTTATCCTATCGGCGGGGTTCGATGCCCATTACGCCGATCCGCTGGCCGATCTGCGCCTGCGCACAACCGACTTCACCACGGTGACGCAGGCGATTATGCAGAGCGCGCAGCGGATCTGCGACGGCCGGGTCGTCTCCCTCTTGGAGGGCGGCTACAACCCGGTCGCCATGGCCGATTCGGCCGTTGCGCATCTCCGGGTACTGATCGAGGCGTCGAACAGCCGCGGCGACGGACAGGCCTTGCTGGACGCGATTGCCGGATGATTGTCGGCTAGCAAACCCGCCCCGCCCGCCGAAATCTGCGGGCGCGACCTCCGGGCCCGCCGAGGCCCGAAAGCAAAACGCCCCGCCCATCGAAACCGAGGGGCGGGGCGTTCGGCTTGGCAGGAAGGCGGGTAATCCAACAAACAAACCTGGTGATCGGGAAATCGGGCGGCGCACCCGGCGCCGCCCGGTCCCTTGTTCTGCGCTTAGGCCGCTTCTTCTTTGCCCATGAAGGCTTCGATCTCGGCCTTGAGGATGTCGCCCTGCTTGGCGAGCTCGCCGGCGGCTTCCAGCACCTGCTGGGCCTGCTTGCCGGTCTCGTCCGCGGCGGAGTTGACGCCCATGATGTTGGCGCTGACCTCCTGGGTACCCTTGGCTGCCTCCTGGCAGTTGCGGGCGATTTCCTGGGTCGCAGCGCTCTGCTGCTCGACCGCCGAGGAGATCGTGGTGGCGATCTCGTTCACCTCCTCGATCGTCTTGCCGATGCCGGCGATGGCTTCGACCGCGCCGGAGGTCTCGGTCTGGATCGAGCCGATCTGGCTGGCGATCTCGTCCGTGGCCTTGGCGGTCTGCTCGGCGAGCGACTTGACCTCGTTGGCGACCACGGCGAAGCCCTTGCCCGCCTCGCCCGCACGCGCCGCCTCGATGGTGGCGTTGAGGGCCAGCAGGTTGGTCTTCTCCGCGATGTCGGAGATCAGCTTGACGACCTCGCCGACCTTCTGGGCGGCTTCCGAGAGGCCCTCGACCGTGGTGTTGGTCTTCTCCGCTTCCGCCACCGCGCGGGTCGCGATCTCGGAGGACGAGGTGACCTGACGGCTGATCTCGGAGATCGAGTTCGACATCTCCTCGGCCGCCGCGGCGACGGTCTGGACGTTGGTCGTGGCTTCTTCCGAAGCGGCGGACACGGCCTGTGACTGCCGCGCCGTCTCCTCGGCACCCGACGACATGGCCTGGGCGGAGGACTGCATCTCGGTCGACGCCGACGCAACGATCGCGACGACCTCGTTCACCCGCTCGGCGATGCGAACGTTCTCGGTCACCACGGTCCAGGCCAGCATCGGGCCGATATAGTTGCCCTCTTTGTCCATGATCGCCGAAACAGCGAGGTCCAGGGTCTCGTCGCCGAGCTTGATCTTCGCGTTGTGCGGAAGATTCTTCGGATCGGAGAGGATCTGGCGCTGATGCGACGGGTTCTTGTGGAAGATATCGATCGTCTGACCGAGCAGGTCATCGGCCTTGCACGGCAGCAACGACTCCAACGGACGCAGCGTCTCGATGCTGGTCTTGTTGATGTAGTTGATCTCGAAGGTCTCCGGATCGGCGGTCATGATGTTGATCGGCATGCCGTCGACCATCTCCAGAAGACGCGCCGCCTCGGCATCCGCCTTGACCTTCGCGGTCACCACCGACCAGGTCAGCATCGGGCCGATGTAGTTGTCTTCCTTGTCGGTGATCGGCGTGACCAGCAGGTCGAGCTTCTCGCCGCCGACCTCGATGATCGCGTTGTGCGGCAGGTTCTTGGGATCGCCCAGGATCCGCCGCTGATGCTCGGGCATCTTGTGGAAGATGTCGATCGACTGGCCGACCATGTCGTCGACCTTGATCGGCAGGTGCTGCTCGAGCGTCTTCAACGTCTCGACGCTGAAGGTGTTGAGATAGTTGATCTCGAAGTTGTCGGTGTCGCACATCATGACGCCGATCGGCATGTGCTCGACCATCTGGGCGAGCTGGCTGGCGCGAGCGTCGGCCTTGACCTTCTCGGTGACGACCGACCAGGTCAGCATCGGGCCGATGTAGTTGCCGTCCTTGTCGTTGATGGCGGTGACCAGCAGGTCGAGCTTCTCGCCGGCAACGTCGATGATCGCGCTGTGCGGCAGGTTCTTCGGATCGGCGAGCAGCCGGCGCTGATGCGACGGGTCCTTATGGAAGATGTCGACCGTCTGGCCGATCATGTCGTCGACCTTGACCGGCAGGTGCTGCTCGAGCTTCTTCAGCGTCTCGACGCTGAAGGTGTTCAGATAGTTGATCTCGAAGTTCTCGGTATCGCACATCATGACGCCGACGGGCATCTGCTCGACCATCTGGGCGAGCCGCGCCGCTTCGGCCTCGGAGTGCAGACGCTGCTTCTTCGATTCGGTGATGTCGACCGCGTTCTTGACGACCTTCACCACGTTGCCGCCGGCATCGACGACCGGGTTGTAGGAGGCCTGGATCCAGACTTCCTGGCCGTCCTTGGAGATCCGCAGGAACTCCCCGGACTGGAAGGTGCCGGAGCGCAACGTCGACCAGAACTCACCGTATTCCGGGCTCTCGCGGTACTCGGCCTCGCAGAAGATGCGGTGGTGCTGGCCCTGGATCTCCTGCAGCTGATAACCGAGAGCGTTGCAGAAATTCTCGTTGGCGGTGATGATCGTGCCGTCGGGCTGGAACTCGATCATCGCCTGGGAGGCGCTGATCGCGGCCAGCGTCGCCGCGGCATTATCCATATCGACAGGACCCGTGGCCGCTCCGCTCGGGGCGGCACCATTTCCAGGCTGGGCAATCTCGGTGGGTAGAGCGTGTGCGCCTTCCATCATGACCTCGGCTAGTAGTGTGTAGATAGTTGTCCAGGCTTCTTTGACGTCCGGCGTGAACTCCGCTCCGAGCCCCTGTTCGAGGGTCCACAGCAGCGCTTCGCCAACGGTGTCGTAATGCTTGTCGACGACGCCGTATTTTGTATGGCGTAGTCCCAACTCTTTAACCGAGGGGACCAGACTATTGAGATCGTTGAGCCCGGCGACGGCGGTGGCGATCATCGCCATAAGCCGCTTGCCCTGCTCCTTCATGTCGCCCTTGAACAGATCCTTGATCGTCGGATCGAGCTTGAAGAGCTGGCTGTAGAACATCTCCGCCGCCGCCTCGGCGATCGGCGCGACTTTCTTGAAGCTCGCTTGCACGAGTTCGATCTGCTTGGCCGTCGGGCCGCCGGAACCATTGGCTTCGGGTTGGCCCCCGGATGTCGCCGCGTAGGCGGGAGCGGCCGGCGATGTATCCTTCGCCAGATTCGAAACTTCGAGCATCAGTTCAATCCCCCCTCGCCGGCTGATCGGTCGTTCAATCCAGTGCCCCAATCCATGGCTACCGCACGCAACTGGGCCCGAGGCGGATGTACTATCCCGCCTTGGCATTGAAGATTGGTTAATCGGGGGGTTACCCTAATACCTAAAATGCCGATCAATTTGGCCCTGCGGAAACGTCGGCAGGGTGCGGACTTCAGGTATTCGGGGAGGGCGAACCGACGGGGCCGGGATCGAACGGCCGGCGGTCCGGTGCGGCCATTGTCAGGCCTCGATCGCAGCCTCGATGGCCTCGGCGATCTCGTCCGATAGCGGCTCGACCTTGGACGGCCAGGCGCCGACGAGCTCGCCGTCCGCGCCGATCAAGTACTTATGAAAGTTCCATTTTGGCGCGGCGTCCTCACCCAGCTCATCGGCGATCCAGGCGTAGAACGGATGCGCGTGGCCACCGATCACCGGCACCTTGGCCGTCATCGGGAAGCTGACCGAATAGTTGGTGGCGCAGAACTGGGCGATCTCCTCTGCGCTGCCCGGCTCCTGGGCGCCGAAGTCGTTCGACGGCACGCCCAGCACCACCAGGCCCTTCTCGCGGTCGCGCTGCCACAACGCCTCCAGGCCCTCGTATTGCGGGGTGAAGCCGCAGAAGGAGGCGGTGTTGACGACGAGGACGGCGTGGCCCGCGAAGTCGCGGAGCGCGATCTCACCGCTGCCGTCATTCGCATCCAGGGTCTCGAAGGAAAAATCGTGAGCGTTCATTGGACCTCACCCGCAAATCAATTGAGCCGCTCGAGGATGGTGACGCCGCAGGCCGCCTCGTCGAAGCCCATCACGCCGCCGCCGTTCTCGGCCAAGGCAATACGCGGCTCGCGGACCTGGCGGAGCCCGGCCTCGCCGCGAAGCTGGGCGGCGAGCTCGAAGATCATCGAAAGCCCGGTGGCGCCCACCGGATGGCCCTTGGAAACGAGGCCGCCCGAGGTATTGATCGGAAGCTCCCCGTCGAGCGCCGTGGCACCGGAGGCAACGAAGGGCCCGCCCTCGCCCGCGGCGCAGAAGCCCAGCATCTCGGCCTGATAGATCTCGCAGAAGCTGGTGGCGTCGTGGACCTCGGCAACGTCGATGTCGCCCGGCCCGATCCCGGCCATTGCATAGGCCTTTTGCCCCGCGAGGCGCGACAGGCCCGGCTCGTCGAGCGCCCGGTACTTGCCGCCGGTGAGCACGCTGGCGGAGAGCTTGAGCGCGCGGTCGCGCACGGCCGCAGGCAGGCTTTTCAGGTAATCCGCAGAGGCCACGAGCACCGCCGCCGCCCCGTCGCCGATCGGCGCGCACATCGAGCGGGTGAGCGGGTAGGAGACCTCGCGGTCCTCGAGCACGGCTTCCGGGGTGAGCTGGAACTTATATTGCGAGAGCGGGTTGAGGGCGCCGTTGCAGTGGTTCTTGGCCGCTCCCGCCGCGATCTGCGCCTGGGTCGTGCCATAGGTCTTCATGTGGTAGCTCGCCTGCATGGCGTAGGTGTCCATGAAGATCGTGCGGCCCGGCCCCTCCTCGAAGGGCTTGCCGGCTTGCGCGCCGGCGGCGCGGTAATAGTCGCGCCAGTCGTCGGGATCGAGGCAATCGATGCCGCCCTGGAAGCCCGCCATCTGCGCCGCCGGGTCGTCGGGCACATATGTCTTCTCCACGCCGATCGCGAGGCTCAGGCGCGACTGGCCCGCGAGCACGTCCTTCCAGGCGCCGTGCAGCGCCATCGAGGCCGAGGCGCAGCCGCCCTCGACATTGATCATCGGCACGCGCTCGGGGAAACGGCCCTCGCGGATCAGCGGGGTGAAGCAGACCTGGCCGCGGATCGAACCCTGGCCCTGGGCCCACAGCGCGCAGTTGGAGAACCAGGCCATCTCGATGTCGTCGCCGTCGCCGAGATCGGCGTCGGCGAGCACGCCCTCGTAAGCCTCGCGGGTCAGATCCTTGTGGGATTTCTCCGCCCATTTGCCGAAGCGGGTGGAGAAGGCGCCGATGATGTAGGCCTCGGTCATGGCGGCGTGACCTCGCATGCTGGATGGTTTGCCGCCGACCGGTCTAAGGCTTTTGGGGAAGGCCCGCAACCGTGCTAGGCAGCGGCGAACGTAACGCGCTGGAGAGCGAACGATGAGCGTCACCATACGGCCCCTCGAAGCGGGCGACCGCGCCGATTGGGAAGCGCGCTGGCGGAACTACCTGATCTTCTACGAGGCCGATCTGCCGGAGGCGCAGACGGAGGCGACCTGGGAACGCCTGATGGACCCGGCGAGCGATCCGCACGGGCTGGTCGCGGTCGACGGGGACGGCAAGATGATCGGCATCACGCACTATCTCTTCCACGTCTCGACCTGGCTGATGGGCCCCACTTGCTATCTCCAGGACCTCTATGTCGACGAGGCGGCGCGCGGGACCGGGGCGGGGCGCGCCCTCATCGAGGCGGTCTACGCCGCCGCCGACGAGGCCGGGGCGAGCCAGGTCTACTGGACGACCCAGCATTTCAACGAGACCGCACGGCGGCTCTACGACCGCATCGGCAAGCTGACGCCTTTCATCAAGTACAATCGGTTCTAAGGCCCGGCATCACCGGGGCATTACCCTGTATGCGACCCGCCAAATGTTCTCATTTTACCCCTAGATCGGCCCGGCCGCGCGCTTTAGTATCGTGCACAAGAATGCAACCGCAGATGGGGCGGGGCGCAACCGCGGGCTGAAGGCATGGTCGCACGGGTCAACACGGTCGCCTTCCAGGGCATCGACGTGCTCGACATCGACGTCCAGGTGCAGATGGGCGGCGGCGGGCTGCCCAACTTCAT
>CAZBRE010000162.1:0-2031 GCA_964494065.1 uncultured Alphaproteobacteria bacterium
GCGCATGTTGTCATGGCGCACGATTGCACATACGTTCTGCCAGAGGAATCCTTATACGGCGGACGGTTATGGTTACCACCTGGAGCCCCGAAAGCTGGCGCGAAAAGCCGGCCCAGCAGATGCCGGTCTATGCCGACGCCGGTGCGCTGGCCTCGGCCGAGGATACGCTCGCGCGTTTCCCGCCGTTGGTCTTTGCCGGCGAGGCGCGTGACCTCAAGGCCCAGCTCGCGGAGGCCGCGGCGGGCCGCGCCTTCCTGCTGCAGGGTGGCGACTGCGCGGAGAGCTTCGCCGAGTTCCACGCCAACACCATCCGCGACACCTTCAAGGTGCTGATCCAGATGACCGTCGTGCTGATGTATGCGGGCGGTCTTCCGGTGGTCAAGGTCGGCCGCATGGCGGGACAGTTCGCCAAGCCGCGCTCGGCGCCGACCGAAGAGCAGGACGGCCAGGAGCTGCCGAGCTACCGTGGCGATATCATCAACCGCATGGCTTTCGAGCCGGACGGCCGCGAGCCCGACCCGGCGCGCATGGTTCAGGCCTACAACCAGGCGGCGGCGACGCTCAATCTTCTGCGCGCTTTTGCCTTGGGCGGATTCGCCGATCTGCACAAGGTCCACCGCTGGACCCAGGACTTCATCGCCGACAGTCCGGCAGGCGAACGCTATGAGGAATTGGCCGAGAGGATCAGCGAGGCGCTGACCTTCATGGAGGCGGTCGGCCTCACCTCGGACTCCGTGCCGCAAATCAAGGAGGCGAGCTTCTTCACCTCGCACGAGGCGCTGCTGCTGCCCTACGAGCAGGCGCTGACCCGCCAGGACAGCCTGAGCGGCGAGTGGTTCGACTGCTCGGCGCATATGCTATGGATCGGCGACCGCACGCGCCAGCCCGAGGGCGCGCATGTCGAGTTCCTGCGCGGGGTGAAGAACCCGCTGGGCATGAAATGCGGACCGTCGCTGGATCCCGACGAGCTGATCCGTCTCATCGACATCCTGAACCCGGAAAACGAGCCGGGGCGTCTCACGCTGATCGCGCGTATGGGCGCGGACGGCGTCGAGACCGGCCTGCCGCCGCTCATTCGCAAGGTGCAGGCCGAGGGCCGCGCGGTCGTCTGGTCGTGCGACCCCATGCACGGCAACACGATCAAGTCGGGGAGCGGCTACAAGACCCGGCCCTTCGACCGTATCCTCAAGGAAGTGCGCGGCTTCTTCGCCGTGCACGCGGCCGAGGGCACCTATCCCGGCGGCGTCCATTTCGAGATGACCGGCCAGAACGTCACCGAGTGCACCGGCGGCGCCCAGGCGATCACCGACGAGGATCTGGCCGATCGCTACCACACGCATTGCGATCCGCGCCTCAATGCGAGCCAGTCGCTGGAGCTCGCCTTCCTGGTCGCCGAGTCGCTGAAACTGGCGCGGAACGGAACCGTGCATAAGTTGGCGGCGGCGCAGTAGCGCGCGCCATAGTGCGCCAAGGCCCGGCCGCCGCGGGGAACCGCCTCCACATGACAAAGCATCCGAAGCCGAACGGCCACCTGGTTCCAAGCGAGCCGGACGTGCCGCGCTGGACCGACAAATACTTCACCCGCACCAAGGACATCGTGGCGAAGTTCGGCGACGCGCAGGTGACCTATGCGGTCTTCATGCGCCGTCCGGTCGTTTCCGCGCCGCGTATCATGGTCGAGTGGCTCGAGGCTATCGCAAAAGCGCGCGGCGTTACGTTCAATATCGAAGTGAACTACGAGGAAGGCCGCTGGGTCGGCGCCGGCGAGCCAATCATCTTCCTGTCCGGTTCGTTGAACGCGCTGGTCGATCTGGAAACGATCTTCCTGCAGAAGCTGGGCGCCGCCTGTGTCGCCGCCTACAACGCCTTCACCATGTGCATGGAGCTGCCGCAGGCGGCGTTCCTCGCTTTCGATGCGCGGCATTGCGCGGGCACGGAGATGGCCGAACTCATGGCCTATGCCGCCTCGGTCGGCTCGGGCCGCGCGCGGCGGAAAGCGAACGCGGTCGGCTTCGTCGGCAATGCGACCGA
>CAZBRE010000162.1:2131-9174 GCA_964494065.1 uncultured Alphaproteobacteria bacterium
CCGCCGGCCTCCTACGCGATCCTCGAGCGCAACGCACCCGATGCGATCCGTGGCTACCGCTCGGAGACCGAGCTTCGCCACCTGATCGGCGGCGGCGTGTCGGCGGCAGCGGTCTGGCATATGCGCGAGCGCCTCGACGGGGCCGGCTTCGACAAGGTGAAGATCGTCGCCTCTTCGGGCTTCGGGCCGGAGAAATGCAAGGTGATGGCGATGGCCAAGGCGCCGATCGACGCGGTCGGCACCGGCTCCTTCCTGCCTGACGACTGGCACGAGACCTACGCCACCGCCGACATCATCGCCTACGACGGCACACCGCGCGTCAAGGTTGGCCGCGAGTTCCTGCTCCGCAAGAACGCTGAATGAGGATCGCTCCGGCCATCGGCGCGGGCCTCCTGCTGGCCATGGCGTCGGCCCCGCCGGTCTTGGCGCAATCGTCGAAATCCGCTGTCGGCCAACCGTGTAAAGCGACTGTATCGCCAGTGCGTTATGGAAAAATTCTTAGAATTAACAGTAGGTTGAAGGCCGAGATTGCGGCCTACCGCCGGAGCTGGGCCGCGGCATGCGCGAAACGCGGCGGCACCTCGCTCGGCGGGCTCCTCGTACGGGCCGAGCGCATCAAGGCCGGCATGATGAAGGCGATCGCGGCGCGGCGGCCGCAAGGCAAGACCGCCGATCGTCTGCACGAGCAACTGAGCAAGATCTATCCGACCTTCGTGCCGGCGATGGAGGGCTCGATCATCGAGTTCGAATTCTTTGAGCCGATGCTGGCGGTGTTCAAGGCGCATATCCGGCTCGGCAACGCCGAGGACCGCGCCTTCTTTGAAAGCCATGACCGGCTGTTCGGCGGGGACTTCAAGGCGCCGCCCTGGATCGAGCGGACCTGGGATTATGGCGGCTGCATCCGGCTCGGGCGCTGGAGCCCGCATGGCGCGCCGCGTCCGGGCTACGACTTTGTCGCGGCGGCCAGCGAGATCGCGCGGCTGAAGGTCGTTCTGCGGACCCGCTGGTACCGTGAGAAAGTGCTCGCGCTCGAGGCGCGTATGCTGCGAGCCCTCGCGACCCTGCCGCAGAAGCGCGGCGCGGGCAAAGCGCCGCTGATCGATGCCTGCGGCACCAAGGTGGAGGCGATGGCGGAAATGAAACGGATCGCCGCGCGCCTCCGTACTAAGCACAGCGCCTATCGCCGCGCCGGTGCAGCACTTCGACGCACGCTCAAGGCGATTGCCGCGGGGCGGGTGCGGGTCTGCGAAAAGGCGAGCTGCCCGGGCGGCTAGGCAGCCGGACTAACCTGACAGATCGACCGTGTGAACGTGCTCGCCGCCGCTCGCCTTGAGCGCGGCGGTCGCGGCGTCGTGTTCCTTGTCGTCGCGCACATGGACCCAGCAGACGACCCCGCCGTCGCGCACGCTCTCCTCGAAGCGGTCGTGATACTGGCGGTCGATGTAGTGGGTGAAGACGTCGTTCAGCGACATGTCGGTTGCCGTGGCGGCGCCAGACGCGACGCCGACCGGCCCGCCGACGGCAAAGGCCGCACCCGCAACGCCGATCTCGCCGATGATCGCCGCCGTCTCGGCGATGAAACGGATCGCCCGATGCAGCGCGCCCTCGGTGTCGAGGTCCTCGCGCGGCGTGTCGGGGCGGTCGGCTAGCTCGTCGGCATCGGGGATGCGGCCGAAATGGTCCTTTACCGCGTCATGATCGGCGAGCACGCTGATCGCTGCCCGGTCGAAGCCGGCCTTGAGCAACGCGCCCAACGCGTTGGTGAATGTGTCGGCGTCGTGAAAGATCGCCGTAACGCCGCGGCCGTCGCCCGGTTCCGCCTGATTGGCCGCCATGCGCGCCCTCCGCCTTTATTTGTTGTCCAGTGTTTGTTGTCCAGACGCTTTAGACCACAAGCGGAACGGACGGGACAAGCGGCAGAGGGCTCAGCCGACGAAATCGCGCTTGAGGGTCTCCAGCTCGGCTTCGAGCTCGGCGATACGGGCCTTCAGCGAGCCGACCGCGGGCTCGATCTCGGCGTGCGTGAAGCGCGGCGTGATGTGCTGGGGGCAATTGACGTCCCAGGCCTCGATCTTGAAGACGAGCGCGCGTTCGGGCTTGGCCTTGTAGCCAGGATCGGCAAGCTCGGTGACCAGCGCATCGTTGTCCTCGACCATGCGCGCGCGGCCCCAGATCTTCACCCGGCGCTGGTTCGGATAGTCCATCAGGAAGAGATGGGCCTTGTCGTTCTCCGAGAGATTGCCGAGGCTGATGTACTGACGGTTGCCGGCGAAATCGGCGATCGCCAGGGTCTGTTCGTCGATCACCTTGATGAAGCCCTTGGGGCCGCCGCGGTGCTGGATATAGGGCTGGCCGTCGGCGGTCGCGGTGGCGAGATAGGCGCTGTCGCGCTCGGCGATGAAGGCGGCGAGGTCGGGCGTGATCTTGTCCTTCCAGCCGCCTTTCGCCTCCATCTTCTCATAGCCGGCGCGCGAGCCGAGGCGCGCCTGCGCCGCCTTCACCGTGGGGGTGAAGGCGACGTCGCTCACGGGCCGGCGGGCTGCGCCGGTCACAGGAGCGCCGGTCATTGCGCGGCCTCCAGGGCAGGTCCGAGAAAGCAGCCGCAATCGGCATCCTCCGTCGGCCGGCCGCCCCAGGCCTCGTAGCAGGTCAGCAGGCGGGCCAGCGCGTCGTAGTCGTCGTGCAGGGCGTGGACCGCATTCTGGATCTTTCGGTCGTCCATTGGTCGCTCCTTTCGTTTGGGGAAGGTGTCAGGCCGCTTGCGTCCAAACGGCGGCCGGCTTGGGTGCGGTTGGTTGAAGAGGGGCGGGCAGGTCGTCGGGCGCGCCACCGTCGATGACCCGAAACCGGCGACGCTTGGCGGCGGCTTGGCGATGGGCCTCGATCCGCCGATGCGCGCGCTTGAGGGCGGACTCCCATAGTCCACGCTCGACGAAGGCACCGATGCTGAGCCCGGAGACGAATGCAACCAACAGCGTCGTGAGGATGATGATCCACATATCCGTTCTCCCGAGGCGGCATGAAGCCGCCGTTAAGGTTTGATTAGGATATAGACAGATCTGTATAGTTCGTCAAGAGGATGATTTTCGATTATATGTGCAAACTATGTAACCACTGGACAAATTCGCTAAAAAGACTATATACAGACCTGTTTGTTGATAAATCTTAGGAGTCCGATTGTGGCAACCCCCCGCCGCGAGCATCTCATCGAGACGGCCGCGCGGCTGTTCAACGCGCACGGCTATCACGCCACCGGCATCGACCGGATCCTCGCCGAATCGGGGGTCGCGAAGATGACCCTCTACAATCACTTCCGCTCCAAGGACGAGCTGATCCTGGCGGTGCTGCGGCGGCGCGACGAGACCTTCCGCAACCGGCTGATGCGGGCGGTGGAGCAGGCCGCGGAGACGCCGCGCGAACGGCTTCTGGCGATCTTCGACGTGCTGGGCGACTGGTTCCGCTCGAAGGACTTCCACGGCTGCATGTTCATCAATGCGAGCGCCGAATACGGTGCGCCCGACAGCGCCATCCGCGCGGCGTCATGCGAGCACAAGCGATTGCTGACGAGCTACATCGAAGAGCTGGCGCGCGATGCGGGGGCGGTGGAGCCGGCGGTGCTGGCGGGAGCGGTCATGCTGCTGATCGAGGGCGCCATCGTCTCGTCGCAGATCAATTGCGACTGCGCGCCTGCCGACCAGGCCAAGCGCGCGGCCGAGACGCTGATCGCCGCGGCTATTCCGGCCAGCTAGGCGGCCGCCGGCCGCGCGAACGCAGCGCAGCCATGATCGGAAACAGCACCAGTCCGGCGGCCATCCCGCCTAGATGGGCCTGCCAGCTAATGTCGCCCTCCACCCCGAAGCTCTCGCCCCCCATCATCGCGAAGCCCAGCGTCAATACGATGAAGATCGCGACATAGGCGACCATCGAGCCGAGCTTGCGAACGACGCTCGCGCCCTGCGTGAGCACGAAGGCGCCGGCGCCGATCAGCCCGTAGGCCCCGCCGGAGGCCCCGATCACGATCGTCGGATGGCCCCAGTTGTATGCGAGGGCCGCAAGGCTGCCCGCCGCACTGGTCAGCACGAAAAAGACGACGTAGCCCACGGCGCCGAGATGGCGGCTGGCGGCACTCGCGAAGGCGATGATCCAGAAGGCGTTGAATAGCAGGTGGAAGACGCCGTCGTGGACCATCCAGCTCGTGAACAGGCTGTAGAAGCGGATCGGTTGCAGCACATCGTCGCGAGGGAAGAGGTAAGCGCCGAGGGCCAGGATCAGCTCGCGCTGGGCCGCCGGCGGCAGCACCCAGCCGAGCACCAGCACCACGGCCATGATCACGATCATTGCCATCGCTGCGCGCGGCGGCCGGCGAATGTCTTCGGCGCTGACCGTCTGGCCGCTCAGCGGAAACCACGAAGGTGTCCGGGACGCCTGCCGGTCGCGGTGGAGGAGGTTGACCACGGGCGCAGTCTAGCGCAGGTCGTGATTAGGTCGAATCACTTCTTGATCCGGCCCAACTGCGACCCGATCTAGCGCGGGCGTGCGCCTGCCGGTAGTGCCCGACGCGTCACTCGGCGGCCGCGGCGGGCAGGGGTGCAGGTCCCGCGACCTTGCCGCGGATGACCTCGTTGCCCTCGCGCGGATCGGTCGGGATGTTGCGGGCGAGCACCAGCGAGATGCAGGCGAGACCCGCCCCGGTCAGGAACACGGCAGGCGGGGCGATCAGCCACACCAATCCGTAGACCGCCGGCAGGAAGACCGCGACGATGTGACTGATGGTGAAGGACACCCCCGCCGTCGGCGCCATGTCGGCGGGATCGGCAATCTTCTGGAAGTAGGTCTTCATCGCGATCGCCATGGCGAAGAAGAGGTGGTCGAGGATATAGAGCCCGGCCGCGATCGTCGGATCCTGAACCAGGGCATACCCGCTGAAGATGACGATCAGGCCGATATACTCGAAGGTGAGCGCCCGGCGCTCGCCGATGCGCCCGATCAGCTTGCCGATCTGCGGCGCGGCAAAGATGTTGATGACGCCATTGATGAAGAAAAGAATGGCGATGTCGGCGACCGTGTAGCCGAATTTCTCCACCATCAGGAAGCCCGCGAAGACCATGAAGATCTGCCGCCGTGCGCCCTGCATGAAGATGAGCGCGTAGTAGAGCCAATAGCGCCGGCGCAGCACGAGGGTCTTGCGCTGCTCGACCGGCTGGGGAAACCGCGGGAAGGCGGACCAGGCGACGAAGGCGATCGCCAGCGTGACGCCGCCGCCGATGATGAACACCCATTTGAAATCGAGCGAGAGCAGCTTCGTCGTCAGATAGATCATCGCGAAGCAGGCGATCGAGGCGAAAGAGCCGACCGACAGGATGCGCCCGAAGGTGTGCGGCGCCTTCTTCTTGTCGATCCATTGCATGGCGAGGCTCTGCTGGATCGCCTCGTAGTAGTGGAAGCCCGTCGACCAGATCATCGTGGTGATGATGAGCCCGGTGAGCGAGGGGAAGAAGCCGGTGATCACGACGCCGGTGCCGAGGGCGAACAGCGAGATCAGCGCCATGCTCTGCTCGCGGAAGAACAAAAGCGCGAAAACGACGGTGAACGACAGAAAACCTGGGACTTCCCGCAGGCTCTGCAGAATGCCCATCTCCGCACCGGTGAAGCTCGCGCGCTCGATGGCGAAGTTGTTGATCAACCCCATCCAGGTCGCCAGCGACATCGGAACGCCCGCCGCCATCAATAGCAGCAGGATTTCCGGCCGCCGCCAGCCGGTCGGGGATTGAGTTGTCTTGAGCACGCCCGTCGCTCCGAAGTGTCATGGCCGGCCAAAAGGCCAGCCGATCCGTCATCCTGGAAAAGAGATAGGCCTGGACTGCATGACGATCTATCGTCATTATGTCAATTGATATCGCGATACGGACAAGACAAATCCAACCCCGACAATCCCATCCGAACGAGCCGATTCTACCGAGCGGCGCGCCGCGGCCCCGGCCGCAGGGGCGCGAGCGGCCGCTGGTCGCTTACGGCCGGCAAATGGCGGATGGCGACGTCATCGCCTGGCATCGTCACGATCACGCTCAGCTTTTCTATGGCGGCTCGGGGTTGATGCGCGTGGAGAGCACCGCCGGCGCCTGGGTCGTGCCGCCGGCCCGCGCGGTCTGGATCCCGCCGGGGATCGACCATCAAGTGACTGCCGTGGGCGCGGTGGAGATGCGGGCGGTCTATCTCCTACGCGAGGCCATCAGGGGTCTGCCGGATGGCTGCCGCGTGCTCAGCGTCTCGCCGCTCCTGCGCGAGCTCGTGGGTGCCGCGATGCGGCTACCGCCGGACTATCCGCTCGACGGTCCCGAGGCGCGCCTCGTGGACGTGCTGATCGACCAGTTGCGGGTCGAGCCCCTGGAGAGCCTCCACCTGCCGATGCCCCGCGACAGGCGTTTGAGGGCCGTCACGGAGGCCCTGATCGCCGATCCCGCCGACCCGCGCACCCTGGCCGATTTCGCAGCGGCGGCCGGGGCCAGCGCGCGCACCCTGGCGCGCCGCTTCCTGGCCGAGACCGGGCTCACCTTCGGCGCTTGGCGCCAGCAGCTCCGGCTGCACGAGGCGCTGGCGCGCCTCGCCCAGGGCGAGCCCGTGACCACGGTCGCCTTCGAGATCGGCTATGAAAGCCCGTCCGCCTTCATCGCCATGTTCCGCCGCACGCTGGGCGCCACGCCGGGCCAATATCTCTCCCGGCGCTAAAGCAGGGGGCGACAACGGATGAGCGCCTGGGCGCGCCGCAGCATCGAGGCCCTGATCGGCCGGGTCTTCGATAAATACGACCGCTACCGGCTGCTGCAGTGGCTCGCGCGCGATCAGGGCATTTCGGGCTTCGTGGTCGAGGGCGAGCAGGGGGTCGTCGAGGGGCCGGTCGAGGATTTCGCGATCCTGCGCACCTATGCGCAGAAAAGGCGGTGGGCGCAGCCGACCAGCGAGCGCATCGCGGCGTTCCTGAAGGGCGGCGGAACCTATCTCGACATCGGCGCCAATATCGGCCTGACGACGATCCCGGTCGCCCG
>CAZBRE010000163.1:0-9114 GCA_964494065.1 uncultured Alphaproteobacteria bacterium
CGATCCGCGCCTTCACCGCCGGGATCACCTTTTCGCTGATCCGCTCCATGCAGGCGCGCACGAGCGTGTCGTCCAAGCCGCCGAAATTCACCAGAAAGGCGACATGGTCGACGCCCATCTCGTGCAGCCGCACCAGCTTGTCGACCACCGTATCGACGCTGCCGAAGAGGGCGAGGCCTGAACTGAGGATGTCGTCATAGACCTGGCTCTTGGCGTAGAGCCGGGTCTCGACGTAAAGATCGAAGGCGGACGCGGCCTCCGCGCGCGCCTGCTCGTCGCTCTCCGCGACGTAGGTGTGGAGCGCGGTGACCGTCGCCCGGTCGCCCGCCGGCGCCCCGCTTTCCTCGTAGCCCTTGAAGTATTCGGACATCATCGGGCCGATCTCGTCGAACACATCGCAAGCCGCATAGGGCACGGTCATCAGCTTGTTGCCCTGCTTGCCGACGTGATAGGCGGCCTCACGGCGCAACACCGCGACGTAGATCGGCGGGTAAGGCTGCTGGATCGGCGTGACGTTGAGCTTGAGGTCCTCGACTTCGTAGTACTCGCCCTTGTGGCTGAAACGCTCGCCCGAGAGCGCCTTCTTCAGCACGGCGAGGGCGTCGTCGAACTGGAAGCGCTTGGTCTTGGGATCGGCCGCAAAGCCCGCGAACTCGTGCGCCAGATAGCCCGAGCCGACACCGAGCTCGACCCGGCCGTGCGAGATCTGGTCGAGCATCGCATAGTCTTCGGCCACCGTGACCGGGTTGCGGAAGGGCAGGATCGTGACCGCCGGCCCAAGGCGAATGGTCTCGGTGACGGCAGCCAGTTGCCCCAGGGCAACGGCAGGGTTCGGATAGACGCCGTATTCGTGGAAATGGTGCTCGGCAACGAAGAAGGCATAGTAGCCGAGCCGGTCGGCCAGCATCGCTTGCTCGCGCATCTGCTCGTAGAACTGGGTCAGCGTGCGCGGCAGCCCCGGATAGTGGTCCTGGACCGAGAACATCGAGAATTTCATCGAAGCGCCCTCAGCCATCGCATTCCTCCCTGCACAACACGCACGCTTGCCGGGCGCATGCCACCGATCTGCCCTGGCTGCGGTCGTTCATTGATTTCGAATGCCGTAATCAATTATAAAATATGAAATCAAAGTGTCAACCGGATGGCCTCATGACGGAGCGCGCGGGCGCGCAGGAGATCAAGGCTCAGCAGGGCGTGCAATCGGTCGAAACCGGCATGGCCCTGCTGGCGGCTTTGGCGGCGCGGGCGCGGGTCCCGGCGAGCCTGTCCGATCTTGCCGCGGCGGCGGGCATGGCCCCGGCCAAGGCGCATCGCTATCTGGTCAGCCTGATCCGCGCCGGCATGGTCGAGCAGGACCGGGCGAGCGGGCGCTACCGTCTGGGCGGGGCGGCGCTCAATGTCGGCCTGGCGGCGCTGGGCGCGCTCGACGTCATGCGCCTTGCCGGCGAGGCGCTGGAACGCCTGTGCGAGGCGATCGACGAGACGGTGCTGCTCGCGGTCTGGGGCAACAAGGGCCCCGTGGTGGTGCGCTGGGAGGAGGCGAGCCGGCCCGTCACTACCAATGTGCGCGCCGGCTCGGTGATGCCGCTCCTGAACTCGGCGACCGGCCGGGTCTTCGCAGCCTTTTTGCCGGAGGCGCAGACAACGGCAATGATCGCCGCGGAAGCGGCGCAGGCGCCGGCGCTCGCTGAAGGCTACGATACGATTTTGAGCGAGACGCGCACGCGCGGGCTGGGGCGGGTCAAGGGCGATCTGCTGCCCGGCGTCGCCGGCCTCGCCGCCCCCGTCTTCGATCATCAGGGCGATCTTGTCGCGGTGATCGCAGCCCTCGGCCCGCAAGGCCAGTTCGACGGCGCTTGGGACGGTGCCGTCGCAAAGGTGCTGAAGGCGGCCGCCGATGTGCTTTCGCGGCGCCTCGGACACGGGGCCGGCTCTGGGGACTGAACGCAGCGGGCGGCCCGTCCCGCATCACCGTATCGCGGTTGCCACGTGGCCCTGGATGATGCCGGCGACCGGCCCTGGACCGAACCGTGCTGCGATGGCGTCGGCCGCACGATCCGTGACCGCTTCGAGACTGCTCGCATCGCGCGCCTCGATCTCGTTGCGCAGCGGCGTGCCCTGGCAATAGGCGATCGCCGGATGGCGCGGCGTGGGGGCTGCGCTGGTTTCCGTGATGGTCTCGATCGCAATCGCGTCGAAACCTGCAGCCGACAGGTCGCTGCGGATCAGCTCGACGTCGTGGTAGCCGTGCGGGGTGCGCGCGAGAAAGCGCGGCGGGTCGTCGGGGAATACCGTGGCGGCGGCCTTCGTCACCTCGTCGGCGAACTCGTTCACCCCGATATGGTCCCAGCTGTTGAAGATGAAGCGCCCGCCGGGCTTCAGCACGCGCCGCGCCTCGGCGTAGCCCTTCACCCGGTCGGGAAAGAACATCACGCCGAACTGGCAGACCACCGCATCGAAGCTCGCATCGTCGAACGGCAGATCGAGGGCGTCGGCCTGTTGCCAGGTGATCCGCACATCCGCGCCCTGCACGCTGGCGGCGCGGTCGAGCATGGGCTGATTGAGGTCGGTGACCGTGAAGTGCGCGCCTTCGGCGAGCCGGGCCGCGAGCGCCCGGGTCACCACGCCGCTGCCCGCGGCCGTTTCGAGCACCGCCGCCGACGCCTCCGCGGTCACGCGGCGGGCAAGATCGTCGGCGTAAGCTTCGAAGATCAACGGCACCAGATAGGTATCGTAGATTTCCGGGATCGACCCGGCGAAGACCTTGTCCTGCACGCTCATCGCTGCCTCCCAAACATGGCCTGACCCGCGGCCGATGCGTTCGGTCTAGCGAGTGAACGCCGCCGTCATTCTATCAGAGCCCGCACGCTATTGGGCAGAGCAAACGCAGCGCGGTGGATCGCGGGGTTGTAGTAGCGCGTCTCGATGCCGGCGGCGGCATAGCGGGCCTCGAGGTCCTTGAGCGGCGTTGCGCGCAAGTCCGGATCGTCGCTCGCCCAGCCGAGGGCCATGAAGCCGCCCGCATAGGTCGGCACGGAGGCGAGGTAGAAGGCGACGTCGGCGAAATGCGCGCCGAGGCGCTGATGGCTGTTGGTGACCTCCGAGCCCTGCAGCGACGGCACGCCGTTCTGGGTGACGATCACGCCGCCGGGTTTGAGGCAGCGCTTGCAATCGCCATAGAAGGCCTCCGAGAACAGCACCTCGCCGGGCCCGGCCGGATCGGTCGAGTCGATGATGATGACGTCGAAGCGGCGCCCAGTCTCGGCCTCACCGGTTTCGGCGACGAAGGCGGCGCCGTCGGCGATCACGATCTCGGCGCGCGGCTCGTCGAAGGCGCCGGCGCTATGGTTCGGCAGGTACTCCCGACACATCTCGATCACGCTGGCATCGATCTCGACCATGACGGCACGTTCGACAGTCTCGTGCCGCAGCACTTCGCGCAGCGCCCCGCCGTCGCCGCCGCCGACGACGAGGACGTCCTTGGCTGCCCCGTGGCCCAGCACGGGCATGTGGACGAGCATCTCGTGATAGACGTATTCGTCGCCCTCGGTCGTCTGGATGACGCCGTCGAGCGCCAGCACGCGGCCGAAGCGCTTGTTCTCGAAGATGATCAGGTCCTGATGCGCGGTCTGCTCGCGATGCAGGATGGTCTCGATGCGAAGGCCTTGCCGATACTCCGGATAGAGGATCTCGTCGTACCAGATCTGCGCACCGCTCAAGGCACGCGGCCCCGCTTGGCTTCCGTGAGCTCGACCGTGCCCGGCACGAAATAACGCTCGAACACCGGGATCGCCGCATGCGGATCGCAGCGCCCGCACATGAAGATGTCGATGGCGGCATAGCCGCGCTCGGGCCAGGTGTGGATCGAGATGTGCGATTCCGCCAGCACCGCGACGCCCGACACGCCCTGCTCTTCACCGAAATGATGCAGGTAGAGATTGAGTAAGGTCGCGCGGCACGCGCTCACCGCCTCGCGCAACGTCTGCTCCACCAGTGCCAGATCATCGATGTTGTGGCACTCCCACAGATCGACGAGCAGATGGGTGCCGGCGAATTCGATGCCGTCTTTGGTAATGAAGTAGTCGTGTGAGACCACCCGATCTTCGGTCGTCACGGCTGCCGCCGCGTGCGGGAGAACCGACGTGTCCGCCATGTCCTCCAATACGACCCCCAACCGGGTGGCAGAGCTATCCGAAGCCATGCCCTACCCCCAAGTCAGAAAGGTGTACCCGAATATCGGGAAGCGCAGTATCTAGGGCGTGCTGCGACGCAATGCAAGCAAAAAAAGGCGCACGGTGTGCGCAGTGCCGGAAGCCGAATGCGCCCTCCGATTTCGCTGCTATGATGACGCGCGGGCATTACTTTCTCGGGGACTCTGCGTCGCGATGACCAAGCTGCTTCTGCTGGGTGCGGGCAAGATCGGATCGGCGATCACTGCGTTGCTTTCGGGGACCGGCGACTACGAGATCACCGTCGCCGATGCGAACAGCGAGATGCTGAAGCTGATCCCCGAGACGCAAGCCGAGCGGCGCACGGCGAACGTCGCCGACGAGGACACGCTGCACGCCATCGCCAAGGGCCAGGACGTGATCGTGAGCGCCCTGCCCTTCTTCCTGAACGCACCGGTGGCGGCCGCGGCGCGCGAGGCGGGCGCGCACTATTTCGATCTCACCGAGGACGTCGAGACGACGGAGAAGGTGAAGAAGATTGCGAAGGGTGCCAAGACAGCCTTCGTGCCGCAATGCGGCCTTGCGCCCGGTTTCGTGTCGATCGTGGCCTACGATCTCGCCAAGCGGTTCACGGCATTGCGCGACGTGCATATGCGGGTCGGGGCCCTGCCCCAATTCCCGGTGAACGCGCTCCGCTACAACCTCACCTGGTCGACCGACGGGCTGATCAACGAATACTGCAATCCCTGCGATGCCGTGCATGACGGCACACGGGTGAAGGTGCTGGCGCTGCAGGGCCTGGAGCATTTCTCATTGGAGGGCGTGCGCTACGAGGCCTTCAACACCTCAGGTGGGCTCGGCACGCTGGCCGAGACGCTGGAAGGCAAGGTCGACAGCCTCAACTATAAGACCGTCCGCTATCCGGGGCATCGCGACATGGTGCAGATGCTGGTGCGCGACCTGCGCCTGTCGGAGCGGCGCGGGCTGTTCCGCGACCTCCTCGACACCGCCGTGCCGATGACCAAGCAGGATGTGGTGCTGATCTTCGTCACGGTGGCGGGCGAGCAGGACGGCCGGCTCACCCAGGAGACCTACGCCAAGAAGATCTACAACAGCGAGATCGCCGGTCACGAATGGAGCGCGATCCAGGTGACGACGGCGGCCGGGCTCTGCGCCATGGTCGACCTGCTGATCGAGGGGAAACTGCCCTCAAAGGGCTTCGTGCGCCAGGAGCAGTGCACGCTCGACAATTTCCTCGGCAACCGGTTCGGGGGGCATTACGTGTGATGGGCCCAGGCAAGGTCGGACGCCAGGACGCGGCGCTGATCCGCACCGAGATCGAGGCGCTGATCGCCGAGTTCGCCTACCGCATCGACCATGGCCTATCGGATACGGTGGCCGATCTCTTCACGCAAGATGGCTGGTACGGCCGCGCGAACGGAGAGAAGACCGTCGGCCGCGAGGCCATCCGCGCCGCCTATGCCAAGCGCGCAGAGCGGGGCGAGCGCACGGCGCGGCACATCTTCACCAATCTCCGCCTCACCATCGACAGCGCCGAGGCCGCGCACGGCACCACGATCCTGCTGCTGTTCGCAGGCGACGGACCACCGCTGCTGCCCGCGCGACCGATGCTGGTGCAGGACTACAACGACGAATACAGGTTGGAGGACGGCGAATGGCGCTTTGCCGCCCGCGCCACCGACCGGCTCTTCGTCGACGAGAGCTTCGAAGACGTGCTCAAGCTCGGGCGCTGAGGCTTACGGTCGGGAGAACAATGCCATGACACTCGGTCTCGTCTGCGCCTCGCATTCGCCGATCATGATGGTCTGCGCCAAGCCGCCGGCGAGCGAGCCCGAGATCCTGGCGCAATACGAGGCGCGCAAGGCGGCGATCGAGGCCTTCGATCCCGAGCTCGTGCTGGTCTTCGGCACCGACCACTTCTTCGGCTTTCATTTGGAGCTGATGCCGAGCTACTGCATCGGCACGGCCTGCCGGTCGATCGGCGATGTCGGCGGCTTCGCGGGCACCTTCACCGTGCCGGGCGAAACGGCGCTGGCCCTGGCAGCCCATCTGATCGGCGAGGGGTTCGATCCCTCGGTGGCCCGCGACATGACCGTCGATCACGGCTTCTCGCAGCCGATGCACCGCCTGCTCGGCGGCGTCGACCGCTATCCGGTGATCCCGATCTTCCTCAACGTGCTGACCCCGCCGCTGCCGCCCTATCGCCGCGTCCGCGAGCTCGGCGAGGCGATCGGCCGCTTCGCCAAGGCCCTCGACAAGCGTGTGCTGTTTCTGGGCTCGGGCGGCATGTCGCATCACCCGACGCGCTACTATCCGCCGCAGGACGAGGCGACGCCGGACGTCGCCGCCTATCAGATGAGCGGGGCGGCCGGCGGGACGTTCAGCGACGAAGCCTGGCTCGAGCGGCTTTACACGATGCACGAGGAAGGCGCGCATATGCTGGTCGACGGCCGGCGGACGAACGAGGACATCCGCCTCAACGTAGAGGCCGACCGCGAATTCCTCGACATCCTCTGCGCGGGCGACCTCACGCGCTTCGACGATTGGCGGGGCGAGGATATCGTCCCCAGCGCCGGCGTCGGCTTCAACGAGCTCATGACCTGGATCGCCGCGACCGCGGCGCATATGACCGCCGGCGGCGAAGCGCCGACGCTCGCGGTCTATGCCGACACGCTCGAATACGGCATCGGCTTCGGCATGGTGTATGCGGGCACGGCCTGAGCGAGCGCCGTAAGCCTCAGAACTGATCCTCGGCGAGGGCCATCACGGCGCTGCCGCCCTCGGTGATGGCGGCCTTTAGGCTGGGCGCGCGGGTGAGGCGCTGGTCGGCGAAGAAGCGCGCGGTCTTGAGCTTGGCCTCGTGGAAGGAGGCATTGCCTCCTGGGCCGTTCGCCCCGTTACCCCGCGCCTTGTCCGACGCAAGCGCCGCCTTGGCGAGCAGCCAGCCCGAGGTCACGTCGCCCCAGAGCTCCAAGTAGTGACGCGCGCCGGCGGCGGCGAGATGCGGCTCCTTGGGGAAGGTCGCGACGATCCAGTCGGTCGCCTCGCTGAGGCATTCAAGGCCCTGGGTGAGCGCGCCGCGGATGGCCTTGAGGTCGCCGTCTTCCGCCGCGCCCAATTCGTTGTCGAGCGCGCCCATCGTGGCGATGAAGGCCTTGGCGGTGGCGCCGCCGTCGCGCACCACCTTGCGGCCGAGCAGGTCGTTCGCCTGGATGCCGTTGGTGCCCTCGTAGATCGGATGGATGCGCGCGTCGCGCCAATGCTGGGCGGCGCCGGTCTCCTCGATGAAGCCCATGCCGCCATGGACCTGAATGCCGGTGTTGCAGACGTCGAGCCCGGTATCGGTGCACCAGGCCTTGACGACCGGCGTCAAGAGATCGATCAGCGCCTGCTGGCGCTTGCGCTCGTCGGCGTCGGGATGGTGCTTGGCTTTGTCGAGCGCGGTGCCGGCGAAATAGATCAAGCCCCGCATCGCCTCGACGTCGGCCTTCATCGCCATCAGCATGCGGCGCACATCGGGGTGCTTGATGATCGCCACCTTTTCGCTCGGATTGCCGGCGATATCGGCGCCCTGCACGCGCTCGGTCGCGTAGTCACGGGCCTGCTGATAGGCGCGCACCGCGGTGCCGAGGCCGAGCATGCCGACATTGAGGCGCGCGTTGTTCATCATCGTGAACATGCAGGCCAGGCCGTTATTCTCCTCGCCGATAAGGTAGCCGATCGCGCCTTCGCCGTCGCCGTAGCTCATGACGGCCGTTGGGCTCGCATGGATGCCGAGCTTGTGCTCGAGCGAGACGACGCGGAGATCGTTGGGCTCGCCCAGCGAACCGTCCTCGTTCACCAGTACCTTCGGTACGAGGAACAAGGAAATGCCTTTCGGCCCCTCCGGCGCATCGGGCAGGCGCGCGAGGACCAGGTGGATCACGTTCTCGGTGTAGTCCTGGTCGCCGTAAGTAATAAAAATCTTCTGACCGCTGATGCGGTAGTGGTCGCCGTCCGGCACGGCTTTCGAGCGCAGCGCCCCGACGTCCGATCCTGCCTGCGGCTCGGTCAGGTTCATCGTCCCCGTCCACTCGCCGGAGACGAGCTTGGGGATGAAAAGGTTTTGCAGCGTCTCGGTACCGTGGGCGGTCAGCGCCTCGATGGCGCCTTGTGTCAGCATCGGGCAGAGCGACCAGCCGGTATTGGCGGCATCGAACATCTCGGTGATCGCCATCGAGAGCGTCCACGGAAAGCCCATGCCACCCCAGTCGGCCGCGAACATCATGCCGTTCCAGCCGCCCTCGACATATTGGTGGTAGGCCTCGCGGAACCCGTCGGGCGTCTTGACCACGCCGTCCTCGAGGCGCGACCCCTGCTCGTCGCCGGTGCGGTTGAGCGGCCCGAGCACGCCGGCGGCGAACTTGCCCGCCTCCTCCAACACGGCATCGACGATATCGTCCGACACCTCCTCGAAGCCCGGCATCGAGGTGACGCTTTCGAGGCCGGCGACCTGGCGCAGGGTGAACTTGATGTCGTCGATGGGGGCGGTGTAGTCGCTCATGGCTGGGTCCGGCGTCTTGAGGTTGTCGGTTCGGGGTGAATCTACCGCAACAGCTAGGCCGAGTCGCCCCCACCCGCAAGCGCGCGCGATGCCGCACAGCCTATCGAAAATGCGCCGATCCATCGAAAACACGTCGACCCTCATGTTAACCTTGTCGGCACAGAGGGATCGGCATTCCAAACTGAGACTAAAGCGGCTGTGGAATGAATTTGCGACATTTACCGCTAGGCGGGCTCACTCCTCGATACCGTCCTGCCAGCGCTCGCGCGCGAAGGCGCGGTTCTCGGCGACGGGCTCGGCGTTGAGCTCGCAGGCGAACCAGACGGTGCCGATGAAAACGGCGAGGGTCAGACAGATACTCATGGCCGGGCTCCGGCGCGA
>CAZBRE010000164.1:0-9101 GCA_964494065.1 uncultured Alphaproteobacteria bacterium
CTCGGTCAGCCGCTCGGCGAAATAGAGCGGGCTCGGCCGGCCGACATAGTGCTTCAGGCGCTCGTCGAGCTCGGCCTGGAAGCTGGGGTCGGCCTTCGCCGCCTCGTAGGCGGCCTCGACCGCGAGCACCAGCGGCATCAACGTCTCGGGCAGATAGCGCCCGCCGAAGATGCCGAAATGCCCGCGCTCGTCGGGGCCGCCGCGATAGGTGTTGACGGTTGCCATCGGACGACCCGCCTTCAAGCCGGCAATGCGCCGCGCGCGGCCTTGAGGAAGGCGGCGATCTTCTCCGGGTCCTTGTCGCCCGGCGCGTGCTCCACCCCGGAGGACACATCGGCGCCTTGCGCGCCCGTTGCGTGGAGCGCCTCGCCCACATTCTTGGCATCGAGCCCGCCGGAGATGAGATGCGGAACGTCCCAATCGCGCCCGGCGAGCAGCGACCAGTCGAAGCTGAGGGCGTTGCCGCCGGGAAGCGCGCCGGGACTTCGCGGCGGCTTGGCATCGAACAGCAGCCAGTCCGCCGCCTCGGCGAAGTCTCCCGCCAAGTCCACGTCGCGGGCGCAGGAGATGGCGACCGACTTGATCACCGGCAGGCCGAAGCGCGCCTTGATCTCGGCGACGCGATCGGGGCTTTCGCGCCCATGAAGCTGGAGCAGGTCGAGGCGCACCCGGTCGAGGGTTTGTCTGAGCACTGCGTCCGTTGGATCGACGAACACGCCGACGCGGCCGATCTCCGCCGGCGTCGCATTGCCGAGCGCCGCCGCGCGCCCCGGCGCCACATAGCGCGGCGAGGGCGGGTAGAAGATGAAGCCGACGAAATCGGCGCCGCCCTCGATCGCCGCGCCCAGCGCGGTCGCATGGGTGATGCCGCAGATCTTGACGACCGTATGGTTGATGGGCGCGTTCATGCCGCGAGCTCCGCGGCGATGCGCTGCGCCGCCTCGGCGGGCCGATCGGCCCCCGTGATCGGCCGGCCGATCACCAGCACGTCGGCGCCGGCGGCCGCGGCGTCGGCCGGTGTGGTGATCCGCTTTTGGTCGCCCGCCGCCGCCCAGGCCGGACGGATGCCGGGGACGACGAGGAGGAAGTCGGGGCCAAAGCCCGCACGCATCGCCGCTGCCTCGCGCGGCGAGCAGACAATGCCGTCGAGCCCGCCGGCCTTCGCCTCCTCGGCGAGCCGCTTCACCGTTGCTTCCGATCCCTCGGCCCAGCCCATGCGGCCGAGATCGTCGTCGTCGAGGCTGGTCAGCACCGTGACGCCGACGATGCGCGGCTCGCGCGCGCCGCCTTTCGCGTCCACCGCCGCTTCGAGCATGGCGCGGCCGCCGCCGGCATGGACGGTGAGGATGCGCGGTGCGAGCGGCATCAGCGCGCGCACCGCGCCCGCCACGGTGTTCGGGATGTCGTGGAGCTTGAGGTCGAGGAAGACCGGCAGCCCCTTCTCGGCGAGCTTTGCCACACCCGCCGGACCGTTCGCGACGAAGAACTCGAGCCCCAGCTTGATGCCGTCGACCGCGCCGGCAAGCGCGCCCACGAGCCGTTCGGCGGCAGCGAGATCGGGCGTGTCGATGGCGCAGTAGATCTCGGTCATGCCCCCGACCCCGATTTGGCGAGTCCCGCAAGCGCCAGCTTGGCGGCCGCCAGATCCTCCAGCGCCGTGCCGACCGACTTGAAGAGCGTGATCTCCTCGGCGCTGCCGCGGCCCTTAACCTCCCCCCGCGTGAGCTCGAAGAGATCGCCCTGGATCGCCGCTTCGCTCAGCACGCCCGACTTGAGTGGCTGGACGATGTCGCCCGCCTCGCTCATGGCCCCGGTGCGGGTGTCGACATAGACCCGTGCGCATTCGATTGCCGCGTCATCGGTCTCGCGCATCGCCGGGGTGAAGCCGCCGACGAGGTCGAGATGCTGGCCGGGTTGAAGCCATTCGCCCGCGACCAGCGGATCGGCCGACAATGTGGCGCAGGAGATCACGTCGGCGCCCCGCACCGCGGCCTCACGGTCATCCGTTGTCTGCACATTGATCGTCCTGTCACCCAGTTCCTTGCCCAATGACGCGTCGAGTACCGCCGCCAGCGCCTGCGCCTTGTCGGGCGAGCGCCCCCAGATCACGACCTCGTCGATCGGCCGGACCGTCGCATGGGCGCGCACCAGATGCGGCGCCAGCGCGCCGGTGCCGATCATCGCCAGCATCCGCGCATCCTCGCGCGCCAGATAATCGGCCGCGAGCGCGGAGGCCGCCGCCGTCCGCCGCACGGTCAGCGCCTGGCCGTCGATCAGCGCCATGGGCGTTCCCGTTGCACCGTCGAGCAGCATGTAGTTGCCCATCACCGCGGGCAAGCCTTTTGCGCCGTTGTCGGGATAGACGGTGACGATCTTGATACCGAGCGCCCCGCCGGATCCTGCGTCCTGCTCCCAGGCCGGCATCAGCAGCAGCGTCGCGTCCATACCGGCTTGCGGGATCGTGTGGTGGTGGCGTACCGGCGCCACGCAGCCGGCGACGAACATCGCGCGCAGCGCCTCGATCAAGGTGCGGTCGTCGAGCAGCGCTCCGAGCGCTTCGGCGGTGACGGTCTGCATGGCCCGGCGCGCGGCTCAGCCGCCACCGCCCGCGATGGCGCGCGGCACCGGGCGGTCGGTGGCGCGATCGGCCGGGACCGCCCGGGTTGCGGACCCGCTCGGGCCGGCCAGCGTCCGCTCGCGCTCCTTCGCCTTGAAGCCGTCGAGCTCGCGCATCAGCGTGTCGGTCTCGCGCTTGCGTTGCCTGGCGAGCTTCCGCCAGCGATGTCCGCCGATCCAGGCCGCGACCGCTCCCAGCACGAAACCGAAGGCCAGGGCGACGATCACTACGGCATAGAGCGGCGCTTTGAACGTGTAGGGAAGGGGCCAGAAATCAACGGTTTGGGCGGCGTGATTGTGAATCGCGAAGGCCACCGCGATCAGCGCCACGATTACGAAAATGCCCCAGCCGATCAGCTTCATGGGTTTCATGCGGCAGGCCCGGCGGTCGTTCCGGCATCAGTCATATATATGTCGTGCCCCGGACCAGCACAGGGGGACCAGCGTCGCGATCACGTCCGATGCGGGTGCGGCTAGCCCTTGCCGTTGAGGCGCTCGCGCAATTCCTTGCCGGTCTTGAAATACGGCACGTGCTTGGCCTCGACATTGACCGTCTCGCCGGTTCGCGGATTGCGGCCGACGCGCGCATCCCGCCGCTTGACCGAAAAGGCGCCGAAGCCGCGTAGCTCGACCCGGTCACCGCGCTCCAGCGCCGCGGCGATCTCCTCGAACACCGTGCCGACCACGCGTTCGGCGTCGCGCTGGTAAAGCCGTCGCTCGCCGGTGAACAAGTGAGCATTTCGCTCCATCAGGCGCTGTATCAATTCCGATTTCGTCATGGCGCTCGATTGACCCGTTTCCACCCCAACAATCTCGACACCTATCTTCAGCCCGTATCTTCAGCCCGTAACTTCAATCCGCATCTTCAACCCAATGCACCGTCCGGGCTCACTCGGCCTTCACCACCCGGCATCCCGAACGCGGGTCGCTATGGTTCGACCAAAGCTTCCTGCGCCGGAGCGTCCACCGATCCGGGGTGACACCAAACCACCAACCTATGACTTGTGTCTGTCTACCCCGCAGCCAGCGCCTTGCGACGCCACGACCGTTGTTCAACCCCCGGTCCTTCAGCGCCGGCAAGGTTGCCAGAGGGCATGAGGGTCGTCAAGGGTAAGCTGTTCAGAAAAAACCATTTTTTGGGAGGTGTTGCAGCGCGGAGCCAGCCCCGGATGCGTGCCGGGAACGTGCCTGGTGCAACCTGCGGAAGCGGATTGAGCGGGCTGCCCCGTCCACGTGCGCCCCGACGGCAACGGGCGCGTCTCCGTTTGGGGACGCGCCCGGCATAGTGTCGCGACAACAATGAAGGACGGTCAGGCCGCCAGCCGACGGTGTTTACGCGTCGGCGTCCTTCTTCGCCTTGGCCGTAGTCTTCTTGGCGGCCGGCTTCTTCGCTGCCGTTTTCTTGGCCGCCGGCTTCTTCGCTGCCGTTTTCTTGGCCGCGGGCTTCTTTGCCGGTTTCGCGTCCTCGGCCTCGGCCGCCGGAGCCTCCTCGGCCGGTGCAGCCTCTTCCGCGGGTGCTTCTGCTTCCTCGGCGGGCGCCTCGGCTTCAGCCGGCGCGGCGTCTTCTTCCGCCGGAGCTTCGGCTGCTTCGGCCGGCGCGGCCTCGTCGTCCTTGCCCGACTTCTCCTTGGCCTTGTCGAAGGCGGCACCCAGGATGTCGCCCAGCGACGCGCCGCTGTCGGACGAGCCGAACTGCTGCATTGCGCGCTTGTCCTCGTCGAGCTCGCGCGCCTTGATCGAGAGCGTGAGCTTGCGCGACTTGGCGTCGACCGCGATCACCTTGGCGTCGACCTTCTCACCGACGGCGAAGCGGTCGGGCCGCTGCTCGGAGCGGTCGCGGCTCAGCTCGGCCTTGCGGATGAAGCCGTCGAGCGACTCGTTGACCGTCACTTCGATGCCGCCGTCGACGACGGCCTTCACGGTGCAGGTCACGGTGTCGCCCTTCTTGATCTCGGCGGCCGCACCCGCGAACGGGTCCTCGGTCAGCTGCTTGATGCCCAGGCTGATGCGTTCCTTCTCGGTGTCGATATCGAGCACCTTGAACTTCACCATGTTGCCCTTCTCGAAGCCGGCGATCGCCTCCTCGCCGGGCTTGCCCCAGGCGATGTCGGACATGTGCACCATGCCGTCGATATCGCCCGGCAGGCCGACGAACAGCCCGAACTCGGTGATGTTCTTGACCTCGCCTTCCATCTCGCTGCCCGAGGGATACATCGCCGCGAAGGCTTCCCACGGATTGTCGAGGCACTGCTTCAGGCCCAGCGAGATGCGGCGGCGCTGCGGGTCGACATCCAGCACCATCACCTCGACCTCCTGGCTGGTCGAGACGATCTTGCCCGGATGCACGTTCTTCTTGGTCCACGACATCTCCGAGACGTGGACGAGACCCTCGACGCCCGGCTCCAGTTCCACGAAGGCGCCGTAATCGGTGATGTTGGTGACACGGCCCTTGAGCTTGGCGCGCACCGGATATTTGGAGACGACGCCATCCCAGGGATCGGCTTCGAGCTGCTTCATGCCGAGCGAGATGCGCTGGGTCTCCGGGTTGAAGCGGATGACCTGCACGTCGACCGTCTGGCCGATCTGCAGCGCGTCGCTCGGATGGTTGACGCGCTTCCACGAAATGTCGGTCACGTGGAGCAGGCCGTCGATGCCGCCCAGATCGACGAAGGCGCCGTAGTCGGTGATGTTCTTGACCACGCCCTGGAGGACCTGGCCCTCCTTCAGATTGGCGACCAGCTCGGTCCGCGCCTCGGCGCGGGTCTCTTCGAGCACGGCGCGGCGCGAGACCACGATGTTGCCGCGCTGGCGGTCCATCTTCAGGATCTGGAAGGGCTGGGGGGTGCCCATGAGGGGCGAGACGTCGCGCACCGGCCGGATGTCGACCTGGCTGCCGGGCAGAAAGGCCACGGCGCCCGAAAGATCGACGGTGAAGCCGCCCTTGACGCGGCCGAAGATCACGCCGGTCACGCGTTTGGCGTCCTTGAATGCCTGCTCGAGCTGGGTCCAGGCTTCCTCGCGCCGGGCCTTCTCGCGGCTCAGCACGGACTCGCCGTGGTGGTTCTCCATGCGCTCGACGAACACTTCGACTTCGTCGCCGACCCCGATATCGGGCTCACCGCCCTGGACCGAGAACTCCTTCAGCGGGATGCGGCCTTCCGACTTCAGGCCGACATCGACCAGCGCTATGTCGTTGTCGATCGCGATGACCTTGCCCTTGACCACCTGGCCTTCGAAGTTCTCGGTGGCGGCGAGGGACTCTTCGAGGAGGGCTGCGAAATCTTCCTTAACCGCGCCTGCGGTTTCCGTGCTCGTGTTTGCCATGTCTTCCGTTTGCTTCCTTTTCAGTATCTCGATTTTCCGGCCAGCCGGTTGGTTCCGGCGGTCTTTGACCCCGTAGGAGGTAGTCGTGTCCGGGTGCAAGACGATCGGGAGTTTGACGCCCGGCGATGCGGCCCCCACTCACTTATCGCACCCAAAGGCCGTCATATCGGGCGATTGGGCGTAAAATGGGGCGTCCCTACACGAATTGCCATAGAAAATGAGACAATTAGGGGCGCCTAGCGTTTGCCCCTCACGCGAGCAATCTTCGCTTCGCGAAGCCTACTCGGGCGCCGTGCTCGGATCGACTATCGCCAGGGCTTGTTCGAACGCTTCGTCGGCATCGAGGTCCGTGGTGTCGAGGATGTGGGCATCCTCCGCCGGGACCAGGGGTGCCACGGCCCGTGCCTGGTCGCGGGCGTCGCGCTCCTTCATGTCTTGCAAGACGTTGGCGTATATAGCTTCGATCCCGCGCCCCTGCAACTCCTTGAGGCGGCGCTCGGCCCGCGCCTCCGCGCTGGCGGTGACGAATATCTTCACGTCGGCCTCGGGGCAGACGACGGTGCCGATATCGCGGCCGTCGAGGATGGCGCCCTGCTTGCCCGCGGGCGGGTTGGCGGCGAGGTCGTGCTGAAAGGCCAGGAGAACCTGACGCACCGCCGGAATGGCCGCTACCTTGGAGGCGGCGCCGGCGGCCGCATCGCCGCGCAGCTCGGGGTCGTCGAGGATGGAGCGGTCGAGGTTTTCCGCGGCCTCGACCGCTGCCGCCTCGTCGGCCGGATCGCCGCCCGCGCGCAGCACGCTCAGGCCGACCGCCCGGTAGAGCGCGCCCGTGTCGAGATAGGCGAGATTGAGCGCCAGCGCCAACCGCCGCGCCAGCGTGCCCTTACCGGCCGCCGCCGGCCCGTCGACGGCGATGATCATGCGCCCGCCATCCCTTCGATTATTTCGGCGCCGAGCGCGTTCATGAAGCCGGGGAAATCGGGGAAGCTGGTGGCGATCATATCGGCGCCGTCGACCGTGACCGGGTTCTGCGCGCCGGCGCCCAGCGCCAGGAAGGCCATGGCGATGCGGTGATCGCCGTGGGTCTCGATCGGCGGGGCGTCCGTCTGAAGCCCGCGCGGCGGCCCGCCGAGCCCATGCACGGCGAGGCTGGTCTCGCCCTCCTCGACCTCGACGCCGCAAGCCACGAGCCCGCGCGCGATCGCCGCGAGCCGGTCGCTCTCCTTGACGCGCAGCTCGCCCAGCCCCTCGAGCACGGTGGTGCCCTTCGCGAAGGCGGCGGCGACGGCGAGGGCGGGATACTCGTCGATCATCGCGGGCGCGCGTCCCGCCGGCACGGTGACGGCTTTGAGCGCGCTCGAGCGGACCGTGAGATCGGCCACCGGCTCGCCGCCGTCCGCGCGCTCGTGCGCCGCCTCGATGACCGCCCCCATTTCGCGCAGGCTGACGATGAGGCCGGCGCGCAAGGGGTTCATGCCGACGTTGCTCAGCACGAGCTCGGAGCCGGCCGTCGCCAGCGCGGCGATGATCGGAAAGGCCGCCGAGGAGGGATCGGCCGGCACGGTCACCGTCCGCGCCTCGAGCTCGGGATAGCCGGTCACCGAAACGACCCGGCCGTCTTCCCTGTCCTCGATCGTCACCTCGGCGCCGAAATGCCGGAGCATGGTTTCGGTGTGGTCGCGGGTGGGCGCGGTCTCGATCACCGACGTCACGCCCGGCGCGTTCAGCCCGGCCAGCAGCACCGCCGACTTCACCTGGGCCGAGGCGACCGGCATCGCGTATTCGATCGGCAACGGGTCGACCGCCCCGTCGATCGTGAGCGGCAGGAAGTTGTCGCGGCGTGCCGTGAACTGTGCGCCCATGGCTTCGAGCGGCGCCATCACCCGGCCCATCGGCCGGCCGCTCAGCGATGCATCGCCGGTGAAGGTCGCGCGCATCGCATGGGTCGCGACCACGCCCATCAGCAGCCGCGCGCCGGTGCCGGAATTGCCGAGATCGAGTTCGCGCTCGGGCTCGCTCAAGCCCCCCACGCCGACGCCGGTGACGCGGGTGCGGCCGTCCTCGCCACGCACAATGCGCGCGCCCATGGCCTCCAGCGCCCGCGCGGTCGCCAGGACGTCGTCGGCCTCGAGCAGCCCCTCGATCTCGCTCACGCCGACCGCGCAGGCGCCAAGGATCAGCGCGCGGTGGGAGATCGACTTGTCGCCGGGCGGCCGCGCTGAGCCCCTGAGCCCGGCGACGGGCCGCGAGACGAGGGTCCGCAGCGTCGAGGTGGGCGTCATCTGGCTCGGGTCTCTCTCCTATCGGGATCGGCCGCATCGGGCCTTCGCCCGCACGGGCGCGCCCTGCCTAGCACGAACGGGCGCCCCCACACCACATCGCGGCCGTACCGAGGCGATATCGCGGTGATATCAAAGCCATGATCGGCGGCGACGCGCCGGCGAACAAAATTGCTTTTGACAGGCGCGACGACTCATGGCAAACGCACGCCGGATTCAAGGGCAGACATAAATCCTGGAGGCAGACGGCGTGGCAAAGCCGGAATGGGGTATAAAGCGGATCTGTACGAACTGCCAGGCGCGGTTCTACGATCTGCAGAAGAACCCGATCGAGTGCCCGTCCTGTGGCACCACCTTCGAGCCCGAAGTGTTCGCCAAGGCCAAGCGGGCCCGCTCGGCGGCGCCGAGCGAGGCCGCGCGCAAGGCGGCCGCGGCGGAAGCGGAGAAGCGCAAGAAGGCCAAGGAAGCCGCGGAGGCCGAAGACGACGACGATCTCGATGATGATCTCGACGACGACCTCGATGAAGATATCGACGATGACGATGACGAGTCCGTCCTGGAGGACGCTTCCGATCTCGGCGAGGATGACGACGACGTCGCCGAGGTGCTGGAGAAAGTCGATGACGATCGCAAGGAGGACACCTAGGCCGCGATGCGCAGGCGGGCGGGCGTGGTCGTGATGCGCCGTTCGGGCGCGCGTTCGAAAAATTCCCTTGCACCACCGCCGCACGATTCCTTTATGATCGGCGTGGTCGGCTAGAGACCGGCAGCGGACGAAAGCCGTTCGCGTCGACCGGCGCGATGATGATTCCCAAGATGCGGGGCCGTAGCTCAGTTGGGAGAGCGCTTGAATGGCATTCAAGAGGTCAGGGGTTCGACTCC
>CAZBRE010000165.1:0-8939 GCA_964494065.1 uncultured Alphaproteobacteria bacterium
CGAAGAGCGCGTAGATGCGCGCCGTGCTGAGCGAGTGCTCGACGACCTTGCGCTCGCCGACTTTGCGTTCTGGTCCGCGCTGAAGCGTGCGCTCCACGAAGGTGACGCTGCCCTCGCGCCGCACCGGCACGATGCTCCACAGGTTGAGCGCGATAACCACATTCGCCAGCAGCGCCGCGAAGAACACGGCATTGCGCGGGAAGCGCTGCCACGGTCCCCAACCCAGACGCTCGCGCGGTGCGGTGCTCATTCACTTGCGCGTCGCCTCCTGCTATTCCGCCGCCACGGAGGCGGCCGCGTCTTCCTGGCCGGCTTCGTCCGCGCGGTCGATCCATTGCGCGACGCTCTCGGCGGCATCGCGGCCGTCGCGCACCGCCCAGACGACGAGCGAGGCGCCGCGCACGATGTCGCCGACCGCGAAGACGCCGTCGAGATTGGTCATCATGGACTTCCAGTTGACCCGGATCGTGCCCCACTGGGTGACGCTGAGCTCGGGCTCGCCGAAGAGCTTCGGGATGTCCTCTGGGTCGAAGCCGAGCGCCTTGATTGCGAGATCGCATTCGAGGGTGAAGGAGGAGTTCTCGATCGGCTCGGGCGTCTGGCGGCCGGTGGCGTCGGCCGCACCCAGGCGCATGCGGTGCGCACGCACGCCGCTCACCGCCTCCTCGCCGAGGAAGGCTTCGGGCGCGGAGAGCCAGACGAACTCCACGCCCTCCTCCTCGGCGTGGCTGACCTCGCGCATCGAACCCGGCATGTTGTCGCGGTTGCGGCGGTAGAGGCAGCGCACCGACTTGGCGCCCTGACGCACGGCGGTGCGCACGCAGTCCATCGCCGTGTCGCCGCCGCCGATGACGACCACGTGCTTGCCTTGGGCGTTCAGGTTGCCGTTCTCGTATTCGGGCACCTCGTCGCCGAGCCCCTTGCGGTTGCTCGCCACGAGATAGGAGAGCGCGGGCACGATGTTCTTCAGGCCCACGCCGGGCACGGAGATGTCGCGGCCCTTGTAGACGCCGGTGGCGATCAGCACCGCGTCGTGCTTCTGGCGGAGCTCGGCGAGGCTGGCGTCGCGGCCGACCTCGAAGTTGAGCTTGAACTCGACCTTGGCGTCGCGCAGCAGCTTCTCGCGGCGCGCCACCACGTCCTTCTCCAGCTTGAAGTTCGGGATGCCGTAGACGAGCAGGCCGCCGACGCGGTCGTAGCGGTCGTAGATGGTGACCTGGAAACCCTTGCGCCGCAGCTCTTCGGCCGCGGCCATGCCGCCCGGCCCGGCGCCGATGATGCCGATCGATTCCGGGCGCTCGCGCACCGGCGTTGCCGGCTTGACCCAGCCGCGCTCGAAGGCGGTGTCGGTGATGTACTTCTCGATCGAGCCTATGGTGACCGTGCCGTGGCCGGCCTGCTCGATCACGCAATTGCCCTCGCACAGCCGGTCCTGCGGACAGATGCGGCCGCAGATCTCGGGCATGTTGTTGGTCGCCGAGGAGGCCTCGTAGGCTTCCTCCAGGCGCCCTTCGGCGGTCAGCATCAGCCAGTCGGGAATATTGTTCTGCAGCGGGCAGTGGATCTGGCAATAGGGGATGCCGCATTGCGAGCAGCGGCTTGCCTGCTCGGCCGCCTTCTCCTCCGCGAATTCGTCGTAGATCTCGTCGAAATCCTCACGGCGCGCGTCGGCCGAGCGCTTGCGCGGCATGGTCTGGTCGACCGTAACGAATTTCAGCATCGCATTGCTCATGCGCCGATTCCCGACCCTGCCATCAATGTTCGGAGACCCAACCGGGCGCCCATTCTGCTTGGTTATGGTTGATTTGGGCGCCGACCCCGATGTCATGCCTTCACCATGTAAGCCAAAATGCCACGGATTTCCAGCCAAAAGCGACATTAACAGCAGTAATACTGACCTATTAACATTAATGAAACACTTATAAAGCGTATCATTTCGCCGCACCGCACCATAATGGTCAATTGTTAGTACCATTATGGGACTAATTACGACCTTCGAGGCGCCACAACACGGTGGTATGCTGGCCGCGGGGGTTGCAGAGGGGGGCTTCATGCCGCTTCTACACATCGCCGTCGTGGCGATCGTGCAGGGTATTACCGAATTCCTGCCGATCAGCTCGTCGGGACATCTCATTCTCGCCTGGCAGGCGCTGGAGCAAGGCACCGGCCAGCCGGTGCCGCCGGAAGCCCAGCAGCTGGTGATGGATATCTCCGTCCATGTCGGCACGCTGGGCGCCGTCATGGCCTATCTCTGGCGCGAAATCTGGCTGATCCTGTGCGGGCTGGGCCTAGCCGTGCGCGGACGTCCGTCACCGGGCATGAGGCTTTTGGGCCTCCTGGTGCTGGCGACGATCCCGGTCATCATCGGTGGCCTTCTCCTCGACATGTTCGTCGGAACGGCGCTGCGCAGCGCGGAGGTGATCGGCTGGGCCTTCATCGTCTTCGGTCTCTTGCTCTACGTCGTCGACCGGATCTCGCTGACGGTCAAACGCATGGAGCATTTCGGCATCGGCAGCGCGCTCTTCGTGGGGCTCTCCCAGGTACTGGCGCTGATCCCCGGAACCAGCCGGGCCGGCATCACCATGACCGCCGCGCGCATGCTGGGCTACGAGCGGGTCGACTCGGCGCGCTTCTCGATGCTGCTCTCGATCCCGACGATCATCGCGGCGGGCGGTTTGGCCGGCTACAAGATCTACAAGTCCGAGAACGCCTCGCTCGGCTTCGATGCGCTGCTCGGCGCCGCGCTCTCGTTCGTCGTGGCGTTCCTCGCGATCCTGGCGATGATGTCGTGGCTGAAACGGGCCAGCTTCACGCCCTTCGTCATCTACCGGCTGATCTTCGGCGTCTTCCTGCTGGCCGTGTTTTACGGCCTGCTCAAGGACCAGCTGCCCTGGCTGACGCTGCAGTAGGAAAAGAAGGCCGAATGGCCTACGCGGTGCGCGTCTCGGTGTGGCGGCCGTGGCGGCGGAAGCGGCCGAGATAGGTCGGCACGATCGCCTCAGCCGAGGTCGCGGTGATGCCGAGATCGGCGAGCGTCTTCGCCTTTTCGCCGACGACATTGTCCTCTTCGAGCAGGCGGAGCTGGTCGCTGGTGATCGGCGGGTTGGGCAGCAGCTTGAAGAAGAACGCCCAGATGCGCGCCCACCAGAAGGGGACCGGCACCAGCAGGCGCTTGCGCTCGGTCACCCGGCAGGTGAATTCGATCGCCTGGCGGAAGCTCATCACCTCGGGGCCGCCGAGATCATATGTCGTGCCGGGGGTCGCGCCGCGCGCCTTGGACCGGTCGAGGGCGGCAACGGCCGCATCCGCGACGTCGCCGACATAGACCGGCTGCATCTTCGTCACCCCGCCATCGATGAAGGGGAAGCGGTCGATCCGCGTCCAGCCGAAGAGCGGCAGCACCGGCGAGAGCCGGGCCAGCATGCCGAAGGTGTTGAAGAAGCGGTCCTCGGCGCCGAAGACGACGCTGGGGGCCAGGATCGTCACCTCCGGAAAGGCCTCGCGCACCGCCTTGTCGCCCCGCGCCCGGGCGCGTGCATATTTCGAGGCCGAGTTCGTGTCCGCGCCGATGCCCGAGATATGGATGAGCTGCCCCACGCCCGCCGCCGCGGCGGCCTTGGCGACGCGTTCGGCGCCCTTCACATGGATCGCATCGAAGGTGCGCGCGCCCCGCTCGACGTAAAGCGAGACACAGTTGATCACCGCATCGGCGCCCTCGACCGCGCGGGCGACCGCATCCGCGTCGCTGATGTCGGTGGCGATCGGCGCGATCTGGCCGACATTGCCCATCGGCTTCAGGAACAGCGCGTCGTCTGGGTGGCGCACGGCGACGCGCACGATCACGCCGCGGCGCGCCAGACGCTGCACGATATAGCGCCCGATGAAGCCCGATCCGCCGAAGATGGTGACGCGGTTGATGGTCATCCGATGATCCCCCAACAAGGCGCGGGACAGCTGCACCCTTCCGTTGCGCGACATCTAGCACATTATCTGCGCCTGGAGAATCCGCCGCGTTGCCGCTGTCGAGCGGGGGCGGCCATATGTTTCGCGGCGGCCCCGCAACGTTGACAGGGTGTTGCCCGATCATTAACGGGTGGTGCGGTAGATACTTGTGATAATGCCGCGACGCACTGGGAGTACTCGTGACCCACACGCTGCATCAGGGCGATCTGCCCGACGGTCTCGACCTAGGGGCGACGGTCGCCATCGACACCGAGACCATGGGGCTCAACGTGCCGCGCGACCGGCTGTGCCTGGTCCAGCTCTATTCGGGCGACGGTGCGGTGCATCTGGTGCAGTTCCGGCAAGGCGAGGGTTACGATGCGCCCAACCTGACCGCCATGCTGACCGACCCGAACGTCCTGAAGCTCTTCCATTTCGGGCGCTTCGATATCGCCGTGATGGCGCAGTGGCTGGGCGCGCTGGCGGCGCCCGTCTATTGCACCAAGATCGCGGCCAAGCTGACGCGAACCTTCACCGACCGGCATGGGCTGAAGGATTTGTGCAAGGAGCTGTTAGGCGTCGATCTCTCCAAGCAGCAGCAGACCTCCGATTGGGGTGCCGAGCAGCTCACCAAGGAGCAGCTCAAATACGCCGCGAGCGACGTGCTCTATCTGCATGCGCTCAAGGCGAAGCTCGACGAGGCGCTGGCCCGCGAGGGCCGCACCGCGCTGGCGCAGGCTGCGTTCGACTTCCTGCCCGCCCGCGCCCAGCTCGACATCGCCGGCTGGCCCGACGTCGATATTTTCGCGCATTAGATATTTTAGTTGCGGCACCGGCCCGCTCCCCCTCCCGGCCGCCCATGAGCGTACGATCCCGTGGTCGGCCGGAAGGGGGAACGGACCGGTACCGTGGCAAATGAACGCGTGCATCTTCAACGCCTTGCGCGAACCGGCGGCGATGCCCATCATCTTGTTAACGCGTCGATAAGTATGTGTGTCCGGTAGGTTTGACGGGTACGCGCGGGGCGGGGCATACTTCGCGCCGTCGAGATATGCAGGTTCCGGGCCACCCAAGTTTTGTTCATTGGGTTTAGTTGGACATCGAAGGGACCGGTTGGGGCGATGACCCCGTATCACCAAGGACCATGAAAACCAAGGCGACCGCCACGACTGCGCATTCCGACCTCGCGTCGGTTGAGCGCGTCCTGACCCTGGAGGCCGAGGGCATCCGGAAGCTCGCCGATGCGTGCGACGAGCAAATCGTCGCCGCCCTCGACATATTGGAGAAAGTCACCGGCCGCGTCGTCGTGAGCGGGATGGGCAAGAGCGGGCATGTCGCGCGCAAGGTCGCCGCGACCATGGCCTCGGTCGGCACGCCCGCGCTCTACGTCCATCCGGGCGAGGCGAGCCACGGCGATCTCGGCATGATCACCCCGGCGGATGCGATCCTGGCGCTTTCCAATTCGGGCGAGACCGACGAATTCGCCGACCTCGTCGCCTATACGCGGCGCTTCTCGATCCCGCTGATCGCGATTACCGGCAAGGCGGACAGCACGTTGGCGCAGGCCGCCGATGTGGCGCTCACCCTGCCCGCCGCGGCCGAGGCCTGTCCGCTGGGGCTGGCGCCGACCACCTCGACCACGATGACGCTGGCGCTCGGCGACGCGCTCGCCGTGGCGCTCCTGGAGCGGCGGGGCTTTTCGAGCGATGACTTCCAGGTGCTGCATCCGGGCGGACGGCTCGGCAAGCGGCTCATCCGCGTGCGCGATCTGATGCATGAAGGCGACGCGCTGCCGCTGGTCGGTCAGGCGATGGCGATGGCCGAGGTGCTGATCATCATGACCGCCAAGGGCTTCGGCTGCGTCGGGGTGACCGACGGCGACGGCGCGCTGGCGGGCGTCATCACCGACGGCGATCTCCGCCGCAACATGGCGCCCGACCTGCTGGGCCGGACGGCCGCCGCGGTGATGACGGCGGGGCCGAAGACGATCCGCGGCGAAGCGCTGGCGGCCGAGGCGCTCGGCCACATGAACGCCAGTGCGATCACCAGTCTCTTCGTGGTCGCCGAGGGCAAGCCGGTCGGCATCGTGCGGATGCATGACTGCTTGCGCGCGGGCGTGGCCTGAGCCCATGGACGGCCGCGACACCGACGAGCGGACTCTGCCGCGCCCGGAGGCTGGCCCTTCGGGCGATGATGAGCCGCGCGTGAAGACCGAGTTCTCGGCGCCGCCGCGACGTGCCGCGCGGGCCGGCGTCGCCCACCGCCACCGCGACCATGCGGGCGAGCGGGCGTTGGCCGGCACCTCGAGCTTGCGCGCTTACAACGACAGCTACACCGCCTTCGTCTCGGCAATGAAGGTCGCGCTGCCGCTGCTGGCGCTGGTGCTGGTGGGGCTGGTTCTGATGCTGCCCCAGCTTCAGTCGACCGAGGAGAAGCTCCGCTCCAGCGTGACCCAGCAGATCAAGGCGCACGATCTTGAGAACCTCTATATGGTCAATGCGCGCTATGTCGGCACCGACGACAAGAACCGCGCCTACACGCTGACCGCCAACAGCGCGCGCCAGGTCTCCACCGACAGCGACCTGGTGGCGCTGGAAGGCCCCAAGGCCGACGTGGCGCTGGGCGACGGGCATTGGGTGGCGCTGCAGGCCAATGCCGGCGCATTCTACCGCAAGGCCCAGTCGCTGGTGCTGTTCGGCGACGTCAACATCTTCCACGATGACGGCTATACCGTGCGCACCAACGAGATCGAGATGAACCTGAAGAAGGGGACGGCGACCGGCAGCAAGCCCGTCGTCGCCCACGGCCCGCTCGGCCTCTTGCGCGCCAAAGGCTTCAAGATCCTGGAGAAGGGCGAGACCGTGCTGTTCACCGGCAAGGCGAGCCTCACCATCTATCTCGACGAAGGCAAGACCGGACAAGGACAATTGGGCGCCATTCCCGGCCTCGGCGACAACGCCGACGGCAGTAAGAGCGCGACCTCGGGTGCGGCCACGGGAGGCAAGAAATGATCGAGCCGGGGCGCGCCCGCGCCGTCCTCATGGCCGCGGCCGGCCTCGCTGTGGTGTCGGTCGTTTCGGTGCCCGCGCTCGCCCAGAAGCTGCCCGTGCCCGGCAAGCGCGGTGAGCCCGTCCATATCGAGGCCGAGAAGGGCATCGAATGGCGGCAGAAGACCAAGGTCTACGTCGCCCGCGGCAATGCCACCGTCATACGGGGCGACATCACCGTCAAAGCCGATACGCTGACCGCGCATTACCGCACCAAGAAGGACGCCGGCGGAAATGACAAGGGCGGGAAAGAAAAGGACGGGGCGAAGAAGGTCGCCGCGGACGGCAAGCCGAAGCCCAAGCCTACCGGGATCGCGGGTGCGCTCGGCGGCGGCGGTGCCGACGTCTACAAGGTGACGGCGGAAGGCAATGTGCGCATCGTCCAGGCCGACAAGAAGATCGCCGGCGACTACGGCGTCTACGATCTCGACAGCGGCATCTTCCGGCTGACCGGCCGGCGGGTCTCGATGGAAACCCCGAAAGAAAAGATCACCGCCAACCGGAAGATCGAATATCGCACGCAACAGAAGATCGCGATCGTCGAAGGCAATGCGATCGCCTACAAGGACGACAAGAAGGTCCGCGCCGACCGCTTCACCGCCTTCTTCGCCAACGGCAAGGACGGCAATCTGGAAATCCAGCGGGTGATCGCCGAGGGCAACGTGGTGATCACCACGCCGACCGAAGTCGCCACCGCCGACCGCGGCATCTATAATCACAAGACGGGCATCGCCCAGCTGATCGGTTCGGTCAAGCTGACGCGCGGCGACAACCAGCTGAACGGCGACCGCGCCGAAGTGAACCTGAAGACCGGGGTCAGCCGGTTGTTGGCCAAGCGCGGACGCGACGGCCGGGTCCGGGTGCTGGTCGTTCCCGGCGGCGACGTCGGCGGCGGATTGCCAAATGGGGCGATTCCGGGCACGGTGGGCAAGACGCCTGCCAAGAAAAAGAAGAAGACCAGGGGTGGAAAGTAGCCCGAACGAAATGCCGTTTCGAGGGTTGAGGCAGGGCGAATGACGACACCGGGGTCGGACTACGCAGGGCACGGCGCCGAAGGAGGCCCGCACGCCGGCCATAATGACGGCCGAAGCGATGCCGCCGCGTCGGCGACGACGGCCGAGGCTGCGCCGCAACCTGCCGCGCAGACGCATGCAAGCACCGGACTGATCGCGCAGGGGCTCGGCAAGCGCTTCGGCCGCCGGCCGGTGCTGCGCGGGGTCTCGGTCTCGGTCCAGCGCGGCGAGGCGGTGGGCCTTCTGGGTCCCAACGGTGCCGGCAAGACGACCTGCTTCTACATCATCACCGGGCTTATTCGCGCCGAGTACGGCATCGTCATCCTCGACGGCCAGGACATCACCGATCTGCCGATGTATCGGCGCGCGCGGCTCGGCGTCGGCTACCTGCCACAGGAGCCGTCGATCTTCCGCGGCCTCTCGGTGGAGAACAACGTGCGCGCCGTGCTCGAAGTCGTCGAGCCCAACCGCGAGGCGCGCGAGGCGAAGCTCGACCAGCTGCTGAGCGAGTTCGGCATCGACCATCTGCGCAAGACCGCCGCGATCGCATTGTCGGGCGGCGAGCGCCGGCGCGTTGAGATCTCGCGGGCGCTTGCGTCCGATCCGAGCTTCGTTCTGCTCGACGAGCCGCTCGCCGGCATCGATCCGATCGCGGTCAACGACATCCGCGATCTGATCGCGCATCTGAAGCACAGGGGTATCGGAGTACTCATTACAGACCATAATGTGCGTGAGACGCTGGGCATCGTCGACCGCGCCTATATCCTTCACGAGGGGGTCGTTCTGATGGACGGAACACCCGCGCAAATCGTTGAAAATGAAGACGTTCGCCGTGTTTACCTGGGCGAAACGTTTAGTCTCTAGATATCTCCCATGGCACTGAATCAGCGGCTCGATCTAAGACAGGCCCAAGCCCTCGTCATGACGCCGCAACTGC
>CAZBRE010000166.1:0-3209 GCA_964494065.1 uncultured Alphaproteobacteria bacterium
GCGCAACTAACCGTCAGCCTGCCCTCGGCGGCGCGCAGCCAGGCCGCGGCGCGGCGGCTCGAATGCCATGAGGCGGCGTTCGAGACGGTGCCGGCGCTGCTCGATGCGAGCGATATCGTGGTCGCGGCCTTGGGCGGGCGGAGCTATTCGATCGGCCCCGGCATGATCGAGGCGGCGCTCGACCGGCGGCGGCGGAAACCGCTCCTGCTGATCGACGCCGGCGTGCCGGGCGATATCGATCCGGCGGTGGAGCGCATCGATGATGCCTTCCGCTTCAGCCTCGACGATCTGGAGCAGGTGGCGCTGAGCGGCCGGGCGCGCCGTGAGGATGCGGCGGACGCGGCCTGGTCGATCCTCGAAGCCGGGCTGGCAGATTATCAGCGCGGCCGCGACGAGCGCGCGGCGGTGCCGGCGATCGAAGGCCTGCGGGCGCATTTCGAGGCGGTGCGCCAGGAGGTGTTGAACGAGGCCGGCAGCGACAATGCCGAGGCCCTCAGTCGCAAGCTGGTCAACCGGCTGCTGCACGAGCCGTCGAGCGAGCTGCGCGCGATCGCGGCCGAGGACGGCGAGGCGCGCGCGAGCGAAACCGCATCGTTGCTCGAACGGCTGTTCGGCATCGGGCGCGCAGAAAAAACGGAAACAAGAGCGAAAAGAGGACGAAAGCAATGAGCATGGACGCCAAGCTCGACCAGGTCGTGGCGCGCCAGAAGGAGCTGGGCGACCGGCTGGCCAGCGGCGAGGCGATGGATCCGCCTGAGATGGCCAAGCTGTCGAAGGAGTACGCCGATCTTTCGCCGGTGGTGGAGAAGATCGAGGCGCTGCGGAAGGCCCAGGCCGAGATGGGCGATCTCGCCGAGCTGATCGCCGATCCCGAGGGCGACGCCGAGATGCGCGAGCTCGCCGAGGCCGAGTTCGCCGAGCTGAAAGAAAGCATTCCCGAGCTCGAAGGTGAGCTCAAGATCCTGCTGCTGCCGAAGGACGAGGCCGACGCCAAGAACGCGATCTTAGAAGTGCGCGCCGGCACCGGCGGCGACGAGGCGGCGCTGTTCGCGGCCGATCTCTTCCGCATGTATCAGCGCTATGCCGATGCGCATAAGTGGAAGTTCGAGGTGATGGACGTGAACGAGACCGGCATCGGCGGCTACAAGGAAGCGATCGCCAATATCAGCGGCCGCGACGTCTTCGCGCGCTTGAAGTTCGAGTCGGGCGTGCACCGCGTGCAGCGCGTTCCGGCGACCGAATCGGGCGGGCGGATTCATACCTCGGCGGCGACGGTGGCGGTGCTGCCCGAGGCCGAGGAGGTCGATCTCGACCTCGACGAGAACGATCTGCGCATCGACGTCTACCGGTCCAGCGGGCCAGGCGGCCAGTCGGTCAACACCACCGACAGCGCCGTGCGGATCACGCATATGCCGACCGGCATCGTCGTCGCGATCCAGGACGAGAAGTCGCAGCACAAGAACAAGGCCAAGGCGATGAAGGTGCTGCGCGCCCGCCTTTACGAAGCCCAGCGCGCCGCACGCGATGCCGAGCGTGCCGCCGACCGGCGCAGCCAGGTCGGCTCGGGCGACCGTTCGGAGCGCATCCGCACCTACAACTTCCCCCAAGGCCGGGTGACCGATCACCGCATCAACATGACGCTGCACAAGATCGACGCGATCCTCGAGGGTGAAGGGCTCGACGAGATGATCGATGCGCTGACCGCCGAGGATCAGGCGGCGCGGCTCGCTGCGGTCGAATGAACGTGGCGGCGGACACTGTTTTGGCTTTGCGCGACGTGCTTGCCGAGGCGGCGCAGCGGCTTGCGGACGCGGGGGTGGCGGAGCCGCGGCTCGACGCGCGGCTGCTCGTGGGCGCGGCACTGGGCCTGAGCCGCGAGGCGATGATGGCGCATCCCGAACGTTCCGTGAGCGCGCGCGAGCGCGACGCGGTCGATGCGCTGGTGAAACGCCGCGCGGCGCGCGAGCCGGTCGCGCGCATCCTCGGGACGCGGGAGTTCTGGAGCCTCGACTTCACGGTCACGCCGGCGACGCTCGAGCCGCGCCCCGACAGCGAGACGGTGATCGAGGCGGCGCTCGACGCCTTTCCCGATCGTGATGCGGCGCTGACGGTCCTCGATCTCGGCACCGGCTCGGGCTGCTTGCTGCTGGCGTTGCTGAGCGAGTTCCCGAACGCGACCGGCGTCGGGGTCGATGTCTCGTCAGACGCTGTCGATGCCGCGTCAGCGAATGCGGCGCGGCTCGGGTTCGGTGCGCGTGCGCGGTTTGTTTGTGACGATTGGGCGCAGAGCCTCGGCACGCCCTTCGATTGCATTCTCGCCAATCCACCTTATATTCCTAGTAGCGATCTTGCCGGCCTCGCGCCGGAGGTCGCCTACGATCCACATGCGGCGCTTGATGGTGGGCCGGACGGACTGTCCGGGATTGAAAGCGTCGTGGATGCGATCCAGCGGCTGTTGCATCCGCAGGGGCGGGCCTTCGTCGAAATCGGCGCGGGCCAGAGCGAAGCGGGGCGGCGGCTTGCGGAGCGAAAGGGGCTCACAGTCGCGAATATGCGGTCCGATATCGGCGGAATCCCGCGCGTTATGGCGCTTATTCGATAAGTTTCACGTTTCGTTGAAGGATTTTGTGGTATTTGCGGCTGGCAAGGCCCCAGTGTTTTTGTTAAGACAGGGAAAAGGTCCAACAGAGCCGGTTATGGCCGGCGTGGGACCCCCCGATCTGCATTAAGATTCGATGCCTCCGGAGCGATCAATAGACGCGCCGTGCAGGCGAAGTGGGAGCCTGTGTGCAAGGGAACCGTCACCATACTATGAGACAACCATCCAATCCGAAGCGTGGTCGTGGCCGCAACAACGGTCGCAAGCCGGGTAACTCCCGGAACCAGACATTCGACTCCAACGGACCCAGCGTCCGGGTACGCGGCAATGCCTATCAGGTGATGGAGAAGTACCTCACGCTTGCCCGCGATGCCTCGGCCAGCGGCGACCGGATCGCCGCCGAGAATTACTATCAGCACGCCGAGCACTACTACCGCATCCTCAACGCCAACAATCCCGATCGTCCCGCCGGAGCGCCGAAGCAGCCCAACGGCAAGGACGCCAACGGCTCGGCCGAGGCGGCCACGGCCGAAGGCGCAGGTGAGCCCAAGCCCGAGACGCCGCCCGACGGCTCCGAGCAGCCGCCCGTCTGAGGGGTTTTTCCAAGCCC
>CAZBRE010000166.1:3309-6857 GCA_964494065.1 uncultured Alphaproteobacteria bacterium
TAGACGCCCATATTCGTGTGATCGAAGCCGTGCGACAGCGCGCGCAGGATCTGCATGTCGCGCTCGGCCGTCGCCGGGTTCACCTCCGTCGCAGCACAGCGTCCGATGCGCCGGTGAACCTTGAGCCGCGCGTCCCCCACCGTGATCTCCTGGCCGACCCAGACGTGCTCCGCCCAGGGCGGCCCGCCGGCAATGATGAGATTGCCGCGAAAGCGGACGGGGTCGACCGGCTTGGCGGTGACGCGTTCGAGGTCGCGCACGCTTTCGAGATTGATGATCGAGACCCAGGCCTCGGGCACGTCGGAGAACATGAAGCCGGCGGCCTCGACGAGCCGGACCCCGCCGCGCGCCTCCTGCCCCATGAAGGCGGCGAAGAACTGCTCGATCAGGGAGCGGCCGAGCGGGGACGTGGCATCGCCCTCGACCACCTTGCGACCGTCGCGGTGGATCGCCAGCGTGCCGGTCTCCGGATCGAAGCGGCTTTCGAGCTTGGCCAGACGCGCATTGCGCACCAGGGCGAGGAAGTCCGATTTGGGCCGCCATTCGGGCGCGCCCGCATCGAGCCGCGCACTGCCATGGGCGAGCGCGAAGCGCCGGTCGTGCGGCACACCCGCGCCGGCGGTGAGCGTGACCGCGTCGAGCCGGTCGGCCGAGAGGCTTTTCACGGGGTAGCGGCAAACTTCCTGCAACGTGGCGGACATGGTGGATATAGCGGTCCTATGGGCGCGGTCCTCCGCGCGCGGTCTTATGCGCCTGGTTCCCGCGCATCATAGTCGCTGGGACGGCCAAGCCAACGCCCACCTGGGATCCCACTCGTTAAGTGGGACCCCCGAAGGGGGCTGGACAGACCGGCGCTTTGCCGCTTCGATGGCCGGCCGTCCGAGGCGCGCCAACAATCATGAAAGGCTTCCGCTCATGACCCTCGATCCGCAATCGGCCTGGGTGCTGGAGCTGGTGGAGAAGGCCGGCAATCCGACGCTCGACAGCTTGAGCGTGGCGGATGCGCGCGCTCAATTCGAGAATACGGCCTGGCGGCTCGATTTCGAGCCGGTCGAGATGGCCGAGGTCGAAGCGCTAGAAATCCCAGTGGACGGCGGCGCCATTGCCGCGCGGGGCTACACGCCTGAGGGCCTGGGCGCCGGCGCCGCACCGGGTCTGGTTTACTTTCACGGCGGCGGTTTCGTCGTCGGCAGTCTCGACACGCATGACCGGCTCTGCCGCAAGCTGGCGGACCTCGCGCGCTGCAAGGTGATCGCCGTCGACTACCGCCTCGCGCCCGAGCATCCCTTCCCCGGTCCGGTCGAGGACGCCATCGCGTCCTTCCGCTGGGCCGCCGCGAACGCGGGCGCCCTCGGCCTGGATCCGGCGCGCATCGCAGTCGGCGGCGATAGCGCCGGCGCCAATCTCTCCGCGGTTCTCTGCCAGGTCGTGCGCGACGCGGGCGACGCGGTGCGCCCTTGTTTCCAACTCCTGGTCTATCCCGCGACCGATCTGGTCGGCGAGTACGCCTCGCGGGACGAGAATGCCGAGGGCTACATGCTGACGCGGCGGTTGCTCGACTATTTCAGCGCCCACTATCTGGGTGGCTCGGGAGAGCCCGAAGACCCGCGCCGGTCGCCGCTGCTCGCGCCGTCGCTCGCAGACCTGCCGCCGGCCCTGGTGGTCACGGCGGAATACGACCCGCTGCGCGATGAGGGCGCCGCCTATGCCGATGCGATGAAGGCCGCGGGCGTCGATGTGACCTACCGCGACTATCCCGGCATGCTGCACGGCTTCTTCAATTTCGGCGGCGCGGTGGACGCCGCGGCACGGGCGGTGGGCGAAGCGGCGGTCGATCTGCGGGCGGCGTTTGGCGAGGGCTAGTCCGCCATCGCTGCCAGCTTCGCCTCGATCAGCCCGCGCAGTTTCTCCGGTACCGGCGCGGACGTGCCGTTCGACTGGTCGGCGTTAACCCAGACGATCTCGGCGGTGGACACCGGGGCGTCATTGCCCTTGACGAATATCGCTCCTGCCCAGGTGAGCGAGGCGGTGCCGAGGCGGGCGATGCGCACGCCGACCTCGATCTCGTCGTCGTAGCGGAGCGGCGCGATGTAGTCGATCGTCGAGCGCACGATGTGGAAGTCGGTGCCGGTGTCGCGCACCTGGTTCTTGTAGTCGTGGCCGACCCAGCGCAGGAACTCGCTCAGCGACGTGTCGTAATAGATCGCGAAATTGCCGAAGAAGACCACGCCCTGCTGATCGGTCTCGTTATAGCGGACCCGGAAGTCGTGGAAGAACGGGAAGTCGGCGCGGCTGGGCTGGTCGGTCATGGCGAAAGCGCGGGTGGTTGGCGGTGCAGGCGGGTAGCAGGGTTTCAGGGGCGTGGCAACTGGGGGGCTCAGACCAAATGCGCGCCGATCCAGCCGAAGGCGATGGCGAGGGCGGCCGCCAGCGCCGCCAGATGGGCGAGCAGCCAGAGCCAGTGCTGGCCGATGCCGTGCCGGATGACGATGACGGTGCCCGCGATCGTCGTGGGGAGCGCCACGCCGAGCGCCACGAACCCCACGACGCCGAGATAGAGATCGGGCTCTGTCCTGTTGGTCCCGACATAGCTGATCCACGCGAAGGCCGCGGCGAAACACATCACCGAGACGGTATGCGGCGACAGGAGCCAGAGCTGCGTGGTGTGTTTCATGGTCGTCTTTTCCGCGAAGCGTCGAGCACGGACCTAGCATGGCCGATGGCTGTTTCCTGGTAAATGGGTCTGGACCGGCGCTGGGCGACAGGCCGGCCGCATCGGGGCACCAATTCGGAGACGGCCAAAGTGATGCCATTCCCAAAAAAATTGCCGGGCCAATGGCCCGGCAAGTTGGCTACAAGTCACGCTTGTTGGAACGGAGGCTCTTGAGACTTGGTCTCCGTCCGAATTACGCGGATCAGTTAGCCGAGCCGCCGAATGTGTATTTGAGAACCACGAAGACGCTGTGGTTCTTCAGGCCGTCGGTATCGACGTCGACGCCGCCGGAGTTGAGGGTGGCGCCCTGAGTGCCGAAGAAGCGGTAGCTGACTTCCGCCGAAAAGCCGTCGCCCAGCCCGACATTGACGCCGCCGCCGGCCTGATAGGCGAAGACCCAGGCGCTGTCGTCGAGGATGGCCAGGCCACCGGCGGTGATGCTGTTGGCGGCGACACGGGCCACGCCGACGCCGGCCATCACGAACGGTGTGAACGCCGATCCGGTATCGATGCCATAGCGGCCGTTGGCCATGAACGACAGGGTGCTGACGCTGCCGCCGGCCGAGAACGTGCCTGTGCCGGTGAGGTTGAGCGCCGGAATGGCGACGGTGGCCGACAGATCATCGGCGCTCTGGCGGCGGTAGCCGATCTCACCCTCCACGGCGAGGCCGTTCTTCCACTGATAACCGAAGGCGCCGATGACGCCGAAACCGGTGTTGAGCCCGATATCGCCCGAGCTCGATATGCCCGGGACGCTCGCGTCCCAGCCGATGTCATGCGTGAACGACACGCCGCCGCCCAGGCCGAGATAGAGGCCTTCGTCGATCGCCTGGGC
>CAZBRE010000166.1:6957-8936 GCA_964494065.1 uncultured Alphaproteobacteria bacterium
ATCTCCAGGCGTTGACCGAACACGGCGAGCGCCCGGATGATCATGTCGATCGGGATGCTCGTTGCCTTGCCCCGCGCATAGTGGCTCCACGATTGCTGACTGCTGAGCCCGATGCGTGCCGCCAATTCAGCCTGGGTAAGCCCCGCGGATGTGCGCATCCGCTCGATCTCATCGATGATCTCGCGGGGTGTCATGAGCCCTCTGGGCCGTTCTTATCATGTCTGCAACCACCGATTGTGCCCAGTGAGCATCCGAAACCGACTACCATGTTAGCGCGCACAAATGTAATTTGTGAGCAAGGAATACGTGTATAGTTACCATACTCGGATAATCGGAATGCAAGATAAAAACGACGCACGCGCTCACAATTTCGACGAGTGGGTAAAAAAAGTCGCATCGGATTGGGTGCTATGCGGGCGGGTGTGGGTGCCGCCATCGACTCATCGTCGACGCCCGTGTCGCCCGGCCTGCCGAAACGGCAAACGACGGTTCGCGGGGAGATAGAGCCCGCGGCGATACTCGGTGTCCGCAGAGGTGCGCGACGTCGCAGCGGTCAGGCCATAAGCGTCTGATTCCAGACATAAATTCGATAGGTCGACGGTGATATTGCGGGGCTTTCCGGCAATTCCCATATTGATTACGGATGCCTCGATTGAGGGTCCGCCAACCTGTCCCGCCTCGTAGCAGGGGGACGCCAAAAGGGGATTGGTGACAATGGATTTCGAGAAATACACCGAGCGCGCGCGTGGGCTGATCCAGGCGGCGCAAACGCTGGCGTTGCGCAAGGGCCACCAGCGCCTGACGCCCGAACACTTCCTCAAGGTTCTGCTCGACGACAAGGAAGGCCTGGCGGCCAACCTGATCCGCGCTGCCGGGGGCGATCCGGCGGGCGCCAAGTCGCGCGTCGAGACCGAGCTCGCCAAGCTGCCAGAGGTCGAGGGCTCGGGCGCGGGCCAGCTTCATCTGGCGCCGGAGACGGCGCGGCTCTTCGAGAGCGCGGAGAAGCTCGCCGAGAAATCGGGCGACGCTTACGTTACGAGCGAACGGCTGCTGCAGGCGCTCGCCATGGCGCGCGGCACGCCCTCGGCCGATCTCCTGAAGGATTCAGGCGTGACGGCACAGGCGCTCAACACCGCCATCAACGAGGTGCGCAAGGGCCGCACTGCCGACAGCGCCACGGCCGAGGAAGGCTACGACGCGCTCAAGAAATACGCCCGCGACCTCACCGCCGATGCCCGCGAGGGCAAGCTCGATCCGGTCATCGGCCGCGACGAGGAGATAAGGCGGACGATCCAGGTGCTCTCGCGCCGGACCAAGAACAACCCCGTCCTGATCGGCGAGCCCGGCGTCGGCAAGACCGCGATCCTGGAAGGTCTCGCCCAGCGCATCGCCAATGGCGACGTGCCCGAGGGCCTCAAGAACAAGCGGCTGATGGCGCTCGACCTCGGCGCGCTGATCGCCGGCTCGAAGTTCCGCGGCGAGTTCGAGGAGCGCCTGAAAGCCGTGCTCGAGGAGATCAAGAGCGCGGCGGGCGAGATCATCCTCTTCGTCGACGAGCTGCACACGCTGGTCGGCGCGGGTGCGGCGGAAGGCGCGATGGACGCCTCCAACATGCTGAAGCCGGCGCTGGCGCGCGGCGAGCTGCACTGCGTCGGCGCGACGACGCTCAACGAATACCGCAAGCATGTCGAGAAGGACGCCGCTCTGGCGCGGCGTTTCCAGCCGGTCTTCGTCTCCGAGCCCACGGTCGAGGACACGATCTCGATCCTGCGGGGCCTCAAGGAGAAATACGAGCTGCACCACGGCGTGCGCATTGCCGATGCGGCGCTTGTCTCCGCGGCGACGCTGTCAAACCGCTACATCACCGACCGCTTCCTGCCCGACAAGGCGATCGACCTCATGGACGAGGCGGCCTCGCGCGTGCGCATGGCGGTGGACAGCAAGCCCGAGGCGATCGACGAGCTCGACCGGCGCATCAT
>CAZBRE010000167.1:0-1364 GCA_964494065.1 uncultured Alphaproteobacteria bacterium
CAGCGCCAGGATTTCCTCCCAGCCGTTCCGCAGGCAGGCGTCGACGGCGCCGTGATAGCCGCGCGCGAGCACCAGAAGCCGCGCGGTCTCTTCGCGGGTTTGCCGCGCGAGGCGGCGGCGGTGTGTGGCGATGGCATTCATGACGACGCGATCCTTGGTTATATAAGGCCCGGGGCCCATCCCCGGAGATCGCGTCGGTTCTACGAAAACCCGGCTGAACCGCCTCTGAGCGCGGCGTTCACATGGGGTTCATCGGCTCCTATATGGAGGGCTCGACGGCCGATCCTGCCGCGATACGAGCGCATTCGGCACACGGATTCAGACGAGCGACCCGCCATGCAAACGAACTCACCGCGCGACGCGCGGCGTCGCAACCGCAACATCGGCACGGCGAAGGCCGGGCACGGGCAGAACAACCGGAATGTCATTCCCAAGCGGCAACTCGAAGGCGTTCGATACTACGAACGGCTGACCTCGCCGGTCGTGGTGACACGTGAGTTCGGCGACCACATCTTCACCTTCATCGTCGAGCCGACGCGCGAGGGGAGCTTCCACTGCTGCACCGTCGACGACGTGTGCGAGGTGCTCCGCCTGCTTCCCGAAAGGCACCATGAGAACATCGCGCTGATCATCTTCCGGCAGCCGACCCGCCGCCAGGAGACACTACGCTCGGTCTGGGGGCGGATGGCGTTCGCGAGGCATGTTGCCGGCCATAGCGGGACCGCGATCTATCTGGATGCCCAGGAGGTGCCCTGGATCGCGGAATGGCCGCGGTGCCTGTCGCTCGACGAACAGCAGGAGCTCGAGAGGCTACGCCGCGACGGCCACCACGTGGAATCACAGCGACGGGGCCACGTCATTCGCTCCGGCGCCGACGCGATCCGGGCGACGCAGCTCTTCCGGACGCTGCCGCACGAAGTCGGCCACAACGTCGACTACAATCGTTTCTATGAGAGGGCGGACGCGGCGTACAGCTCGACCGATCCGGGCTTCGACTATGTGCTCAATCGCTACGACGCCCGGCCGACATCCGAGCGCGAAGCGTTCGCCCACCGCTATGCCGACGAGTTTCGTCAGGCGATGATCGACGCCGGTCACTTCCCGTTCCCGCAGATCCGCGACGAGGAACGGATGCGCCTAAGTGGGCTCGATCCGGATTGGTTTGCAGTCACCTCATCGGACGCCGGCTAGAAAAAACGCGCCCCGCGGGACAGAGGATGAACCCGCGGGGCGCGCCGCGCCGTGACGTGGGGTCACGCGGCGCTTAGGCAGCTGCTGGCGTTTCCGCGGCGGCGCGGCGCATGGTGTCGGCCAGCAGGCTGTAGGCCGCGGCCCAGGCCTCCGCGGCCTCGGGGGTCCAGGCC
>CAZBRE010000167.1:1464-6176 GCA_964494065.1 uncultured Alphaproteobacteria bacterium
TGGCCGATTTGCGCATCTTCCGGACGGTGGTCGAGGCGGGCGGCGTCACCAAGGCGGCGGCGCGGCTGCACCGGGTGCAGTCGAATGTGACGACGCGGATCCGCCAGTTGGAGGAGAAGCTGGGCGTCTCGCTCTTCATCCGCGAGGGCAAGCGGATGCACCTCTCGCCCGCGGGCCAGGTGCTGCTCGACTATGCGGGGCGGCTGTTGGCGCTGGCGGAAGAAGCCGAAGCGGCGGTGCGCGACCCGCGGCCGCGGGGGCTCTTCCGCCTGGGCGCGATGGAGAGCGCGGCGGCGGTGCGCCTGCCGGGGCCGCTCACCGAATACCACCGGCGTCATCCCCAGGTGCAGCTCGAGCTGCGCACCGGAAATCCGCAGCAGCTCGCGACCGCGATCCTGGCGGGCGAGATCGACGCGGCGCTGGTCGCCGAGCCGATCGCCGATGCGCCCTTCGAGAAGGCGCCGGCCTTCACCGAGGATCTGGTGATCGTGGCCTCGGCCGAGCATCCGCCGATCCTGGGTGCGGGCACGCCGCCCGACACCATCATCGCCTTCGAGACCGGCTGCCCGCACCGCAAACGCCTGGAGGACTGGTACGCCAGGCAGGGCGAGATGCCGGCGCGCACGATCGAGATGGGCTCATATCATGCCATGCTCGGCTGCGCCGTCGCGGGGATGGGGATCTCGCTGATGCCGGCAAGCGTGCTCGGCACTTTCCCCGAAGCCAAGCGTCTGAGCGTCCACCAATTGCCGCCGGGGCAGAACACGGCCGAGACGGTGCTGATCTGGCGCAAGGGCGCGGGCTCGCCCAAGATTAACGCGCTGGTCGAGATCCTTGCGGAAAGCGGGGCCGCGGCTTGACCGGACTTGCCCCGGCCTTTCCAATGGCGCGGGGATAGCAGCAGCGGGGGAAGCGCGCCATGGCCAAACCACAAAAGGAACCCCAAGAAAAGCCTATGAACGTCCTCTGGATCATGGCCGACCAGCTGCGCTGGGATTACCTCTCCTGCTACGGCCATCCGACCTTGAAGACGCCGAACATCGACCGGCTGGCCGAGCGCGGCCTGCGCTTCGACCGGGCGTACGTGCAGTCGCCGATCTGCGGGCCGTCGCGGATGAGCTTCTATACTGGGCGCTATGTGCGCTCGCACGGCTCGACCTGGAACGGCTTTCCGCTGCGTGTCGGCGAGCCGACCCTGGGCGACCACCTGCGGCGGCTCGGCGTGCGGCCGGTGCTGGTCGGCAAGACGCATATGGTGCCCGACACGGCCGGCATGGAATGGCTCGGCATTGATCCGAAATCGGTGATCGGGACGACCGTGGCACAGTGCGGTTTCGAGCCGTATGAGCGCGATGACGGGCTGCATCCCGATGGACCCTACGATCCGGACCCGCCTTACGATGAGTATCTCCGCGCTCACGGCTTCGACGGCGAGAACCCGTGGGAGGACTGGGCGAACTCGGCCGAGGGCGACGACGGCGCGCTGCTCTCGGGCTGGCTGCTGCAAAACAGCGACCGGCCGGCGCGGGTGCCCGATGAGCATTCGGAGACGCCCTACCTCACGCGCCGATGCATCGACTTCATCGATCAGGCGGAAACTCAGCCGGGCGGGGCCCCGTGGCTCTGCCACCTCTCCTACATCAAGCCGCACTGGCCCTATATCGTGCCGGCGCCCTATCACGACATGTATGGGCCGGGCGACATCAAGCCGGCGGTGCGGGGCAATGCCGAGCGGGCAAGCGACCATCCGGTCTACCGCGCCTTTCAGGACCACCGGGTCTGCCAGGCCTTCGCGCGCGACGAGGTGCGCGAGCGCGTGATCCCGGCCTATATGGGGCTCATCAAGCAGATCGACGATCAGCTCGGCGTGCTGTTCGCGCATCTGGAAGAGCGGGGGCTGATGGAGCGGACGATGATCGTCTTCTCCTCCGACCACGGCGACTATCTGGGCGACCACTGGCTGGGCGAGAAGGACCTCTTCCACGAGCCCTCCGTGCGCATCCCCTTCATTGTCTATGACCCGCGCCCGTCGGCCGACGCCACGCGGGGCACGGCCTGCGACGCGCTCGTCGAGGGGATCGATCTGGCGCCGACCATCCTCGACTACTACGGCGGTGACACGCTGCCGCACATCATCGAGGGCCGGTCGTTGGCGCCGTTGTTGGCGGGCCAAAAGGACGCGCCCTGGCGTAAGTATGCAATCTCCGAATACGACTACGCGACGCGCAAGACGCGGATGACGCTCGGCGTCGATCAGGCCGAGGCGCGGCTCATCATGGTCTGCGACAAGCGCTGGAAGCTCGTCCACGCCGAAGGCTTCCGGCCGATGCTGTTCGATCTCGAGAGCGACCCCGACGAGCTCAACGACCTCGGCGCCGACCCGGATTACGAAGCCGAGCGGGCGCGGCTCATGGACGCCATCTTCACCTGGGCACGGCGGCACCACACGCGCATCACCCTGCCGCCCGAGCGGATCGAGGCGATGAGCGGCGGCGAGCCGCCCGGCATCCTGATCGGCTTCTGGGACGAGGCCGAAGCGCGCGAGGCTGGGGTGTGGCCGGTCGTGCCGGCGCCGTAACCGAGACCTGGGGTCCCGAGCTCCGTCCTAGTGAACGAACTTCGCCGCGTAGGCCGCGTCCTGGTAGAGCGCCTCGCCGTAGGCCTTGACCCCGTAGTCGCGGATCACCTTCTGGCCGGCGGCGCTGCCGACGAAGGCGACGAACTTGGCCGCGACCGCCTTGCCCGGCGTGTCGGCTGTCGAGAGAAGCGCATGGTAGGTGTTGACCAGCACCCGATCGCCCTTGAAAAGCACGGCGAGCTTCGAGGCCGCCTTGCGCTCGGCGGCCCAGGTGCTCGAATCGGTCATGAAATAGCCGCCGATCGCGTTTGCTTTCATCAGGCTCGCGGTCATGAAGTCCTTGGTCACGACATACCATGTGCCCGCGGGCGTGACGCCGGCCGCCTTCCAGATCCGAAGCTCCTTCTTGTGGGTGCCTGAATTGTCGCCGCGCGTGACGAAGTTCGCCTTGGCCTTGGCGATGCGGGCGTAAGCCTCGGCGGCGGTTTTCGCGCCCTTGATGCCTGCCGGATCGGCTTTCGGCCCGACGATGTAGAACTCGTTCGAGCCGATCAGCGTGCGCGCCTTCGCCCAGCCGTCCTTGACCGCCGCCGCCTCGGCCGTCGGCGCATGGACCATGACCATGTCGACCTTTTTGGCCTTCATGAGCTTGAGCGAGGCGCCGCTGCCGGCCTTCACCCATTTGAGCGTCGCCGGGGTTTGCTTGGCGAAGGCCGCCGCCAGCGCCTTCAGCAGGCCGAGCTCGCCGGGGCTGCCGGTCGCCAGCGTGAACGGCGTGCCGCCGTGATCGTATGTCGCGGTGATCTTCATCTCCTTGGCCTGGGCGCCGCCGACCCAAAGGGACGCGGCCAGCACCGCGCCGCACACGGCTGCGGCCGCCGGTTTGCGTTTCATCGTCGTTCCTCCAATCGCAGTGGGGTCCTCATCGAGAACCCGTAATTCATGCATAAAATTACAGGAATTTGCATATCCCGTCATCCGAAACCCTGCATGATCGGATGTTTGGGGAGACCTCGGACGCAAGCCGTGCCGCCGGGCGGTTACCGTTACGGCCGCCATGCGTGCCTATGCTACGATTGTCCGGTCCGAAAGATACGGCCAGCGGGAGGGACGCGATGATCGGGACGAGCTGGATCCGCGAGCAGGGGCTGCAGGACCCGCTGCTGGTCGAGGCCTTGCGGCGGCGGGGCATGGAGGACGTGCCGCTCTGGAAGGACGGCACGCATGCCGGCCAGGAGGCGATGGTCAAGCGCCGCGACGATGCGCTGCGGCGCTGGAACGAGCTCCGGCCCTTGCGTGACGGCCCGGTCAACCCTGAACGGACGGAAGTCCGCGACGTCGCGGCGATGACCGCCGCCATCAAGCAACGCGCGCGCGACCTCGGCGGCGACGATGTCGGCATCACCGCGCTCCGGCCCGAATTCATCGAGCTCGGCGTCGACTTGCCCCACAAGAACGTCATCGCCATCATCATCTACGAGGACTACGCGCATTCGCTGGGCGGCCCGCTCGCGGTCGAGGTCGAGGCGATGGAGGTCTATGCGCGCTGCGCCGAGGTCTCGACCGATCTTGCCCGCTATATAAGGGAGGAGCTCGGCTATCCGGCGCTGGCGCATCACAACGGCTCGTTTCAGATCCAGGCGATCCCGGTGTTCTACGAGGTCGGCTTCGGCGAGCTCGGCCGCCACGGCAGCCTGATCCATCCCGAGCTCGGCTCGAACTTCCGGCCCGGCTTCGTGACCACCGACCTGCCGCTCGCCTATGACAGCCCGCACGAATTCGGCGTGCAGGACTACTGCATGAACTGCAATCTCTGCCGCGCCAACTGCCCGGGCGATGCGATCCCCGACGACTACATCACCACCAACGGGATCAAGCGCTGGCTGACCGATATCGACAAGTGCTATCCGATTTCCCGCTTCCGCGAAGCCTATTGCCATATCTGCATCGACGTCTGCCCCTATATCCACAAGGAGAACGGCGACGCCGACAAGCGGGCGATCTTCAAGGAATACATGAGGGTGCGGAAGGATGAAGGATACAAATCCCCCAAGGGAGAGCGTTAGCACGCTCAGCTTCCGCGCCGCCGACGCGACACCGACGGTCACCGCGCCGGTGCTGGTGGCGCTGGCCG
>CAZBRE010000167.1:6276-8801 GCA_964494065.1 uncultured Alphaproteobacteria bacterium
GTGATCCCCTTCGAGCGGCCCTGGGTCGCGACCTACCGCCTCAAGGTGCACGCCCCGCTGATCGTCCTCGACCTCGCCTGGCGCGACGACGATCCGCTCCGCATCATGACGTTTAGCCGGGGGGATTGGGAGGCGGGGCTGATGGCATTGGCGACGTAAGCCGACATTGCCGGCAGGACCCGCCGGCATCTTCGTGGTTACCGGTTTCGCCCGATTTGGTCTTCACCGCCCACGCCGCGCGATATACCGGATATCCGTGCGCGATACGCCGATGTCGCGGAGCAGATGGTCGGGCATCATGGACATATGATGCTCGGCCTGGAGAATGCGGTTGGCCCGCAGCCCATGGTCGATGGCCGATCGGATCAGTGCGGACAGTTGCCGGATGAGCCGCCCCGCGATCGATTGAGCTTGGCGGGCTGCGGTCGATTGCGGCCTGGCGGCGGCGATTTGTGTAGCGATTTGGGCGGCGATGACATGCGACGGTCGTTTGACGGTCGCCAGCGTATGTGACGGCATGATTCAGTTCCTGACCTATGACGCGCCCGGCCCTGGCGCTGCAGGCATCTTTCGCGATGCGGCCCGGGCCGAAGACGCGCTCGCCCCGCCGATCGGCGTCCGCGCTTTCGTGCGGCGGTGATCTTGGGGCTTGCTGAGCGTTGGCTGCAAAAATGAACCTCGCAGACCTGCTGCGTAAGAGGTAGAAAGACGAAAACCGGTTCATTCGTGCCAAAGCGAACGCCATGACACAGGCTCCAGCCCGCCGGGTCAGCATTGTCGCCACGCCGGAGACGTATGCGTCGCCGCTGATCAGCATCTCCGATGTGCTGAACTCGATCAGCGGGCTGCGCCACTTCGACGACGAAATGCCGGAAACGCCGCCCTATGAGGTCGAGATCGTTGCGCAGAGCCGGGCGCCGATGATGACGGCGAGCGGCATCCCGATCGCGGCCCATCGCGCGATCGACGAGGTCGAAAGCACGGATATCGTGATCATTCCCTCGCTGATGACCGATTCGAACCGGTGGCAGCGGGGCCGGCATCCGGCGATCGCGGACTGGCTGCGTTCGATGCACGCGGCGGGGGCGCTTCTCTGTTCGAGCTGCTCGGGCGTCTTCCTGCTCGCCGATACCGGGCTGCTCGACGGCAAGGAAGCGACGCTCCACTGGTCGCATGCGACGGCGTTTCAGCGCGCCTTTCCGGAGATCCCGCTGAGCCTGGAGAAGATGCTGGTGACCGCGGGCGGGCGAAGCGAATTCGTGATGTCGGGGGCCGCGTCATCCTGGCAGGACCTCATCCTCTATCTCGTCTCGCGCCAGCTCGGCTACCCGGTCGCCTACGCGCTCGCCAAGTTTCACGCCATGCAATGGCATGCCGACGGTCAGGCGCCCTACATGGTGTTCACGCCGCCGCTCGATCATGGCGATGCCCCGGTGCTGAAGGCGCAGCACTGGCTGAAGGAGAACCACTCGGCGGAGAACCCCGTCGATCGGATGGTGACCCTGTCGGGCATTCCGCAGCGCAGCTTCAAGCGCCGTTTCGCCAACGCCACCGGGCTCTCGCCGATCCGCTACGTGCAGCATCTCCGGATCGACCAGGCCAAGCGGTGGCTGGAGAAGAGCCAGCTGCCGGTCGACGAAGTCTCGTGGCAGATCGGCTACGAGGACCCGGCGTTCTTCCGGCGCCTCTTCAAGCGCCTCACCGGCATGACGCCCAGCGCCTACCGCAAGAATTTCACCCTGCCGGAATTCGACAAGGTCTAGCGGTGGCGCGATCATGAGCGTCACCGCCGCCGCTGTGCGACGTCAGGAACGATCGTGGCTGATGACACTGGTCCTCAGCCGCGCCTTCATGACGCTGATCTTCATGACCTACACGGCGAGCCTGCCGACGCTGCAGCGCGCGTGGGTAATGACGAGCGCGGAAGCCGGGTTCGTGCAGACGAGCTTCCTGATCGGCTTCGCGGTCTCGCTCTTCGTCACCTCGTGGCTCTGCGACACGCTGGGCGCCAAACGGATGTTCCTCTGGTTCAGCTGGCTGGCGGCCGGGTCCGCGCTCGCCTTCGCGGTCTTCGCGCGGTCGTTCGAGACGGCGATCTGGCTTTTCGGCCTGGTCGGCGTGACCCAAGGCGGCTGCTACACGCCGGCGATCATGCTGGTCGCGCAGGCGCTGCCGCCCTCGCGGCGCGGCGCCGGGGTTGGCTGGATGCTGGCGGGGATGTCGGCGGGCTATGTCGGCTCGATCAGCCTGGCCAACGCGCTGATTGCCACCGTCGACTACCAGACGGCGTTCGTGGTCTGCGCGGCCGGCACGGTGGCGGGGGCCGGCTTCGGCGCGCTCGCGGCGGCGCGGGTGGCGAACCGGATCGCCGAGGTGGTGGCGTCCCGCGCGGCCTGGTCGGCGCTCTTCCGCGACCGGCGCTCGCTGCTGCTGACCATCGGCTATACCGGGCATTGCTGGGAGCTCTTCGGCATGTGGGGCTGGGTGCCCGCCTTCCTGATCGTGAGCCTGGGCGACCGCTTCGC
>CAZBRE010000168.1:0-8570 GCA_964494065.1 uncultured Alphaproteobacteria bacterium
AGGATCCGCACAAGGAGACCGTCGGCTGGGAGAACTTCCTCGGCATGACGATCGGCCAGGCGGTCGTCTGGGCCTCGCAGAACATCGATCCCAAGCACACCAATCCCGAGCTGACCACCTCGGAGCCCTACGTCATGGGCTCGCACGCCACCTGCTCGGGCGCCTGGGCCAGCGGTCCGGAAGACTACGCCCCCGACGAATACCAGTGGGGCTACAACCGGATGATGACCGTCGACGGCCTCTTCGGCGCCGGCGACACGATCGGCGGCACCGCCCACAAGTTCTCGTCGGGGTCCTTTACCGAGGGACGGATCGCCGCCAAGGCCGCGGTCAACTACATCAACGACCTCGGCGCCGACAGCCCGCGGGTCAGCGAGGCGGAATACGAAGGTCTTAAAAAGACTGTCTACCAACCGCTGGAGAACTACCAGGTCGGCCGCAACGAGATCGTCGCGGGTACCGTCTCGCCGAGCTACATGCAGCCGATCAACGGCCTGCAGCGTCTTGAGAAGATCATGGACGAGTATGTCGGCGGCATCAGCTCGCATTACACGACCAACGAGCCGTTGCTCACCCGCGGGCTGGAGCTGCTGGGCATGTTGAAGGAAGACCTCGACCATCTCGGCGCCGAAGACCTGCACCAGCTCCAGCGGGCCTGGGAGCTGCAGCACCGGGTCCTCGCTTCGGAGTGCGTGACGCAGCACACGATGTTCCGGACGGAAACGCGGTGGCCGGGCTACTACTACCGGGCCGACCATCCCAAGCTGGACGATTCCGACTGGCATTGCTTCACGCTGTCGCAATACGACCGGAACTCCGGGGAATGGCAAATGGAGAAGGCCCCGGTCTATCACATCATCGATTGACCGCCGCCCGGCGGCCGTTCCGTTGATGCGGCGATCCCCCTTGGCGGCTCCGCGGACCCATGCTCATCGCCCAGATCAGTGACACCCACATCCTGGCGCCCGCCTCGGACGATCCCGCGGCGGCGCAACGGGCCGACGGCCTGCGGCGCTGCATCGCCGACATCAACCGGCAGCGGCCCGATGCCGTGATCTTCACCGGCGACACGGTGCAGCACGGCGAGCCGGAGGAATACGCGCACTTGCGCGAACTGTTGGCGCCGTTGGAAGCGCCGCTCTACTTGATCCCCGGCAACCGCGATGACAAGGAGGCGATGCGCACGGCGTTCGGCGACCGCGCCTACATGCCGGCGAACGGCGCGTTCCTCCACTATACGGTCGAGGACCACACGCTTCGCCTGGTCGCCATCGACTCGACGTTCCCCGGCGAGCGCAAGGGCGTCTTTTGCCCGGCGCGCCAAGCCTGGCTCGAGGCGGCGCTGAGCGAGCGGCCCGACCGGCCGACCGTGCTGTTCATTCACCATCCGCCCTTCGACGTCGACGACCACTATGTCGGCGGCTATCGCCGGCCCGAGGAGGCCGCCGCCCTTGCTGCAGTGGTCGCCCGCCATGGCCAGGTGGTCCGCTTGCTTTGCGGCCACGTGCACTGCGCGGTCGAGCGCCCATGGGCCGGCACGGTGGCCAGCATCATGCCGAGCATCGCCGTCGATGTGCGCAAGGGCGTCTACGAGGCCGGGGCCGAAGACCGGCCGGTCTACCAGCTGCACCGTCGCTCGGACGCATCCGGTCTGGTGACCGAGACGATAACGGCGGGCGCCGGTCCGTAAGCATGGCAGCGTCGTTGCGCCCGGGCGTATTTAGCGCCTCGGGGGGTCAACGGTGGGTGCTGCGGCGGGTGATGCTCGCGGGCACGATCTTGGGGCGGATCGCCGTGACGCTGTCGCCTGCGGTCGCCGCATCGTTGTCGTTTCCCGCGGGGGCTAGCGCAAGCGACGCCGGACGACCGCGCCCCGACCGCAGATCGGCGAGCTGGACGCCGAGCGCAAGGCTCGCCAGCGCGATCGCGAGTATGGTGAGGGCGAGGGCCATCGGTTCATTTTCATCCTCTATCCGTCCGGAGCCCGGACCGCCCGATTGCGGCCTTTTGCCCGCGGATTGGGGCGCATCCTGCCCGACAGCAACTGAACCGGCGCTGATCGGCCGGTTCATCTGGCATTCATCGCTGACGTCGGAGTCAATGCTCGGCGCGTGACAGGCGGGCCGAACGCGATAAGATGCGCTGGGCCGTGATTGGGGGCCATGGGTGAACCGGGGGGTCGGCAGCGATGCGCTTAACGGCAACCGCAGGGGTGGTGTTGGCGATGCTGTTCGGATCGCATCCGGACGCACGCGCCGCCGCCGATCCGCCGTCCGCCCGACATCCCACGTACCACATGACCACGAAATATCGCGTCTACTGGCTCGGCCTGCCGGTGTTCAAGGGATCGGTGACCGGCCGCGCGCTTGACGGCCGTTATTCGCTGGCCTTCCAGACCGAGGCGACCGGCATCCTTCGCGTGATCCGCCGTTCGCGGATCAACGCATTGGCCGAAGGCAGGATCGAACCCGCGCGCTACCGCGCCATCCGCTACCAACTCCGCGCGAAATGGCGGGAGAAGCGCCGCAGCGTGGACATGACCTTCGAGCCCGACGGCAGCTTCCAACTCGCCGTCAGCCCGCCCGAACGCAAGAAGCGCGAGCCCGTTCCGCAATCGGTCGCCGCGGCCGCCTTCGATCCGCTGACCGCGCTCCTGCACAGCACCACGGTTCCGCTCGACACGCCGGCCTGCTCGCTCACCGTGCCGATCTTCGACGGCCGCCGCCGCTTCGATGTGCGCCTCGAGCCGGCGGGCAAGGACAGGCTGAAGAAACTGGTCTCGCCGCTCCTCGAGCACGAGGTGGTGAAATGCCGGATCCATGTGCGCCGGATCGCCGGCTTCACCAGCAAAGAGATCAAGAACATGGACAAGGCGAAGGACCGGCACGCCGTCGTCTGGGTCTCCAAGCTGCGGCGCCTGAAGATGTGGATGCCGGTGCGTTTCTTCTATATGAGCCGCTGGGGGCCCGCAACGGGCGAGGTCGTCGGCATCGACATCGCGCCATTGACGCGGACCGATTGACGCGGACCGATTGACGCGCACCGACTGGTCCGAACCGCACCGACAGGGACATCAGACATGCCCGATCTTGCCGCCCGCATCGGCGCCTGCCTTGCCGGGGCGATCCTTGTCCTGCTGGCTGCGCCGGTCGCGGCCGACGACGTCGTGCCGAGCTTCGACTGCAAGAAGGCGGCGACCCGGATCGAGAAGAAGATCTGCAACGACGAGTTCCTGAGCTTCCGCGACGGTGCGCTGGGCGCGCTCGTCAACGGCCTCCGCCGCTCGGAGAAGAAGCTCCCCGGTCTCGGCAAGCTGCTGCGAGCCTGGCTGCGCACCCGAAACGCCACATGCGGCCGCGTGCGTGAGAACAAGCTCGCGAACTGCCTGCTGGCGCGCTACGACGTCGTGCTCGCTCAGCTCACCCGGCGCATGGCCAAGGCGGGGATCGGGCCGGCCGGACGCGGCCTGCAAACCTTTACCGGCGACTACGGCCGCAAGATGAAAGGCTTCTCCGGGACGGTCACCGTGGTCGAGATGCCCGACATGACCGCCTGGGTCGAGATCAGCACCGTCAACGGCCCGACCTATCATCTATGCAATCTCTGGACCGCCTCGGCGCGGCGCGTCGGGGCCACAATCTCCTGGCGCGACAAGGACGAGCCCAAATGCGCGATGACGCTGCATTTCAAGGCGCGTACCGTCCGGCCCAAAGGCACGCTCGAATGCCGGCGCTACTATTGCGGCGCGCGCGGCGCCTTCATGGATATCGAGTACCGGCGCTGAGACCGGCGCATTGGGGGAGGTCCCGTCGTTGACCGCGCGGCGGCCGCGCTCAGTGAAATGCCTTGTGGTAGGCGTGGATGGCGGGCGTGCCGCCCAGATGAACGTAGAGCACGCGTGAACCCGGCTTGAACGCGCCTTCACGCGCCAGGCCGATCAACCCGGCTATCGATTTTCCTTCGTAGACCGGGTCGGTGATCATGCCCTCGAGCTCGGCGGCCATGCGGATCGCCGCGATCGTCTCCTCGTCGGGGACGCCGTAGGAGGGACCCGCGAAGCGGCCGTCGACGACCGCGTCCTCGTCGTCGATGGGATCGTTGAGGCCGATCATCTCGGCGGTCTGTCGCGCGCATTTGAGCACGGCGGCGTGGGCGGTCTCCTGATCGGCGATGGTATCGACGCCGATCAGCCGGCGCGGCCGGTCCTGCGCCTTGAACCCGGTCAGCATACCGCCCTGGGTCGAGCCGGTTCCGGTCGCCGTGACCACGGTATCGAACCGCAAGCCGAGCTCGGCTTCCTGCCGCTCCAGCTCGTCGGCGAAATTGGCGTAGCCGAGCCCGCCGAGCGGGTGGTCGGACGCGCCGGCGGGGATCGCATAGGGCGTGCCGCCCTCGCGCCGCACCTCTTCGAGCGCCGCCTCCCAGGTCTCCTTGGCCTCGAGCGACAGGCCTTCGCCCTCGAGCACCGCCTTGGCGCCCATGAGACGGGAGAGCAGGATGTTGCCGACCTTGTCGTAGACCGGGTCCTCCCATTCGGCCCAATGCTCCTGGACCAGCCGGCATTTGAGCCCGCAGGCCGCGGCGACGGCGGCGACCTGGCGCGTATGGTTCGACTGCACCCCGCCGATCGTGACCAGCGTGTCGCAGCCCTGGTCGATGGCATCGGCCACGAGCCATTCGAGCTTCCGCACCTTGTTCCCGCCATAGGCGAGGCCGGAGGACACGTCGTCGCGCTTTGCCCAGACCTCGATGCCCAGCGCATGGGACAGCCGCTCGAGCTTTTGCAACGGCGATGGGAAGAAAGCGAGGCTGCGGCGCGCGAAGCGCTCGTCGAGATCGAGGGACATGGGACGGACCTGTCGGTTGCCGGAGGAATAGCGCGATGCCGGCAAAGGCTAGCAAAATACAGCCTCGAATGTCCTCTCTGTTTTCATGGTGTTTTTCAACGAAATTATTATAAATGGTGTAATAATTGATAGTATACTCTGTAATCTGGTTGATATTTCGATGATTATTCGATGACGACACCGCTGGACCGGATCGATCGCCGCATCTTGCGTGAGCTTCAGGCCGACGCACGGCTGGGCAATGCAGAGTTGGCGCGGCGTGTCGCTCTGAGCCCGGCGGCCTGCCATCGGCGTGTGCAGCGCCTGTTCGCCGAGTCCTACATCACAGGGACATCGGCCTTCATCGATCCGGCAAAGGTCGACCTCGGCATACTGGCGATCATCGGGGTCGTCCTCGACCGCTCGACCCCCGACAGCTTCGCGGCATTCGATGCGGCGGTGTCGGAGCTTTCCTTCGTGCTCGAATGCTACATGGTCGCCGGCGATTTCGACTACTTCGTCAAGGTGCGGGTGAAGGATATCGACGATTTCTACCGGCTGCACGGCGAGCGTCTGATCGCCATTCCCGGCGTGCGCCAGACCCGCACGTTTTTCGTCATGAAGTCGGTGCGCGAGAACGGGCCGCTCGAGTTCTGAACCGGCGGCGCCCTTACATCTTGGCGAAGCGGCGGCGGTGGTATTCGGCGTTGCCGAAGGCGATGTCGATCATCGACAGGCGTTTGAAGTAGTGGCCGACCGGCAGCTCGTCGGTCATGCCCATGCCGCCGTGGAGCTGCACCGCCTGCTGGCCCACGAACTTGCCCGACTTGCCGATCTGCGCCTTGGCCGCCGCCGCCGATTTGGCGCGCGTCGCCGTATCGGCCGAGCCCAAAGTCGCCGCCGCCCGGTAGACCACGGCGCGCGACATCGCCTGCTCGTTGAACATTTCCACGAGGCGATGCTGCAGCACCTGGAACTGCGAGAGCGGCACGCCGAACTGCTGGCGGGTTTTCAGATATTCCTGCGTCTGCTCGACCAGCGCCGCCATCGCCCCGCACGCCTCGGCGCCGAGCGCGATCATCGCCCGGTCGGCCGCCGCGGCGATCGCCGGATAGGCGCCGCCGACCTCACCCAGCACCTCGCTTGCCGCCGCGTTCTCCAGGATCACCTCGCCCGCGCGCTGGCCGTCATTGGTCGCGTAGCTGCGGATCGTCACGCCGTCGGCCTTGGGGTCCACCAGGAAAAGCGTGATCCCCGCTTCGTCGCGCTCGCCGCCGGCCGTGCGCGCCGAGACGATCAGCTTGTCGGCCGCGCCCGCGTGCCAGACCACCGCCTTGTGGCCGGTGAGCGTATAGCCGCCGCCGTTTTGCTCCGCCTTGGTGGCAACGGCGTTCAGGTCGTAGCGCGACGTCGGCTCGCCATGGGCGACGGCCAGCAGCAGGCTGCCCGCCGCGACCGCCGGCAGGATCGCGGCCTGCTGCTCGGCCGAGCCCAGATCGGCTACCAGCCCCGCGCCCATCACCACGGTCGCAAAGAAGGGCTCGAGAACGAGCCCGCGCCCGAAGACCTCCATCAGCACCGCGGTCTCGACCGCGCCGCCGCCGAGCCCCCCATGCGCCTCCGGCAGCGCCATGGCGAGCCAGCCGAGCTCGGCGAACTGCTTCCAATGCGCCCGGCTGAAGCCCTCCTCGCTCACCGCGAGCTTCCGCCGTGCCTCGAAGCCGTATTCGTTTTCCACGAAGCGCTGCGCGCTCTCGCGCAGCATCGATTGTTCGTCGCTCAGTTCGGTCGTCATGATTGTTCCCGCCGTTTCCCCCGACCCCAACCGCCCCCTCACCCTAGCCCTCTCCCCCGAGGGGAGAGGAAACCACGGCGAGGCGCTTCTTCTTCCCTCTCCCCTTGCGGGAGAGGGAGGGGCCCGCCCCGCGAAGCGGTGGGAGGGTGAGGGTCTTCCTTACATCTCCCTAAAGCCCCAGCACCATCTTGGCGATGATGTTCTTCTGGATCTCGTTCGAGCCGCCGTAGATCGAGGCCTTGCGCCAGTTGAAGTAGGTCGGCGCGAGCGGCATCGCGTAGTCGGGGCCGATCGGCTCCTCGTTCCAGCCGGGCTGCAGCGCCTCGGGCACGTAGGGCGCGGCATAGGGCCCGATCGCCTCGAACAGCAGCTCGGTGAGGCCCTGCTGCACCTCGGTGCCCTTGATCTTAAGGAGCGAGGATTCGGGTCCCGGCGGCCTGCCCTTGGCCTCCTCGGCGAGCGCGTTCAGGACCACGGACTCAAGCCCCAGCAGCTCGAGCTCGACATCGGCGACCCGGTCGGCGAAGCGGTCGTCCTCGATGAGCGGCCGCCCGCCCGACATCTCCTTCGCTGCGATTTCCTTCAGCTTGGCAAGCTGTTTCTTGGAGCGGCCGACGGCGGCGATGCCCGTCCGCTCGTGGCCGAGCAGGAACTTGGCATACGTCCAGCCCTTGTTCTCCTCGCCCACGCGGTTCGCCACCGGCACGCGCACATCATCGAAGAACACCTCGTTGATCTCGGCGCTGCCGTCGAAGGTCCGGATCGGCTTCACCGTGATGCCCGGCGTTTTCATGTCGATGAGCAGGAAAGAGATACCTTCCTGCGGCTTGCCCTCGGTCGAGGTGCGCACGAGGCAGAAGATCCAGTCGGCGTATTGTGCGTAGGTGGTCCAGGTCTTCTGGCCGTTGACGATGTAATCATCGCCGTCGCGCACCGCGCGGGTCTTGAGCGAGGCGAGGTCGGAGCCCGCTCCCGGCTCCGAATAGCCCTGGCACCACCAGTCTTCGGACGAGAGGATGCGCGGCAGGTAATGCGCCTTCTGCTCTTCCGACGCGAAGGTGTAGATCACGGGTCCCACCATGGCGAGGCCGAAGGGGATCAGCATCGGCGTCTGCGCGCGGCCCAGCTCCTCGTCGAAGATGTGGCGCTGCATCGGCGTCCAGCCGGTGCCGCCGTACTTCTCTGGCCAGTTGGGCGCGATCCAGCCCTTCTCGTAGAGGATCTTCTGCCAGCGCACGAAGTCCTCGCGCGCGAGCTTGATCCCGTTCTCCATCTTCGCCCGGATCTCGGCCGGGTAGTTTTCGTCGATGAACGTCCGCACCTCGTCGCGGAATTTTTCTTCTTCCGGGCTCAGAACCAGATCCATCTTCCTCGCCTTTCCTCGCATTGTGCCGGTCGGCTTTTCGCCTTTCGCGCGACTATAAGCCAGCCGGGCCGGGGTTCAAATCGCGCGACATGACGATTTCGCTAAGCGGCTCCGGTTCGCATCGACTCGCATTCCGGGGCCGAGCGGCTATCATCGCCCGCCTTGACACCGGGGGACGCGCACCGATGACCAGTAAGACCGACATGACCGACTACAAGAACCTCTTCAACCTCAGCGGCAAGACCGCCGTCGTCACCGGCTCGACCAAAGGCATCGGCCGGGCCATCGTCGAGGCCTTCGCGGCCTTCGGCGCCAAGGTCGCGGTCTCCTCGCGCAAACCCGACAAGTGCGACGAAGTGCGCGACGGCATCATCGCCGCCGGCGGCGAGGCGATCTCCATCCCCTGCAACATGTCGCGCATGGAGGACATCGACAACCTGGTCGCCACGGCGACGGCCGAGCTGGGCAAGATCGACATCCTGGTCTGCAACGCGGCCGTCAATCCGCATTGGGGGCCGATCGGCGGGGTCCCCGAAGAGGCCTTCGACAAGGTCATGGACACCAACGTCAAGAACAACCTCTG
>CAZBRE010000169.1:0-8564 GCA_964494065.1 uncultured Alphaproteobacteria bacterium
GATGCCGAGCTCGCGGCCGAAGGCCTCGGGGAATTTTTGCAGGCGATTGGCGACGATGAGCAGATCCCAGATGACCTCGCGGAAGGCGGCATCAGAGCCGTCGCGCAAGAGCTCCGGCCGCGTGACGCTGAGCGGCGGCTGGAAGGGGGCGGCGGCCGAGACCTTGGCTGCTTTGGATGGGTTCGTGGTCATGCGTCAATAATTACGTAAAATAGTTATGTGACATAACTAAATTCTACATGGACTCGACTTTGCTGTCAATCGCCGCCGCGTTTTCGGCCTTTGCCCGGCCGGCGCCAGCGATCCTGCGTCTTTCGTATGGGCCAACTGGCCAATCTCTGCGGCCGTAAATTATTGAATAATAACTATTACCTAGATTGGCACCGACACCAGGTCGCGGCTTTGAAAGTATTGCCCCATGGTTCGGATGCGGGTGGCTTTGGTGCTGGTCCTGCTTGCCGGCATACCAATGGCGCCATTTGTGCTGCAAGGCGGCGGATGGCCCGTTTGCCATGACAATGTTCGATATTTCATGCTGTTCGAGCATTTCCGGGAGGCCTTCGGCAGCGGTATCCTCTATCCGCGCTGGCTCCCTGAAATCCATGGTGGCTACGGCTACCCGACCTTCGTTCTCTACCAGCCAGGCTATTTCTTCTGGAAGCTGCCCTTCTCGGCGCTGATCAGCGATCCTCTTTGGGCCGCATACGCAAGTCTTTACGGCCTGTTCGTCATTGGCGCGGCCGGGGCCTGGCTGCTGGGGCGCACGCAGACCAATGAGCTGGGCGGCTATATCGCCGCCACGGCTTTCACGCTGACACCCTATGCGTTCGTCAACCTTTATGTGCGCTGCGATCTGAGTGAGCTGGCAGCCCTGCTTATTGCGCCTTGGCCGTTCGCCCTGACGTTGATGCTGCGACAGCGCCTGGGTGCAGACCACCGGTCCGGTTTGCCGCTGTGTCTTGCTTTGATCGTCGCGCTGACGGCGTTGATCTACAGCCACCCTGTGGGTCTCGTGTTCGTGATGCCGATCTACGCGGCCTTCATCGTCTGCCTGGGGTTCGGGCGTGGATCCGCCATCCGACTTCGCTTCTGGTTGAGCGCGGCCTGCGCCGTCACCGTCGCGCTGGCGTTCAGCGCGCCCTACTGGGTCACGCTCATTGAGATGATGCCCCACGTCAACATCAAGGCCGCGTTCCGCAACTACTATGTGCCTGAACGCCATTTTGTGGATTTCACCGACTACATACTGCCGCGCATTGGCCGGGAGGGTCCCGTTTTTGCGCAGCTTGGTATGCCCCATCTGGTCGTCGCGGTGCTGGGCGCGTTCGCGCTTCGGCGTAATTTGGCGGCGCTGTTCGGGATCGTGGCCCTGGCGGTGCTCCTGGTGGCGATGTCCGATTTTGCCGCGGCGTTTTGGACCCTGCCGGTGGTGCGAAACATGCAGTTTCCGTGGCGGATGATGTGCGTGGTTGCCACCCTGATGGGGCTTTGCGCAAGCGGCAGCGTCCGGCTTTTGCCGGCGTGTACGGCCGGCAAGTGGCTGGTTCTGGGTATTGTGTATTGCGGATCCCTGGCTTGGTATCAGACCCAGTTCGAATTCAAGGCGGGGGCGACGAAAGTCTCTCGCGAATTCTTGACCGCCCGTCGTGCGGAGCATGCCGGCACCATTTGGGCGTATGTCGCCAAGGACGAATTTCGTCCCCGCTGGGCATCGCGGCACCACGCGCTGAGGAAGCCGAACGAGCCGATGATGGTGGCTACGCCGACCGCTCGACTTGCGGTCTTGCCGACGTCCACGAAGTGGCGGCCGTATTACCAAGTGACGGCCAGCGGGCCGGTATCGATCACGATCCGGCAGTTCTATTTGCCTGGGTGGCGGGTGGAGATCGACGGGACGCCGGTCGCCGATGCCGTTCTGCGACGCTTGGTGAATCCCGCCGACGGGACTATGCGGGTGACGGTGCCGCCCGGCGCCCATCGCATTATGGCCTGGTATGAGGGACCGCCGGGCTGGTGGCGGCGCAATTTGGCGATGCTGCTCATCACGCTGGTCTGCATGTTACTTCTTGCCTACCTCGATTGGCGCGCCGCAGGCGGCACGCGCAGCAACTCCGGGCGCGTGACGCTGAGCGGCGGCTGGAAGGCGCCGTCGGCAGGCTCGTCGTTGATCTCGCGGCGTGCGTCTGCGGTCATCGGACTGGGACGTTGGTTACGTAAAGTAGTTATGTTACGTAACTAAATATACCGAAGCCGACACCGCGAGTCAAACCGAATGGGCCAGCCGGCGGGATGGATGACGGCGGACTTACTGCACCGAGACCCGGCCGGCATAGGGGCGGCCCTTGCCGGAGGGCGAGCGGAAGATGTAGCCCCCGCCGCGGCGTATCACCAAATAGCAGCGTCGTTTTCCCACCGTGACGCACAGCTTGTTGCCCCGGATCTCCCAATTTCCGCCCGCGTCCGCCGTTCGGCACTGAGAGCCCATTTGCGCTTGCGTACGCACATTGACGTGCATCGACGTGCAGGTGTGGCGCACCGTCCCGCCGGCCCGGAAGCTGAGCGCGATTCTGATCGATTTGTTGCGGCGTTTGCGTTCCATGCGGGCGGTGTGGCCCGACAGCAGGTGCCGGATCTGCGGTCCGGTCAGACGATTGCCTGCGGCTGCGATCTGCTGGTGGCGCGCGCCGCCCAGCGCGGACGCGGCGGCCCGATCGTCATTGACCGCGGCACTCGTAGCGGCGGCGGCCACAAGCGTGCCGATCACCAACGATGCTCCCGTCGTGAATAGCGTCTGCATCGGTCTCCCCTCCACATGCGGGCTGAGATTTTTGTTCGGACGTCAGCGCGCCCTGTTGGATCCGTCCCGTCGATTGGCGGATGATGCGCCAATAATACGACCTCCACAATGCCGCGCCTGACGACGGCCGGCGGTATCGGTGTGCGGATTGGGACTGTAAAGTTGGCCGCCGCCCGGGTGACCGCGCCAGCCCATGAACGATATTCTGGAGGTATCCGCCGATGGCGACCGTGATCGACGTTCATACGCATATGTACACGCCGCGCTGGCTCGAGCTGCTGCGGGCGAAGGGCGGGCCGGATTACGAGGTGAAGGAGAGCCTCGACAGCCCGAACACGCTCTACTACCGCGGCGGCACCTTCGGGCCGCTGCACGAGGGGCATTTCGACTACGACCGGCGGGTCGCCAAGATGAAGGAGGCGAAGGTCGACCTTGCGATCATCACGATGTCGGCGCCGAGCGCCTTCTTCGGCGACGAGGCGGTGAGCGTGGAGGCGGCGCGGATCGCCAACGACGATTTCGCCGCGGCGGCGACGGCGCATCCCGATCACGTGCGCTGGATGGCGACCTTGCCGTGGGAATATCCGCAAGCGGCGGTGGCGGAATTGGAGCGCGCCTGCGCGCTGGGCGCGGTCGGCGTCTTCACCCTCGGCAACATCAACGGGCGGCATCTGGTCGACCCGCTGTTCGCCCCGGTCTGGCAGGCGATCGACGACCGGGCGCTGCCGGTGCTGCTGCATCCGACGGTGCCGGCGGGCGCCGACGCGCTGGAGCTTTCGCAATTCGCGATGAACGGGTCGATCGGCTTCATGATCGATACCTCGGTGGCGACGGTGCGGATGATCCACGAGGGCTTCCTCGACCGCTTCCCGAACTTCAAGCTGATCGTGGCGCATGCGGGGGCGACGCTGCCCTACCTAGCGGGGCGGCTCGACCGGGTCTACGAGACGACCAAGCGGGCGAAGGTCAATATCGACCGGCCGCCCTCGGACTATCTGCGGCACGTCTATTACGACGCGGTCTGCTACCGCCAGGAGGCGTTGGAGATGTGCCTCGGCGTCGGCGGCGAGGAGCACCTGCTCTACGGCTCGGACTACCCCTTCAATTTCGGCGACATGAAGGGGTGCTTGGCGCGGGTCGACGCGCTCAAGCCCAAGCTGCGCGACAAGGTGCGCAGCGGGAATGCGCTGCGGATCTTCGGACTCTGAAGCATCTGGGTTACACTGCAGATGGGAGCTTCTCGATAGCTACGTTTCCAGGGGAAATGCCATGCATGCCGTGATGCCCAAGGCCAAGCCCAAAGCCGACGAACATTCCCATCTAGTACGGCCCGCAGAAATGGAATGGCGGAAGACGCGCTTTCCCGGCTGCGAGGTTAAAACCCTGCTGTTCGATGCCAAGACCGGGCTGGTGACGACGCTGTTCAAGCTCGATCCCGGCGCGGTGTTGCCCGACCATCAACACGTCGAAATCGAGCAGACCTACATGCTCGAGGGTCACTTGGTGGACAAGGAAGGTCCGGCGGCGGGGATGGAGGCGAGGAAGGGCGAGTTCGTCTGGCGCGAGCCCGGCAGTCGTCATTCGGCCTGGGCGCCTGAGGGCGGCCTCATGCTCGCGATCTTCCAGGTGCCGAACAAATTCTATGAGGAAGACGGCCGTGTGACCGATTTGAGCGGTAAGCTCTGGGACGAGCTCTGGGGCCACACCGGCGCCGGGGATTAAGTCGGCACTCCCGATCCGGTATCCGCTGTCGGCTTTGGCGGGAATGACGGTACGTGATTCGGGCCGAAGGCCCTAGATCGACTTCATGATGTTGTCGCGCGAGGATTCGATATGTCGGCGCGCGGCGTCGGCGGCGCGGTCGGGGTCGCGGTCGCGGATGGCGCGATAGACCGCTTCGTGCTCGCGCTGGACGCGCTTGTGGTGGTGGGCGTCGGAGAGCGAGATGAACCAGAAGCGGAGCGAGCGCTCGTGCAGGCTGAGCAGCAGGTCGGCCAGCACCCGGTTGCGCGCCGCCCGCGAGATCGAGGCGTGGAAGTCGCGGTCGAGGTCCATCATGCCGCCGACGTCGCGCGCCTCCATGCGGCTATGGGCGCGGTCGAGGAGGGCGCGCATGGCGTCGATTTCCTGGCGCTCGGCGCGTTCGGCGGCGAGGCTCGCACAGTAGGGCTCGTTGATCAGGCGGACCTGGGTGAGCTGCAGATGCTCGTCGAGCGAGATCGGCCGTACGATCACGCCCTTGCGCGGAATGATGTCGATCATGCCCTCGAGCATGAGGCGGTCGAGCGCCTGGTGAACCGGCGTGCGGCCGATGCCGAGCGCCTCGGAGATCGCGGCCTCGTTCAGATGCTCGCCGGGCGCATAGTCGAGCGTGATGATGCGCCGCTTGATTTCCTCATAGGCCCGGTTGCGGAGCGACGGAGCCGGCGCGCGCGCCGCCGCCTTGGAGCGCGCGGCCTCGCCGCCACGCACCGGGGCGCCGTTTTCAGCCAGCGCCTCGGCGCCGCCGGCTCTGCCCTTGGCCGTCATGGGTGGACCTGCGCTTTCGCTCAAGACTTGGCTTCGTCGTAATAGTGGATCTCGAACATGACGCAGCCGCCGTCGGACTTGAACGGCCCGTGATAGACGCCGGGCGGGCGGCAGGCGTAAGTCTTGGCGACGAACTTCTCGCCGCCATTGCCTTGCGCGTCGTTGCCGACGATGAGGTCGCCCTCGAGCAGGAAGACCTCCTCCCAATGGTCGTGGATGAAGGGCTCGGTGGAGAAGGTGCCGGGCTCGAGCTTCAAGAGGCGCGAGCGGCTGCCCTTCTTGTTCTCCTCGTCGAGGTCGGCGGCGAGGATCTTCTGCTTGAAGCCCGGGGGATAGCCTTCCGGCGTCTCCCAGCCGTCGTCCATGTCGAGCTTGTGGAATTCCAGATGCGGCTTGTTGAACAGCATGGGGGATGCCTCCTTTCGCGTTCTAGCCTTCGACCGGCAGGGTCTTGGTGGCGTAGCGATGGCTGAGTTTGCGGCCGGCGATGGGGTCTTCCAGTTCGATCTCGAAGAGCTCGCCCGGCTCGATCGCGCCGATGACGGGCTGCGTGCCGCAGAACATGGCGGTGCCGACGGGGAGGGTCGTGCCCGCGCCCAGGTATTTCTCGATGAGCTCGTAGGGGTGGCGCATCTTGGCGGCGGGGCCCTCCTGATAGGCGCGGCGCTTGCCGCCGACGGTGGTCCAGGAGCGCAGGATCAGCTCGTCCCAACGGTCGGCCACGTCGCCGAAGCGCCATAGGGTGGGGCCGAGCGGCTTGGCACAGGCCTGCTTGGAGACGGTGATGTTGTAGGCCTCGACCTTGCGGTCGGTGTGGTCGGAGCCGACGCCGATATGCAGCCCGTCGGGCAGGCTGAGGACCACCGCCTCGACCTCGCCGCTCGAGTCGGTGCCGGCGACCTGGATCTCGGCGTCGGTGGTGAGGAGGGATGCGGCGACGCGGTAGAAGATCGGCGTGGTCTTGGGCCGGGCGATACCGATCGCTTCCATTTCGGCCATATGCGCCTCCATCGCCGCCTGGTCGCGGCCGGTCCAGCCGGCGATGACCAACTCACCGATGCCCGCGGTGACCGCGGATGCGCCGTCGAGGGTGAGGGTGAGTGTGCTGCCGCCGTCCATCTGTGCCGCTCCTAAAAGATGTTGCCGCGTTCGTATTGGACCGGCCAGGCGACATCGGCCTTGAGCGTGGCCGCGGCGTGGAGCGGCCAATAGGGGTCGTGCAGCATCGAGCGGGCCAGCGCCACGATGTCGGCGCGGCCGTTGGCGATGATCTCCTCGGCGTGCTCGGCCGTGTGGATGAGGCCGACGGCGGCGGTCATCAGGCCGGTCTCGCGCTTGATCGCCTCTGCAAATTGGACTTGGTAGCCGGGGAAAATGGGGATCTTCTGCTCCGGGTCGTTGCCGCCGGACGAGCAGTCGACGAGATCGACATCGCCGCGCGCGGCGATGAGCTTCAGGACCTCGATCATGTCCTCGAGCCCGTAGCCGCCATCGACCCATTCGGTGGAGGAGACGCGGAGGAAGAGCGGCAGATCGTCGGGCCATTCGCCGCGGATCGCATCGAGCGTTTCCATCAGCATGCGGGTGCGGCCGGCGAGGTCGCCGCCATAGCCGTCGTTGCGCCGGTTCGAGAGTGGCGAGAGGAACTGGTTCAGGAGATAGCCGTGCGCGCCATGAACCTCGATCAGCTTGAAGCCGGCCTCGCGGGCGCGCCGTGCGGCGGAAGCGAAGGCGGCGGTCACCTCGTCGATGGTTGCCTGGTCCATCGGCTGCGGTTCCTGGTAGTCCTCGCCATACGGTTCCGCCGAAGGCCCGATCACCGGCCAGCCGCCATCCGTGAGCGCGAGGGGCCGGCCGCCCTCCCACATCGGGGCGGTCGCGCCCTTGCGCCCGGCATGGCCGATCTGCATTGCCGGGACGGCGCCTTGCGCCCCGATGAAAGCGGCGATGCGGGCGAGCGCGTCGCGCTGGTCGTCGTTCCAGATGCCGAGGCATTTGGGCGTGATGCGGCCCCGCGCCTCGACATGCGCGACCTCGGTGAAGACGATGCCGGCGCCGCCGACGGCGCGGGATGCGAGGTGCTGGAAATGCCAATCGTTGGGCACGCCCTCGTCGGCGGAATACTGGCACATCGGCGAGACCATGATGCGGTTCTTCGCGGTCACCGAGCGCAACTCGATCGGCCGGAAAAGGTGCGGATCGCGCCCGGGCGGCTGGATCAGGCTTCTGGTCTTGGTGTCTTTCGATTGGGTGTCGTTCAAAAGATCGTCTCCGCGCGCATCGCCTGATGCGCGATCGTGCCATTGAAGCTGGGGAAATTCTCGCGGTCCGCGAAGGCGCGCTGGCGCGCCGGCGAGTCGAGCGCGGCCTGCAGCGCCGCCTCGCTGTCGAACACCATCTGCGAGAGCAGGTGCAACCCGGCATCGTTGGTCGGAAAGGGGTCGCGGGCCGCGACCGGGCTGTGGAGGATCAGCGAGCGGATGCCGGGGAAGTCGCGCAGCAAGGCGGCGTGTGGGCCGGCATAATGCGCGTCGAAGGCCGCCCGGTCCGCCGGCATGCCCTGATAGCGGACGAAATAGGACACGGTCATCGGCGTTCCTCCCCAAGTCTTCTTTTTCGGCGCGCCCGACGGAGACCCGACGCATAGGTGCTGATCGGCGGTGCTGATCGGCGGTGCTGATCGGCGGGTCCCATCGGCGGCTTTGTTTGGCGACCGTGTGCAGCGGCGACTGGCCAGCGCCGTCCATGCGGTCGCATTGTCAGTGAAATATCACAGGCATTTCAGGAGAGGTCAAGCGCCATCGGCCGATGCCGCCGAACCGATTATGCCGCGTTGCGCCGACAATCGGAAGCGATTGAGAGCAGTATTATTATTCGCGTATTTCGTGCAAGAAGATCGGCGGCGTTCGCGGACAAGGCGCCGGTGCTCCTGCAGGGTTCGGGCGGGTCCGAGTTGCACATAAATCCGTGTTCGGAATAGGTTCATCTGGAGATTGAAAATCCTGCTAATTATACTACCGCTACGGCGCTTGGCGGCGGGCGCGCTCTATCGATCCCCCATCGACCCTTCTGCAAAGTACGAGTGAGGATACATGCATCGCGAACGAGGGCGTTCCGTGACCGCTGGATTTGCGCTGCTGCCGGTGGCTGCGCTGCTGCTGCAGGGCTGCGTCGATTACTTCGTGCTTGAAGGCCACCTGAAGGACAACCCGATGGACCAGGCAATCGCATCGGGGAT
>CAZBRE010000170.1:0-7238 GCA_964494065.1 uncultured Alphaproteobacteria bacterium
AGTAGGGTTCCTTGTCCCAGTTGACGTGCAGGACGTCGCCGACCTTGGTGTCGGAGAACCAGATCGAGGGCTGGGTTACCGGCTGCCCGCCAAGGAGACGGTGCTTCCAGTTGCGCCAGGTTTTGCCGATTGAATCCATGGGCGATCGGCGAATTGCCAGTTGCTTGCGGGCGGCCTGGGACGATCGTCACCTAGTCTTCTAGGCGGCCCGTCTGACAATGGCAATAGTCGGTGCGGGTCGTCGGATCAGTTGGTCTGGCCGAGTGGCATCACCGCCGCGCCGATGATCCGGCCGGTCTGGTTGCTCTGCACGAGGACGGCGCAGCCGTCGCGCCCGGCCTCCGCCGCGGGCAGGGCGACGCTTTTCTTTTCGCCCTCCCAAGTACCGAGCGGCATGACCCTACGCACGACGTTGTGGTAGGTGATCTTCCTGCCGCCGTTCTCGCCGCGCCGGATGTCGGTCGTGTGGCTGCGGTCGAACAGCACCAGCCAAACCGTGGCGCGCTCGGCGGCACCGCTCGCCTGGCGCATGGGCAGCTCCGCGTGGAGCTTGCCGTCGGCGCCCTTCTTGACGGCGACGGTGATCTTGTCGGTGCGGCGGGTGGCTTTCTTGATCGCCCGGTCGACCGAGAACTGCCGCGAGCCCACGACTTCCGACTGGCCGTCGATCACCATTTGCGGCGTGTAGACGAAGCCGCGGCGGAAGTGCCGCGAATAGTCGCGCTGGCGTTTGGTCGCGGCCTTGAGGGCGAAGCGGTCCTTCCAGCCGAGATAGTTCCAATAGGTGACGTGGAAGCTGAGCGCGATGATATTCTCGCGCTTGGCCAGCTCGCCCAGATAGGCATCGGCCGGCGGGCAGGAGCTGCAGCCCTGCGAGGTGTAGAGCTCGACCACGACCGGGCCCTTGTCGGCCAGGGTCGGGGCGCTGCCACCGGTCAGAAAAGCCAGGCCGAAAACCGCGGCCGCGAGAGATATGGGGATATAGCGGATCATGGTGATCTAAAATAGAGAATGGGTTTGTTCACCATCCAATCACATGTCGGTGATAGGACTGGGTGATCGAGCGAGGCAGAACCAGCATGTCCCCGGCCCCGACGGCGAAGCGGGAAACGGGCGGAAAGGGAGCTTTCATGCGGGCACGAAAGAGCGAGATTTCACGCGGCATTGCGCTGCTTGTCCTTGGTTTCATGGCGGTCCTGGCGGGGATCTCCAGCGCAGGCACGGCCTCCGCCCAGAACGAATGGCGGGTCTATCGTAACCCCGCGCATGGTTTACGAATCCTTTATCCGCCGCGGTTCGCGGCCAAGCCGCTCGACCTGCGCCCGGCCGAGGGCACGGTGGTGATCCAGGAATGGACCCGCGAGGACGGCCCGGATGCGATCCGCCTCACCGTGATCGATAAGCCGCTGGGGCTCAGCCTGCGCGAGTGGATCACCCGCGAGAGGCCGGGCCGGGCCGCACCGATCCGGATCGCGGGCCGGCCGGCCTTCGTCGTCGAGGCGGTCTTCGAGGGTCAGCTCACCACCGACGTCTATGTCGCCTCACCCAAGTCCGGCGCGGTGATCAACTTCACGCATACGGTGCGCGGCATCACCGACTGGGCCGGCCAGCCCATCATCCGGGTGAAGAACCGCTACCGGAACGAGCTCCGCGATTTCTGGAACATGGTCGAATCGACCAAGTTCCAGCGGCCCGAGGACGAGTAGGGGCGGCGCCGCCGCCTTAGCCCACCGCCCGATCGCCCACGAACGGATTGGTCTGGCGCTCGTGGCCGAAGGTCGAGGCGGGGCCGTGGCCGGGGACGAAGACCGTCTCGTCGCCCAGCGGCCAGAGGCGCTCGCGGATCGAGGTGATGAGCTGGACGTGATCGCCGCGCGGGAAGTCGGTGCGGCCGATCGAGCCCTGGAACAGCACGTCGCCGACAATCGCCAGATGCGAGGCCGGGTGATGGAAGACTACATGGCCCGGCGTGTGGCCGGGGCAGTGGTGGACATCCATGGTGATCTCGCCGAAGGAGACGGTGTCGCCCTCCTCCAGCCAACGGTCGGGCGCGAAGGATTTGACGCCGGGGAAGCCGAATTGGCGGCCCTGCTCCTCCATCATGTCGATCCAGAACTGGTCCTCGCGCTGCGGGCCCTCCACGGGCACGTTTAGCTGGGCCTTCAGATCGGCGACGCCGCCGGCATGATCGAGATGGGCGTGGGTGACGAGGATCTTCTCGATCTCGACGCCCTGCTGCTCGACCGTGCCCAGGATGCGGTCGAGATCGCCGCCCGGATCGGTGACCGCGCCGCGCATGGTCTTGGTGCACCAGAGCACGCAGGAATTCTGCTGGAACGGCGTGACCGGCACGACCGCGGCCTTGAGCGGCGGTGCGGCTTCTATGTCGTTGGGCGTTTCGCTCATTGCGCTCGCATCCGTTTCGATCGTCCTAGAGCCAGCTTACCGACTCATCGAGCGGCCGCCGCCAGCCGCCGAATTCAGGCACCTGGCAGTTCTCCGCCGGATAGCCGCAGACGAGGAGAATATAGGGCTTCTCGTTCTCGGGCCGCCCGCAGATCTCGTTGAGAAAGGCCATCGGGCTCGGCGTGTGGGTGAGCGTCACGAGGCCGGCATTGTGGAGGGCGGCGATCAGGAAGCCGGTCGCGATGCCGACCGATTCCGGCACGTAGTAGTGCTTCACCGTGCGTCCATCGGGCAGGCGGCCGACGCGCTGGGCGAAGATCGCGATCAGCGTCGCGTAGTCGAGGAAGGGCTTCTTCTCGTCGGTGCCGAGCGGCGCCAGCGCGTCGAGCCATTCCTTGGGCGCGCGCTGGGTGTAGAAGGCGTGCTCCTCAGCCTCGGCCTCGCGGCGGATGCGCGCCTTGCGCGCGGGATCGGTGACGACCGCGAAGTGCCAGGGCTGCAGATTGGCCCCCGACGGCGCGGAGACAGCGGTCGCAAGGCAATGCTCCAGAACCGCGCGCGGCACCGGCCGGTCGGCGTAGTCGCGCACCGTGCGGCGTCGCTCCATCAGCGCCCGGAAGTCGGCGGCGCGTGTGATCATCTCGTCCGCGGGATACGCCTTGAAGCCGGCGAGCGGCTGCCAAACCGGTCCCTTTGCCTGACCCGCCTTCGCGTCGTCAGTCATCGAAGCCGAAGAATTTGGTGAAATTGTCGACCGGCTCGCGCTCGCTGACCAGCGTGTTCTCCGGCAGCGAGTTGTCGGCGTAGCCGAGCGCCATGCCGCAGACGAAGGCGTGGTCGTCGGGAATGTCGAGCTCGGCACGGATCGCCTTGTGATAGCCGACCCAGGCCGCCTGCGGGCAGGTGTCGAGCCCCTGGCCGCGCGCGGCCGTCATGATGGCCTGGAGGAACATGCCGAAATCGAGCCAGGAGCCGAGCTCCAGATGCCGCTCCATCGAAAAGAAGAGGCCGACGGGCGCATCGAAGAGCTCGAAATTGCGCGTGTGCTGGCGGTACATGCCGGCCTTGTCGCCTTTTTCCACGCCGACCAGTCCGTAGAGGTCCCAGCCGAGCTTACGCCGTCGCGTGCGGTAGGGCTCGCGCCATTCGCGGGGATAGTAGGCGTATTCGTGCTCCTCCTCGCCGGCCTCGCGTGCATCGATCACGGCCTGACACACCCGGTCCTTGGCCTCGCCGGCGACCGCCCAGACGAACCAGGGCTGGATATTGGTGCCCGAGGGCGCCCGCGCGGAGACCTCCAGGATGTGCCGCAAGGTCCCAAGCGGCACCGGGTCGGGCAGGAAGCCGCGCACCGAGCGGCGCGTCGTCAGCGCCGCGTCGACGGTCTCGGCGATGCCGCTGCCGCGCGGCGTGCCGGAGCCTTTGGGCGGCGCCTCGTTCATGCGGCCTTGGCCATGTTGCGCAGGACGTAATGCAGGATGCCGCCGTTCTTGTAGTATTCGAGCTCGTCCTCGGTATCGATGCGGCAGAGCAGCTTGATCGTTTCGCTCGAGCCGTCGCTGCGGGTGATCGTGCAGTCGAGCTCGGCGCGCGGCTTCAATCCCTCGGCGATGCCGGCGATGTCGATCGTCTCCGAGCCGTCGAGCTTGAGGCTCTCGCGGGACTGCCCGCCGGTGAAGACCAGCGGCAGCACGCCCATGCCGACGAGGTTCGAGCGGTGGATGCGCTCGAAGCTCTCGGCGATGACGGCACGGATGCCGAGCAACCGCGTGCCCTTGGCGGCCCAGTCGCGCGACGAGCCGGTGCCGTATTCCTTGCCGGCGATGACCACGAGCGGCGTGCCGTCGGCAACGTATTTCATCGCCGCATCGAAGATCGCGAGCTGCTCTTCCGTCGGCAGATATTTGGAGTAGCCGCCCTCGACGCCGGGCAGCATCTGGTTGCGGATGCGGATATTGGCGAAGGTGCCGCGCATCATGACGTTGTGATTGCCGCGCCGGGCGCCGTAGGAGTTGAACTCGCGCGCCGGCACCTGATGGGCCACCAGATATTCGCCCGCGGGGCTCTCCTCCTTGATGCCGCCGGCCGGGCTGATGTGGTCGGTGGTGACCGAATCGGCGAGCAGCGCCAGGACGCGCGCGCCCTTCACATCCTCGACCGCGCCCGGCTCGGCCGTGATCTCCTCGAAATAAGGAGGGTTCTGAACATAGGTCGAGCCCGGCGGCCAATCATAGGTGAGGCCGCCCGCGGTCTTGATCGACTTCCAGTTCGCATCGCCCTCGAAGACGTTGGCATAGCGCGCGCGGAACATCTCCGGCGTCAGCACCTTCTCGATCACCGCGGCGATGTCGCGGTTCGAGGGCCAGATGTCCTTCAAGTAGACGGGGTTCCCGTCGCCATCCTCACCGAGCGGATCGTTCAGGAGATCGACGGTCACGCTGCCGGCGATCGCATAGGCGACGACGAGCGGCGGCGAGGCGAGATAGTTGGCGCGGGTGAGCGCATGGACGCGGCCCTCGAAGTTGCGGTTGCCCGAGAGCACTGCCGCGACGGTCAGGTCTTCCGCCTCGATCGCTTTGTGGATCGGCTCGGGCAGCGGCCCCGAATTGCCGATGCAGGTCGTGCAGCCGTAGCCGACGAGGTCGAAGCCGAGCGCGTCGAGGTCCTCCTGCAACCCGCCCGCCTCCAGATAATCGGTGACCACCTGGCTTCCCGGCGCGAACGACGTCTTGACCCAGGGCTTGACGGTGAGGCCCTTGGCGCGAGCGTTCCGCGCGACGAGGCCGGCGGCAACGAGCACGCTGGGATTCGAGGTGTTGGTGCAGCTGGTGATCGCGGCGATGACGACGGCGCCGTCCTCGAGCTCGTAATTGGCACCCTCGACCGGTGCCGACTTGCCCTGGGGCCGGCCCGACAGCGCCTCGAAGCCGTCGGCGAAGGCCGTCGACATGTCGGTGAGCGCGATCCGGTCCTGCGGCCGCTTCGGCCCGGCGAGCGAGGGGACGACCGTGCCGAGGTCGAGCTCCAGCGTGTCGGTGAAAACCGGTTCCGGCGAGGAGGCGTCGCGCCACATGCCTTGCGCCTTCGCGTAAGCCTCGACCAGCGCCACCCGATCGTCGTCGCGGCCGGAGAAGGTGAGGTAGTCGATCGTCGAGCGGTCGATCGGGAAGAAACCGCAGGTGGCGCCATATTCGGGCGCCATGTTGGCGATGGTCGCCTGATCGGCCAGCGTCAGATGGTCGAGGCCGGGACCGAAGAACTCGACGAACTTGCCGACCACGCCCTTCTCGCGCAGCATCTGCACCACGATCAGCACGAGGTCTGTGGCGGTCGCGCCCTCGGGCAGCGCGCCGTCGAGGCGGAAGCCCACGACCTCGGGGATCAGCATCGAGATCGGCTGGCCCAGCATCGCCGCCTCGGCCTCGATGCCGCCGACGCCCCAGCCGAGCACGGAAAGGCCGTTCACCATCGTGGTGTGGCTGTCGGTGCCGACGAGCGTGTCGGGATAGGCGATGGTCTTGCCGTCCTCTTCGGCCGTCCACACGGTCTGCGCCAGATATTCCAGGTTCACCTGGTGGCAGATGCCGGTGCCGGGCGGCACGACGCGGAAATTGTCGAAGGCGGTCGAGCCCCAGCGCAGGAACTCGTAGCGCTCGCGGTTGCGCTCGTATTCCCTCTCGACGTTCTTGCCGAAGGCCTCGTGGGTGCCGAAATAGTCGATCATCACCGAGTGGTCGATGACGAGATCGACGGGCACGAGCGGGTTGATCTTCTTGGGATCGCCGCCGAGATGCTTCATCGCATCGCGCATGGCGGCGAGGTCGACCACGGCGGGCACGCCGGTGAAGTCCTGCATCAGAACGCGGGCGGGGCGATAGGCAATCTCGCGGGTCGAGGTCTTGTCCTTGAGCCACTCGGCGACCGCCTTGACATCGTCGACCGTAACGGTCCGGCCGTCCTCGTAGCGGAGCAGGTTTTCCAGCAGCACCTTCAGCGAATACGGCAGCCGCGAGACGTCGCCGAGGCCGGCCTTGTCGGCGGCCTGCAGGCTGAAATAGTCGTAGGACTTGCCGCCGACGGTGAGGGTGCGGCGGGTCTTCATGGTGTCATGGCCGGTGACGGGCAAGGGAGAGACCTCCTGGCTGGGGCTCAGGCTGCGCGGAGCATGGAGCGTGGCTTGGGTTCACCGGAAATCGGGGCGCGGGGGCATCCCGCGTCCAAGCGCGCTTGAGTTATAGCAAGGGGGACGGGGCTGTCTAGTGGAGGCAGCGCCCGCACACACCCTGTTATATACAGCTAAGTCGCGCCGAACAGTTTGCCAAACTCCGCCTCGCCCTTTTTGCTGAACACGACGACCCGGCTCTCGGCCTCCCGCTTGGCCCAGCCAAGGGCGTAGAAGCGGTCGAGGAAGGCCGCACCCAGGGCGCCGGCGAGGTGGTTGCGGCGCGCGCTCCAATCGAGGCAGGCCTTGCAGAGCGGGCGGCGGCCGTTTCTCAAGCTCTCGAGCGCGATGCTGAAGGCCTGGACGAAAGCCTCGCCGGCCGGCGTGAGGTCGAGCGCCTCCCTTTCGCCGGAAACGAGGTCGCGGTCCTTGACGATGCCGCGGCCGGTCAGGCTGTCGAGCATCGCAACGCCCATCTCGCCGGCCAGATGGTCGTAGCAGACGCGTGCCCGGCGGAGCGCCGGCTCCTTGGGACCCGTGCGCACGCGCAGATGCCCGGTGCGCGCGGCAAGCCCGGTCAGCGCCTCGAGCACCTCGGCGACGTCGTAGCCCGACAGCTCGAAATAGCGGTGGCGGCCCTGCTTCCTCTGGCCGATCAGCCCGCCCGCCT
>CAZBRE010000170.1:7338-8457 GCA_964494065.1 uncultured Alphaproteobacteria bacterium
AGCTCGAAATAGCGGTGGCGGCCCTGCTTCCTCTGGCCGATCAGCCCGCCCGCCTCGAGCTTGGCGAGGTGCGAGCTCGCCGTCTGCACGGTGACGCCCGCCTCCTGGGCAAGCTCGCTCGCGGTCAGCGCATGGCCGGTCATCAGCGCCTGCAGCATGTTCGCGCGGGCGGGATCGCCGACCAGGGCGGCGATGCGGGCGATGTCGGGGCCTTCTCTCATCTCTGGCATAGTTCGATGATAACCGAAGCATTCATGCGAGGCAATCGGATAATCTCCAACTTCATCAGCTTTGGAGGACGTGTCATGTCGCTATCCAGATCCCTCGCCGCCCTATACCGCTTCCTCAGCGCCTGCGCCGCCGACGCCCGCAGCCGCCGGGCGCTTTTGACGTTGGATGACAGGCTCTTGCGCGATATCGGCATCACCCGCGCCGAGGCCCGCCGGGCAGCCGAGCGGCCCTTGTGGATGCGCACGCGGTCGCGCATGGGCGGTGAATTTCCCGACCGCCGCCACGCCCGACCCTCGGTCCGAAAAGCGCCCGCGGGCTGATCAAGATAAGCAGCCGCCCGCGTCGTTTGCTTCGAAAGTGATCGAACTATGAGCGTTCGGCACCAACCGGCGCCCCCACAAATCGGAGAGACCCCGATGACCGTCACCTGCTGCATCCGCTACGTGATCGACCCGTTCCAGCGGGCCGCCTTCGAGGACTATGCGCGCAACTGGGCGGAGATCATTCCCCGCTGCGGCGGCGATCTGATCGGCTATTTCCTGCCGCATGAGGGCACGAACAACATCGCGCTCGCGCTGATCGGCTTTGCGAGCCTGGCCGACTACGAGGCCTACCGCGCGCGCCTGAAGGCCGACCCCGAGGGCGCCGCGAACTTCCGTTTCGCCGAAGAGGAGCGCTTCATCCTGAGCGAGGAGCGGACGTTTCTGCGGCCGGCGCCGCGCGCCTAAACATGCACCGACCGCCGATCGCCCGCGCGCAGTTAGCGGTTTTCGCGTCAGCGTTCGCCCGCTAGGCTTGCCGCCACGATTTTCCCAGGTCCCAGGCAAGCGAGCGCGTCCCATGCCCTTCGATTACACTGCCCTCTTCCGGCCCGATCTGCCGCCGCCG
>CAZBRE010000171.1:0-8348 GCA_964494065.1 uncultured Alphaproteobacteria bacterium
CCCGGCACGGATCCGGGCTCGCTCTACGCGCTGAACGACAGGCTGGGGCCGGTGGAACTCATCGGCCTCGGCGAAATCGACGGCCCCGAGGACGTCGTCCTCGACGAAGACGACAACCTCTACGCCGGCAACCGCACGGGCGACATCATCCGGTTCTTCGGTCCCGATCACACCCGCCATGAAGTCTATGCCCATGTCGGCGGACGCCCGCTCGGACTTGCCATCGCGAAAGACGGCTCGCTGGTCTGCTGCATCGGCGGCATGGGTCTCTACCGCGTTGCCCAGAACCGCAATATCGAGAAGCTGACCGACGAGACGAACCGCTCATGGCTCTCGATTATCGACGACTCGCGGCTGCGGCTCGCCGACGATCTCGACATCGCGCCCGACGGCCGCATCTTCTTCAGCGAAGCCACGGTCCGCTACGAGATGCACGAATGGCCCGTCGACTGCCTGGAATCCCGCGGCAACGGGCGCATCGTCTGCTACGATCCCAACACGCAGACCACGCGCACGATCCTGAAGAACCTGCTCTTCCCGAACGGGATCTGCATGACCCACGACGGACAGTCGTTCCTGTTCGCCCAGACCTGGGGCTGCAGCGTCAGCCGGTATTATTTCGACGGCCCGAAGAAAGGCCGGGTCGAGCCGGTGATCCCCGACCTGCCGGGCTATCCCGACAACATCAACCGGGCATCCGACGGCACCTTCTGGCTTGCCCTGGTCGGCATCCGCACGCCGTCGCTCGATCTTGCCCTGAAGATGCCAGGCTTTCGCAGGCGGATGGCGCGGCGGGTGGCACCCGACGAATGGCTCTACCCCAACATCAACACCGGATGTCTGGTCCGGTTCACCGAGACGGGGGATATCCTGGAGTGCCTGTGGGACCGCACGGGCGAGAACCACCCCATGATCACCTCGATGCGCGAGCACAAGGGCCATCTTTACATCGGGGGGATCCTCAACAACCGTATCGGCAAGCTCAAGATCGAGGGCGCGGACAGCGCCTGGACGGGCCCGAGCTCCTATTGGGGACGCTCATGATCGCGAGGCTCCTTGGCGCGGTCGACAACCTGCTCGGCAGGGGCGAGGCGGCCATCACCGTGCCCCCGCTGGATGGCGCGCTCCGGCCCAACAGCCTGCTGGACGATGCGACATCGCGGTATTCGCTGGAGGGCGTCGACTGCCTGGCCGTGCAATCCGGCGATCTGCTGGCCACCTCCGGCCGCACGGTCCATACGCTAGCTACGGGTGGCGTGTGGCGGTCTGCATTCGAGGCGCCGACCGAGATCGCCTGCATGGCCTCGCTTGGCGATGACGGTCTGGCGCTAGGGCTGATAGACGGCCGCATCGTCGTCTCCGGTGGCCCACATGACCGCCGTGAATACCGGCTGGGCCGGGATGCGGCCTGCATAACCGCGATCGCTGCGGCCGAAGACGCGCTCGTCGTGACCAATGGCTCGGCGAGCAATGCCGCCGACGCGTGGCAGCGCGACTTGCTGCAGGGGAACGCCTCCGGGAGCGTATGGCGGATCGAGCTTGAAAGCGGCCGGGCCGAATGCCTGGCAGACGGGCTCGCCTACCCGGCCGGATTGGCGGTGGATGGTGCGGGGCTTGTCGTCTCGGAAGCCTGGCGGCATCGTCTCGTCCGCATCGACCCGGACGGCGATGCCCGCACCGAGACCATCTACGGCGATCTGCCGGGTTATCCGGGGCGGATGACGGCGAGGCCGGGCGGGTGGTGGCTGGCCCTCTTCGCACCGCGCAGTCAACTGGTCGAGTTCATCCTGCGCGAGCCGACCTACCGCCGAAGAATGATCGACGAGGTGCCTCCCGCTTGTTGGATTGCGCCCAAGCTTCGCTCGGGCCGGAGCTTCTACGAGCCGATGCAGGGCGGCGGGGTGAAGCACCTGGGCCTTCTGAAGCCCTGGGCGCCGACCATGTCGGCCGGTTTGTGCGTTCGGCTGGATACGTCCTTCCAACCCGTTACAAGCCTGCAAAGCCGCGCGGACGGCGCCACGCACGGCGTCACCAGCGTCGTCGAGACCGGCGACAGCGTGTTCGTCGCGGCCCGGGGCGACGGCGTGGTCGTCGAAGTTTCAAACGCGATGACGTCGGTCGAGCCATGAACCCGGTTCTTGAAATCCGAAACGGGACGAAGGAGTACCGCGGCGTTCCGGCGGTCCGCGACGTGACGTTCACCCTCGAGAACGGCGAGGTCCACGCGCTTCTCGGGGAGAACGGGGCGGGCAAGTCCACGCTCACCAAGATGCTTGCCGGGGTCGTGGAACCGACATCGGGGGAAATCTGGCGCGACGGGGAAAAGATCGAGCTACGCGCCCCGTCCGATGCGCTGAAGCAGGGTATCGCCATGGTCTACCAGGAGACCAGCCTGATCCCATCGCTCTCCGTCGCCCAGAGCCTCTACCTCATGGACGCCAACCGGTTTCATCGACTGCGCGGCATCTACATCGCGGGTCAGCAGTTCCTGCAGTCGCTCAACTTCCATGTTGACCCCAGCGCCCTGGTCTCGAGCCTGGGCGCGGGACAAAAGCAGATGGTCGAGATCGCCCGCGCGGTTCATCAAGACGCGAAGATCATCATCTTCGACGAGCCCACCTCGACGCTCACACCGGAGGAAAAGCATCAGTTCTTCTCGCTCGTCGGCCGGCTGAAGGCGCGCGGGATATCGATCATTTTCATCAGCCACGCACTGGAAGAGGCGCTGCAGATTTCCGACCGGATTACGGTCATGCGGGACGGCGCCCATGTGGTCACGGACGAGACTTCGGCCTTCGACCGGGAGCGGATCATTCGCGCCATGGTCGGCCGCTCGTTGACGGACCAGCTCTATGGCGCTCAGGAAAACCGCGTAACCCGAACGCCCATCAAGAAAACGCTGAGCGTGCAGAACCTGTCGATGGGCAACGTCGTGCGCAACACCTCCTTTTCCATATTTGCCGGCCAGGTGACCGGCGTGTTCGGGCTGATCGGATCCGGGCGAACGGAGGCGGCGAAGGTCGTGGCCGGCGTCCTGAAGCGCGACTTTTTCCATGGCGGCCAGGTGCGCCTTGCCGACCGAGACGTGCGTTACCGGGTGCCGCGCCCGGCGGTTCGCGACGGCATCGTCTACGTGACCGAAGATCGAAAGCTCGACGGTTTCTTCGAGACCATGACCATTGCCGAAAACCTGTATCTCGGCGCAATGGCAAGCGGCCAGACAAAGTCCTCGACGATCAGCATGACCGAGATGAAGGCACTGGCGAAGCTGTGGACGGATTCGCTGAACGTGCGAGCCATCAACAGCAACGCAAAAGTCATCGAGCTGTCCGGCGGCAACCAGCAGAAGATCGTCGTCGCCAAGGCTCTCGCCCAAAAGCCGAAGCTCATCATATTCGACGAACCGACCCGCGGCGTCGACGTCGGCGCGATAACCGAGATCCATCAGCTCATCAACCGCCTCGCCGATGAGGGCATCGCGGTGATGGTGATTTCGTCCTACCTGCCTGAAATCCTCCATCTTTCCGACCGCGTGCTGGTCTGCCGCCAGGGCCGGGTGGTCGAGGAGTTCGACGGAGCCACGGCGGATGAAGAAACGATCATGTTCGCGGCGGTTCATTGATGGCTCGCCCGTTGAAGACCACCCGGCCCGTCCGACCGGTCCACACGATCGAGGACATCGAAGCGATCGAAGCCGTCCCCTACGACGAGCTGGTCACAGCCCGAAACATTTACGATCTCCTCCTGGCGACGGCGCAGCATGTCGGCGACAGCCAGGCTCTGACCGTTCTCCGCTCCGAAGACCCGGACGATGTCGGGGCGTCGCTGACGCATCGCGAATTGCTCGCCCGGGTCACACAGGCCGCCAATCTGTTTTACGGGCTCGGTGTCCAGCCCGGTCGCGGCGTGGCGGCGTTCCTGGCGCCGACCCTGCCGGAGCTGCCCGCGCTCCTCCTCGGCGCCCAGGTGGCCGGCGTGGCGAGCACGCTCAACTACCTCCTCAGCCGCGACGCGATCGTCGATCTGCTGAACGCCCAGCAGGCGACGGTGCTCGTGATCCCCGCCGAGCAGCTCGACGCGACCTGTTGGGCGAAGGCGGAGGGAGTCCTCACGGACGTTCCTACAATGCGTCATGTCCTCGTGATCGGCGGCGACGATGCGAGCTCCGGCGACTGCAAGAGCCTGGACATCGCGATCGACGCCTGCCCGGCGGATGCGTTGCAGTTCACCGCGGCAACGAGCGCCGATGCGGTCTGCGCGCTATTCCACACGGGCGGCACCACCGGGCGTCCGAAGCTCGTCCAGCTGACCCATGGCAACCAGATTCATGCGGCCTTCGGCTTCGCCCAGGTGTTCGGGTACGACGAGCGCGATGTGGTCATCAACGGCTTCCCCTTCTTCCATGTCGGCGGCACGGTGACGGTCGGGCTGTCCGTACTGGCGGCCGGCGGCCACGTCGTCGTGCCCTCGCCGTACGGGCTTCGTCCGCAGGCGGTGGTCGACAACTACTGGCGGATCGTGGAGCATTTTCGAGCAACCGTGGTGGGCGGCGTTCCGACCTCGATCGCCGCCCTGACCGACGCATGGATACCGGAAACGGACGTGTCGCAGATCCGCATGGCGGCAACCGGCGGCGCCGTTCTCCCCGATGCCGTGGGCAGACGCTTTGAGGCCGTCACGGGCCTCCGGCTGTTCGAAACCTACGGGATGACGGAGACCGCGGCGGCGATCGCGTTCAATCCGGGGCGCGGCACGCCGCTCGATGGAAGCGTCGGGTTTCGCGCGCCGTATTCGCAGACGCGCATCGTTTCGCTGGCCTCCGACTCGAACGATCTATGCGCGCCGAACCAAAGCGGTCTGGTGCAGGTGCGGGGACCGCAGGTCTTTCCGGGTTATGTCGACCCGGCACACAATGTGGGAACGCTGTCGGACGACGGCTGGCTGACGACGGGCGACGTCGGCTACCTCACCGAAGACGCCCGGCTGGTGCTGACCGGACGGCAAAAGGACCTGATCATACGGAGCGGCCACAATATCGATCCCGCCATGATCGAAGACGTTGCCAACCAGTTCGAGGGGGTGCAGATGAGCGCCGCGGTCGGCATGCCCGACCAGTATGCCGGGGAGGTGCCGGCCCTGTTCGTCGTTCCGCGCCCGGGAGCATCGCTCGATTTGACGGCTTTGGGGACGTTTCTCGAAGCGAACGTTGCCGAGCCCCCGGCGCGGCCGCGGTCCGTCATGCCGATCGAGGCACTGCCCGTCACGGCCGTCGGCAAGATCTTCAAGCCCGCTTTGCGGGATCTGGCGATCGAGGAAAAGGTCCGCTTGGAAGTCGAGCGGACCTGCGGTCCGAATGCCCGAGCGGATGTCGACATCACGATGGATGCTCAAAACAACGTGCTTGTACGCGTAAACGTTGCCGGCGCAAACGAGGCCTGCATAAGGAATCTCGAAGCCGCTTTGCAACCCTTGCCCCAAGCTTACGAGGTCGTGACGGACACCCCTAGCCTCTGACAAGGTGGGCGGCAGCGATATCGGCCCGGGCGGGGGAGCCCGCGCACAGCACGGCCCCTGCCTGACGTCTACTTGCTAGACCACTCTGGGGCGAGCTACAATCCATTCAAAACATTGTGACAATTGCCTGGGTGGAGCAAAAAACCAAAATGGCTCCATCTATCTGACGGTGTGTCACGTGTCGGGTTGGGGGGAAGCTCATGGATCTCGTTTTTTCTACGGATACGATCGAATCGGCGAAGCGGTATTCGGCGTGGCGGGACGCTATCTGTGATGTGTATGTCCATGTCGACGTCAAGGCCACCGATCCTGAAAATTACAATGGATTCATTCGGGAGACGGAGTTCGGCGACGTCGTGTTGACGGACATCCTGCTGTCGGAACAGCGGATCAACCGGAATGCGCAGCACATCGCCAAGCTCGACAAGGATTGCTACTACATCCAGCTGCTTCACAGCGGCACCCTAAATGTCCTGCAGCATGGGGAATCCCACACGTCAAACGCGGCGCGTGGCGCGTTGTTCTGCGCCACCGAGCAGTACGAGCTGCAATGCGTCGGTGACGTCCGCTCGTTCTATCTCGAGATACCTCGCGATAAATTTGCGCAAAGATTTCCCAAGGACCGCAAGCCCCTTTGTGCGCCCATCGACTGCACGCGGGGGCTTGGTCGCATCGCAACCGAGTTCTGCGCTTCATTGGCGGCGGAGGACCCGAATCTCGGGAATGACACCCGCGCCGAACTGGGCGATCAGTTGCTTGATATTCTGGCGCTGACCCTTCTCTCGAACGGATCGGACATACTTCTATCGGACCGCTCGGTGCAAAAGGCGAGGCTCCGGTCCGTGCAGCAATGGATCGAAGAGCATCTTGGCGATCTAAACCTGACCCTGGAAAAGATTGCCCAGGCCAACAACATGTCGTTGCGATATCTCCACCTGCTGTTCAGCCAAATCGACATGTCGGTGTCCAATTGGCTTTGGGACCGGCGCCTGCAGCGGTGCTACAGCGTCATTGCAGGCGGAGACAGCCGCTCGATCACGTCCATAGCCTTTGATCACGGCTTCAGTAGTTCGGCGCATTTCAGTACCATGTTCCGGCGCAAGTACGGCTTCAGACCGAGCGACCTGCGCCGGTCGCAATAAGCTGGATCGGGGCGTATTGACCCGAGGCCGTGTCCGGTTATCCAGCCGGGCAGACCAAGGCGGGCGCTTCGGCGTTCACGGAGGCGTCGTCACGGGAACTGACCACCGAAGGCGGGTTGGTTACGTGGCATCCGCAGAAGCCGCTCTGCCGGCTGCGGCCCATCCATATGTTCCCGTGGCAATAGCTGGCCGACGCCTTGAACCTCGAACGGTTTCGCTTTAAGCACAAGATGTTGGGGCGGCTTCACATCGGGGGTTCGAATTTTGTCCATATCGTCTGCTTTTGCCGTTGCCGCCTCGATTTTCGTCCTGACGGTCGTACTGGATACGCACCCTGCCGAAGCTCAAGGCAATCCCTTGGTCGGGCGCTGGTCCTGCAGTAATGCCGTCCATAATACCCGCAACAATTTTCGCTCCCTCAGCCAATACGTCCTGGTGCTTTATCCCAACGGCAGCTTCCAGGCCCAAGGCACGGTACGTGGTGGGATGGGCGTGTCGCGAATTGCGGCGCAGGGCCGCTGGCGCGTTAACAGGGATAGTGGCGCGTGGTGGCTCAGCGCGAATGGCGTGCAGATCACGCAATTCGGCAACGGACGGCGCATCCGCGGTCGGCACGCGACGTTCGGCAAGGTCTTCAACGCCCGCTACATTGCCTGGCGAAATCTGGCGCCCGGCGGTATGCAGATTACCTTGGCCTGTCGGCGCTAGACGTTCCCGCCTGCACCCTGCCCCCACCGTGCCAGCCTCGCATCCAATACTTCGGAGTTGCGGACAATAGCGGCTCGATTGCAGAGGTTTGCACCGAACCCACCGGCCTTTTGAGGAGCAGAGCCGCGTCCGTGCGCCAAAATGCCGGACTGGATGGCTGTGCGGGCAATCCGGAGCGAAGCCGCCTCTGTCCTTGGTTCCCTGAGCGAGAGAACAGGGAATTGATTCGCAGTAACCGGGATAAATATCTGCAGACCTCGGTTTGCTTCGCCGACCTCGCAGCGGCCTCACGTTGCGGCTTGCGTGCACCGAACATCGCCTTCGCTATCGGCGGAAATGTGGTCCGTATTTTTCTATCGGATTCTTATACTGCGCAAATAAAAATCAAATAAATTTGCGAAATCGCGGTTTTAAATTGCTAATTCAAATACATTCACCATTTAAAGACGTGGCACGAATATTTAACAGCATTTTATGAAGGATATCCATGATGACTGAAAATCAGCCCCCGCCGAATCCAGATCAAACAAAACAAGATGTAGCGAAGGCGGATCCGTCCAAGGCGGAGCCGGAGCAGCGCGCCAAGGTCGATGCGAAGACCGCGGCCAAGAACCGAAGCTCGTTCTTCAAGAAATCCTAGCACCCGGCGTCTGGCGCCCCGCAGCTCGGGCCACTGGCCGTCGTCGCCGCACGCCGCCACCGAATGGCATCGAAGTCCGGAAGCTTTGCCGCTGGCCGGGCAACGCACGTCTCTGTGGTGACATGAACGTTCCGGTCAACGCCAATCGCTATGAAAGAGTGGAGCAACCATGGCCTCTAAACTGCTGCCTGGCAAAGAAGCGCGCCTGAAGGCCCAGAAAATGTTCGGCAGGGCCAAACAAAGCGAAATCGAGGCCCTGGGCGAAAAGAACAAAGCCCTGGCGACCGCCCGCTCGAAAACGGAGCGGCTGCGATCGCTTCGGCTGGCCAAAGAGGCCGCCGACA
>CAZBRE010000172.1:0-2182 GCA_964494065.1 uncultured Alphaproteobacteria bacterium
TGGCGCAGTTCCCCTCCGAGGAGATCGCGCGCCTCAGCTACCAATACCGGACCCTGGGCCTTGGCTTCGCCAATCTGGGCGGCCTGTTGATGGCCTCCAGCCTGTCCTACGACAGCGATGAGGGCCGGGCGATCTGCGGCTCGATTTCGGCGCTGATGACCGGCACGTCTTATGCCACGTCAGCGGAGATGGCCGAGCAGCTCGGCGCCTTCCCGGCTTTCGAGGCCGACCGCAACAACATGCTGCGCGTGATCCGCAACCATCGGAATGCGGCCCGCGGGAAGGAAGAGGGCTACGAGGATCTTGCCATCAAGCCGGTGCCTCTGATCGCCGAGCATTGCCCGGATGCCGAGCTCGCCGAAGCCGCCGCTGCGGCGTGGGAAAAGGCGTACGACCTCGGCGAGCTGCACGGCTACCGCAATGCGCAAGCGACCGTGGTTGCGCCGACGGGCACGATCGGCCTCGTGATGGATTGCGATACGACGGGCATCGAGCCTGACTTCGCACTCGTCAAGTTCAAGAAGCTCGCCGGCGGCGGTTACTTCAAGATCATCAACCGCATGGTGCCGCGGGCGCTGCGAACGTTGAACTACACCGAAACCCAGATCGAGGACATCGTCCGCTACACCGTCGGCCATGGCACCCTTGCGGGCGCGCCACGCGTCAATCACGACACGCTGCACGGCAAGGGCTTTACCGAGGCGGCCATTCAGAAGCTGGAAGATGCGCTGGTCAGCGTCTTCGACATCCGCTTCGCCTTCAACAAATGGACGCTCGACGAGGATTTCTGCACCCGCGTTCTGGGCTTTGAAGCCGCGCGGCTCGACGATGTCTCCTTCGACATGCTGGCCGAGCTTGGCTTCTCCAAGGACGAAATCGAAGCCGCCAATACCTATTGCTGCGGTGCCATGACCGTGGAAGGCGCGCCGCACCTTCGAGACGAACATCTGCCGGTCTTCGATTGCGCGAACCCCTGCGGGCGCATCGGCAAGCGGTCGCTCTCCTGGCAGAGCCACATCAAGATGATGGCTGCCGCGCAACCGTTCATCTCCGGTGCGATCTCCAAGACCATCAACATGCCGCACGACGCCTCGGTCGAGGATTGCAAGTCGGCCTATCAGATGTCCTGGAAGCTGGGCCTCAAGGCCAACGCCCTCTATCGCGACGGCTCGAAGCTCTCGCAGCCGCTGGCCTCGAACATGTTCGAGGATTTGGACGAGGACGAGGCGGCCGAGGCGATCGAAAACATGCTTGAAGCGCCGGCTGCCGCGGCGACCCCGATGGTCGTCGAGCGCATCGTGGAGAAGATCCGCGCCGACCGCCGCCGCATGCCGCAACGCCGCAAGGGCTACACCCAGAAGGCGGTCATCGGCGGCCACAAGGTCTATCTGCGCACCGGCGAGTACGGCGATGGCTCGATCGGCGAGATCTTCATCGACATGCACAAGGAGGGCGCTGCCTTCCGGTCGCTGATGAACAACTTCGCGATCGCCATCTCGATCGGCCTGCAATACGGCGTGCCGCTCGAGGAGTTTGTCGACGCCTACTGCTTCACGCGCTTCGAGCCGTCCGGCATCGTCGAAGGCAACGATGCGATCAAGATGTCGACATCCGTGCTCGACTACATCTTCCGCGAGCTTGCGGTCTCCTATCTCGGCCGCAACGACCTCGCACACGCCCAGCCTGCCGATCTCGAGCCCGACAGCGTCGGTCGGGGGCCGGGCGACAAGACCAACGGACCCAGGATCGAAAACGATCCGGCCGCCGAAGCCGCGCTTGATGCGGTCAAGCAGGTGGCGAGCACCGGATACGTCCGAAATCGGTTCCGTGTATTTCAGGGTGGCGCCGCCAAACAGGCGAACGGCACGGCCAGCGCAACGGCCGCTGGTGCCGCCCTCACGAGCTCGGCCGGGACAGAGCACCACGAGGTGCACGGAGCGGCAGCCATGGTGGCTGCCGGCGAGTCCCGCGCCGTGACCAGCGACAGCGCGACCCGAGCTGTTGCTGTTTCTGCCGCCGTGGTGGCAGAGGTCGATGACCGACTTGACCAAATCCGCCAAGCGCGGATGAAGGGATATGAGGGAGACCCCTGCGCCGAGTGCGGCAACTTCACGCTGGTACGCAACGGGACCTGCCTCAAATGTGACACCTGTGGCGGCACCAGCGGATGTAGCTGACGGGC
>CAZBRE010000172.1:2282-8345 GCA_964494065.1 uncultured Alphaproteobacteria bacterium
AGGCGGCCTGCGGCGGTGATCTCGATAAGGTCGTGCGCTGCGTGAAGCTCGGCGCTTTCGTGAACGCCAATCCCGATTTCACCGAAATGCCGAAGGTCGCGAACGGTGCATCGGACGTCATGGTCGAGGTCTTTGGCGAAAAGGGCAAGCATGCGCGGTTCGCCGTCGCGGCCCCGTCCCTTCCCCTTGGGGTCGCCGTCGAGGTCGACGCCGTCTTCGAGATCGCCTGACCCACCCCATGGCGTCCATGACCCATCCGCGCCTCGAGGCGCTCGGCATTGTCCTACCCGACCCGATGCCGCCGGCCGCCAACTACGTGCCCTGGACGCGCGCCGGCAACCTGCTGCACATCGCCGGGCAGGGTCCGGTCGAGAACGGCGCCATCAAATGCACCGGCCATGTCGGTGCCGAGGTCTCGCTGGAAACGGCCATCGAGGCCGCTCGGCTGACCGGTCTCAACCTGCTGTCGCAGGTCATGGACGCGCTCGACGGCGATCTCGACCGCGTCACCCGCGTGGTCAAGCTGGGCGGGTTCGTCCAGTGCACGCCCGATTTCACCGACATGCCCAAGGTCATCAACGGCGCCTCGGATCTGATGGTCGAGGTCTTCGGCGATGCTGGTCGCCACGCACGCTTCGCTGTCGGGGCGCCTGCCCTGCCCTTCGCCACCTCGGTCGAGATCGACGGCATCTTCGAGATTCGCTGAGCCTCCGCGACCTGCTCAAAAAAAAGCCGCCGATCTTGCGACCGGCGGCGAGTTACCCGCATCGGGGGATGCTAGTGAAGAGGCGCCCTTCGGCGCCCCAATCTCAAATACCAAAAACTCTGGCCCTACGCCAGAATATTTACAAAGCATTACCAAGTAAACATGGTCGATATTTTCCACTGATTTCGCTCAGTGTCAAGATTTATATGAATAAATGTTTACTTTCATTTTAGTAAAACTTGAGTATTTAAAAAAATAGATAAATTGAATACATATTTATACCGAAAAGTCAGTCAGTTAGCTCGGCAGCTTTTGACGTACGCCGCTGATTTATCAGGTTAAGGATGCCGAATTTTTTTCGCGGGCCGCCGAGTATCTCACCCACCGGTGCAGGAGACCCCACCCGCGACGGGGGTACAGCCCTTGTGAAAAGCGCCGATATGCTTGTCGACACCGTCTCCGCCGGCGCATCCGGCGAGGAAAATGGCGGTTGCCAAGGCGGTGGCAATCAGGGCCAGTCTGCGCATCGCGTCTAACTCTCCTTCGCCGCCCGCCTAGCATTAGACGGCCCGATGCCGGTCGTATCGCGGCCTCGCGAAGGCAATTTCGTGCCGAAATTTGTACGATTCGATGGAGATCCCTCTCCGCGACTTGGTTGGGGATCGCCTGTTTCCTCGAGCGCAAAGTCGGCGTGTGCTCGATCGACGGTCCGCTCAGGAGGACCTGTCTGGGTTACTGCCGCGGCTGGGGAGGTGCGCTCGTTGCCATGGACCGCCCCTGTTTGCGGATGTGATTATTTCGTCTATAAATATATTATGCATAAGATTTTTGTGTGCAAAGGAACCACTGATATAGTCAAACAACGGACGCTGAGTGGAGTATGGCTGAATGACGATCGCTCCGGAGCGCACACGCCCGGCGACGCCGGACCCGACACCCAACCCATCGCTGCGGCTGTGGCTTCATCTGATGAAGACGGCGCGGCTGATCGAGGCACGGGCGAACCGCCGTTTGCGGCAGAACCATGGGCAAAGCCTGGCGCGTTTCGACGTGCTGGCCCAGCTTCTGCGCCTCGGCGATGAATGGGTGCCGACCGGCCAGCTTGCTGCCCGCCTGCTTGCGGTCGGCGGCAATGCGACCGGTGTACTGGACCGAATGGAGTCCGACGGCCTCATCGAACGCAGAACTAGTCCAGTCGACCGGCGCAGCTACGAGGTTCGGGTGACCGAGGCCGGCCGGGCCTTGCTGGCCGCCATGGCTGAGGATCACGCCGCTTGGATCGCCGAAATGCTGGCGGCGATGCCTCTCGATCGCCAGACCGCCCTCACGGAGCTGATCATCGAGGCGCGCCACGCGTTCAATGCCGCGGACACCAACACGAAATCAAAAGCATGAACCACGAACCATCGCCCCACACCGAGACCTGCGACGTCGCAGCCAAAGACGCGATCGTCGCTTATGGGAAACGAAAGGGCGCGCTCGCGGTCGGTATCGCCGACGTCGAGGCGCTTCAGCGGATCGCGCCGGAGGGCTTCGGGCCGCGGGACATCATGCCTCGGGTCCGCTCGGTAATCTCGATCGGGGTCGGCGGACCGACATTGGGTGCCTGGGGCGTGTCGGCCAAGACGATGGGCTTCATGGGCTCGTCAGAGGGGCTCGCCTACAAGATCGCTTACGGCACCGCCTATTTCATCGAGCGCGAGTTCGGCGCGCCATCGATCTACTGCCCGCCCGACAGCGACCAGGAGGGCGGCGCCCGCATTCCCTTTCAGAGCTTGAAGCTCCATGCCGAGGTAGCCGGGATCGGCGCCCGGTCGCTGGCGGGCGACATCCTGCTCCATCCCGAATTCGGCATGATGTACTACGGCTCGGTCTTCACCGAGCTGGCGCTGCCAGCCGATGCGCCGCTCAAGGCGAACCCCTGCCCGGCGCCGTCCTGCGTGAAGATGTACCGCGAGACCCAACAGACGCCGTGCATGAAGTTCTGCCCTGTGGGTTGTCTCTCCGGTGAGATCGATGCGGACGGACAACAAGCCGCGATGAACTTCGACATGTACAAATGCGCGGAGATGTCCCAGCAGTACGAGATCGTCCCTAACGTACTGCACAGCGCAATGGCAACCGACGACGCGGACGAGCGCGCCAATATCATGTTCGGCGAAGTCTCGAAAATGCTCTTCTACAAGCTCTCAGTCAGCTCGGGCGGCTTGTTGGGCCAGTGCTTCGAGTGCATGCGCGTTTGCCCGGTCGCAACGAAAGCGCCCATGGCCGACGGCGTGAAGCGGGGTGCCGCCCGCCGCGCGGATAAGCGCGACTAGGGCCGGCACGCCGATGCGGTACCCCTCCTTCGGCATCACAGAGGAAATGATCGCCGCCTACAGCGATCTCATCTTCGATCTGTCAAACAACGTCCAGCGCCGGCGCGGCGATCCGGTCAGAGCCCTCGACTTCGACGAAATTGAACGGCAGCGCCCCGGCACCGGCATGTCCGATATCGAGATCGCCCGCCGGACCGGTTTGACCAAATACCAGGTCCGCTACATCCGGATGCTCGAGGAGAGCCGGCGCTTCGATGTGAACCAGTATCAGAAGCTCTACGATCTCGGCGGCGGCCGGCGCTATCGCGACGCGCGATACATTGCACCGGAGGAACGCTACCGGGCAAGCGAGGAAGCAATGGCGTTAAAGGCCGCGCTGGCCTTCGATCCCGTTCAGGTCCGCGACTTTCTCGATCAAGGCATTTGGACCGGCGACACCGTGGCCGAATGGCTAGAGCGCGGGGCGGCCACGCACCCGGATGCACCGGTGATGATCGATCAGGATCGGGCCGTGTCCTACGGCCAAGCGCTCGACCGCGCGCGGCGGATCGCAGCGGGGTTCCTGGGGCTGGGTTTGCGCAAGGGTGATGTCGTCGCGCTGCAATTGCCCAACACGCCGGAATATCTCCTGACGTATTTTGGCCTGGCCCTGGTGGGTATCGTCCCGGCCCTCATGCACGTCGTCTACACGGCCGGCGAGCTCAGGCCGTTGCTCGCCCATGCCCGCGCCAAGGCAATCGTCACCGGGCCGGGGCCGGCCGGCGACCCGACAGGTGAGCTGCTCGAGATCGCCGCAACATCCGACACGCTGGCAACCGTCATTACCCTAGGCGAGGCGCCGGCGGGTGCACTCACCTGGGCCGAGATCGCCGACACGCCGGCCATCGAGGATATCCCCGATCCGCCCGTCGCGGCCGACCCGTTGCTGCTCGCCTTCACCTCAGGAACCTCTGCCAACCCGAAGGCAGTGCTGGCCACCAACCAGACGGCGCTCTCCACGATCATCGCCGCCAAGCCGATCTTGGGTCTGAAGCCCGACGACAAGATCATGTCGGTCGCCTCCTTCACCCATATGTTCGGCATGATGGTGGTGCATTGGGCGCTTTCCTGCGGCGGCGCCTTAGTGCTGCTGCCGCAGTTTCGACCCGACCTCTATGCGAACCTCGTCGATACGGCCAAGCCGGACGTGCTGTTCACCGCCCCTGCCCATGTCGCGGCGTGCCTCCAGGCGGGACTATTTGACGGCAAGGACCTGATCTCGGTCCGTACGGCGATTTTTTCCGGCGCCGTCTGCCCGCCGAAGCTCGCCGTGACGTTCGAAAACCTCATCGGCGGCGAGGTGCAGCAGATGTACGGCATGACCGAAGCCATGTGCATGGCGGTCACGCGGCAGGGCGATCCGGCATCGGTCCGCCATGGCAGCGTGGGCAGCGCCATCCCCGGACAGGAGCTGCGCGTCCGCTCGCCCGATGGCGCCCCGCTCTCGCCCGGCGAAGAAGGCGAGCTGCAGGTCCGCGGCGGCGCCGTGCTCGGTGGCTATCTCGACAACGCTGACGCCACGCGTGCGGCCTTCGCCGACGGCCGCTGGTTCCGCACCGGCGATCTGGGCTCGATCGATCAGGACGGCAATGTCACCATCAGCGGCCGTTTGAAGGATGTTGTCAATCGCGGCGGCATCAAGATCAATCCCGCCGATATCGAGGCCGCGATCGACCGACATCCCGCCGTCGTCGTTTCGGCCATCGTGCCGATGGCCGACGAGGTGCTGGGCGAACGGCTGTGCTGTTTCGTCGAGCTTGCTCCCGACACGAAATTGAGCCTTGATGAGCTTTGCGTCTTCCTGGACGGGGAGAAGCTGCCAAAGCGGCGCTGGCCGGAACGCTTGGAAATTGTCGAGACGATGCCGTTGACGCCCACGCGCAAGGTCATCAAAGGCAAGCTGCGCACCGACTAGGACACACGAAGAAGCCCACACCGTCGTGGTTGGCTGAGGAGCTGTAAAATGATGCAACTGCCGTTCTCGCTTATCTCCGCATCCCTGTTGGCCGCCGCGGTCCTGCTTGCGCCCGCGACTTCATTTGCCGCGGCGACGAGGACTGGCCACGCCACCCGCTGCCATTCGCTCAAGGGCCGAGACGCAGCCTTGGCGTGTCTTGCCGCCATAAAGGCCGACCCAAACTCGAAAACGCTCCGCCAACGTTTGGGCTATGCCTATCTCGAGGCGGATCTGTTCGATGAATCGATCAAAGCCTTTCGCGCCGTGACCACGCGGTGGCCGAACGACTGGCAGGGCCAGTTCGACCTGGCGAACGTCTACGGCTTCCTTCAGGCCTATCCATCCGCCGTCGCGCCGATCGAGGCCGCGCTCAGGATCGAGCCCAACAATCTGAAATCCTTGATGCTCGCCACGATCATCTTCCGCAACGTCCGGCGCGACGAAACCGTCTTCCGCCTCGCGTTGAGGGCGGCGGATCTCGGCGAGCGGCGGGCGATGTTCCTCACCTCCTATCACTACGAAATGGGGGTCGGGACAAAGAAGGATTTGGGCCGGGCCCGTCATTGGTTGGGCCGTGCGGCGGCGGCCGGCCATGTCGGCGCGATGGACGAGTTGACCAAGGGCTATCTGCATGGCGCAATGGGGTTCAAGCCCGATGCGCGCAAAGCCGAAATTTGGGCGACGCGAGCGCGAAAGGCGCGCAACCTGCAATGAACCCCCGCCTCCAAAATGCATGAGGGCTTGGCGGTCAACACAGCATTCCGTAATGTGAGCCCATGCCGGACGGTGGCGACTCCGCGACCATAAAGATCTACGGCCGTATCGCCGACATCAACGCAGCCGACTGGGACGCCTGCGCGCGGATCGGCGCGCCCGACGACAATCCATTCGTCAGCCATGCTTTTCTGAACGCGCTGGAGGAAAGCCGCTCGGCAACCGACCGTGCCGGCTGGATGCCGCAGCATATCGTCCTTGAGGACGGCGCCGGCACACCCATGGCCTGCGCGCCGATGTACGTGAAATCGCATTCGCAAGGCGAGTAC
>CAZBRE010000173.1:0-2855 GCA_964494065.1 uncultured Alphaproteobacteria bacterium
ATCTTTGCGGGCGGGGCGGACGGGCCTATATTCGAGCGCAAGCGGGTGTAGCTCAGTGGTAGAGCACGAGCTTCCCAAGCTCGGTGTCGAGGGTTCGATTCCCTTCACCCGCTCCAGTTATCCCGCGCTGAAATGAGGCCCGTTCAACCGGCGACGTTGCGCCGGCTGGTAAGCGCTGGATAATGCGCCACATAAAAGAACAAGAAAGCGTGCCGGACGGCTGGCCGGTCGATAGAGAGCACGCGTATAGGGCTCTAGGGGGACGTTCGGACAGGTTGAGGCCATGCGGAACGCGGGTCCCAAAGACACGGCGATTTGCGCTGCCAGCAATTGGTGCGGGTGGCTGCGCGCGGTCGCGCTGCTGGCGGCCGTCATGGTCCCGAGTTTTGCGGGCGCGGAGACACGGACGCCCAACGGCGCGCCGACGGCAATGGGCGTCTATATCGCCGAGCCGGTCTCGGCGGACAAACGCGAATGGCTGGCGGCCGAGCGCGCGGCCACGATCCGCGCCGCGATCGACCAGGCCTTCGAGGGGCTCTGCCGGCCGCTGGTCGAGGTCGATGGGCAGCTCGGCCGGCTTTCGGCCGGTGCGCTGCTGCGGGTCGCGGACAATGATGCGGCCGCGCGCCTCGACCTGCCCAAATCGGCGCGCACGCGCACGATGGTGATCGCGGCGGTGCAGCCCGAGGGCAAGGGGTTCACGGTCGAGATCACGGCGATCGACGTCGCTAGCGGCAAGCGGCGCGCGCGCGAACGCAGCGAAGCCAAGACCGCGGCGGGGCTCGGCGCAGCGGTGACGGCGGCGGCGGCGAAGATCAAGGCGGCGTTGCCATGCCCGGTCTGGCGCGGCGAGATCGTGCTGACCACGACGGAGACCCGCGCACAGAAGGGCGAGGATTTCTCACGCACCGGCAAGGCCGAATGGACGATCCTCGTGCGCGTGGAGGGCGAGAAGACGACGCTCGACGGGCGCTATTCGATTCGCCTGGTGACGCAGCGCTGCGACAAGCGCGGCAAGGCCTGCTCGGTGCATGTGCTCGAAGGCGCGGGCGAGGCGGAAGCGGCGAAGGGGGCCGTCTCCGGCTTCAAGCGCGGCGAAGGTGACCGGTACACGGTGAGCGTGGGCGACGCCGTGGCGAAGCTCGCCATGAAGACCCGGCTCTGCCGCGCCGACGGCAAGAACTGCCAGGAGCGGCGCTTCGAGACCGAGCAGGCGCTGAAGGGCGCGACCAGCACCGGCACGATCTGGCAGAGCGAGGATGCGGTTTTCGGCTCGGCCACGCTGGAGGACACCAAGACCCGCAAGCGGGTGATGAGCTGGCAGCTCGAGCGGGTGCTGGACTGAGCTCCCCCTAAATTCCCGAGACCGCCCGATAGAGCCGCGCGACGGCGGCGAGCGCGCGCCGGCGCGGCATGCCGGGCCAGAGCCGCTCGTGATAGAGCGTGCGGATCGCGATCGCATCGAAACGGGTGAAGCGGAAGCGCCGCGCCGGCGTGTAGCGGAGGGCCAGCACCGAGTGGACGGGATCGAAGCGGTCGCGGCCATACCAGTGTCCGTCGAAGCCGAGCGCATGCATGAGCTCGTGGTCGAGGCAGTCGGTGTATTGGTCGCTGATCACGATGCGCGCGCGGCGCAGCTGGCCGCGCCGGCCGAATGTCGCCGTGGTGCAGACATTGCCGCCGCGCCCATAGCGCCGCAGCATGACCGCGTGGTCGACGATGTGGACCACGATGCGGTTGCGCCACGGGGCGTTCGTCGGCGCGTTCGCCGGGTCGGCCGCGAGGGTGAAGCGCTCGCCCGTCCAGCGGGAGATGTTGGTGAGAGCGTGGGCAAGTCGGCGGCGGAAGCCTGCCGGCACCTTGCCCGAAAGCGTCACCGTCACCGGTCCCATCCAGCGCCGCACCCATTTGGGGCGCCGGTTGAAGCGCCGCTCCTGCTGGCTGAGCGCGATCTGGTCGAAAAAGTAGAGAAGATCGTCGGCGCGGATCGCGCGCGGGCTGTTCGCCATGGTAGCGCCGCTCACGAGCGTGGCGGCCGCGAGGAGCGAAACCGCGAGGACCGCCTTGGCGGCTGTCCGGCCGGCGCACGCGGTGGGGCGAACCATGGGCCTTTTATGCGCGGCGGGTGTTGCGTTGACAAGGGCTGCGCGCGCCGAAGGACGCCGAAATCCGCCGAAATCGGGCGCCTCGCGCGCGGCGCACGGAATCGTTACGCGTCGTTATTTGAGATTGGCCCCGCGAGACGGCATCTAAGTCGGGCAAAGGCGAGGGAGAAAAACGCAGGGCGCGACCCTGTCAATCCCGCTTTTCGATCGATGGAGGATCTACTGATGCGTGTTAGCGGAAGACTTCTGATGGCGGCGGCAGGTGCGGTGGTGCTGGCGGGCGTCAACGCCATTGTCACGGCGAACGCCGCGCAGGCCGCCGATAAGATGGCCGGTAAGATGGCCGACAAGGCCAAGGTCATCACCCTCACCCAGACCGGCTGCCAGTTCCTCGAGCCCGAGGGCATGGACCATCACTACAAGACAACCAAGAAAGCCGACTGCGAGAAGATCAACGACAAGACCGAGGACAAGCGCCTCGCCAAGGCGAAGGTCCTGAAGCTCAAGCCCGGCACCTACATCTTCCGGGTGAAGAACGAGAACGTGCCCTACATGCTCGGCTTCTACCTGCGCGGCCAGGGCCTGGGCCGGCTCACCCTGCCGAAGACCTCCGGCGGCGGGCTCTACAAGGGCGTGACCAAGGACTACAAGATCACGCTCAAGCCCGGCAAATACATCTATTCCTGCCCGCTCAACACGACGCCCGACTACAAGATCGAAGTAAAGGGCTGAGCCCCTTCGGGGCCGCGG
>CAZBRE010000173.1:2955-8319 GCA_964494065.1 uncultured Alphaproteobacteria bacterium
GTGGCGGCGGGCGCCTCGCAGATGGGTGCCAAGACCGTGCTGATCGAGCGCGCCGAGATGGGCGGCGACTGCCTCAACACCGGCTGCGTGCCGTCGAAGGCGTTGCTCGCGGCGGGCCACGCGGCGCAGACGATCCGCGACAGCGCCCGGTTCGGCGTGAACAGCGTGCAGCCGACAATCGATTTCGAAAAGGTCCACGCCCATGTGCACGGGGTGATCGGGGCGATCGCGCCGAACGATTCGGTCGCGCGCTTCACCGGGCTCGGCGTGCAGGTGATCCAGGCGGAGGCGAAGTTCACGGGCCCACGCGAAGTCGCAGCAGGCGGCACGACGGTGCGCGCCAAGCGCTTCGTCGTCGCCACCGGCTCGCGCGCGGGCGTACCGCCGATCGAGGGCCTCGATACAACGCCCTTCCTCACCAATGAGACGATCTTCGAGCGCACCGCCGCGCCCGAGCATCTCATCGTGATCGGCGGCGGGCCGATCGGGATGGAGATGGCGCAGGCGCATCGACGATTGGGCGCGCGGGTGACCGTGCTGGAGCTGGCGACGATCCTGCCCAAGGACGACCCGGAGCTGGTCGATATCCTGCGCACGCTTATGAGGGCCGAGGGCATCGATATCCGCGAAGGCATCACGGTCGTGAAGACCGGCCGCAAGGGCAACGGCGTCACGGTGACGATCGACGAGGACGGCAAGGAGGTCGCAATCGACGGCTCCGACCTGCTGGTCGCGGCGGGGCGCACGCCCAATGTCGACGGGCTCGATCTGGAGAAGGCGGGGATCGACTACACGCGCGCCGGCATCACCACCGATGCGCGCCTGCGCACGACGAACAAGCGCGTCTATGCGGTGGGCGACATCGCCGGCGGGCCGCAATTCACCCATATCGCCGGCTACCACGCCGGGATCGCGATCCGGAATATGCTGTTCCGCCTGCCGGCCAAGGTCGACTACCGCGCCATGCCGTGGGTGACCTACACCGCACCCGAGCTCGCGCATGTCGGTTTGAGCGAGGCGGCGGCGCGTGCGGCGGGCGAGGACGTTACGATCCTCCGCTGGCCCTTTGCCGAGAACGACCGCGCCCAGGCCGAGCGCGAGACCGACGGGCTGATCAAGGTCGTGACGACGAAGAAGGGCCGCATCCTCGGCGCCTCGATCCTGGGGGCGCACGCGGGCGAGCTCATCCTGCCCTGGGTGCTGGCGATCGGGCAGAAGATGAAGATCGGCGCGATGGCCGGCGCGATCGCGCCCTATCCGACGCTGGGCGAGGTCTCCAAGCGCGCGGCCGGCAGCTATTACGTGCCCAAGCTCTTCAGCGAGCGCACACGCAAGATCGTGCGCTTCCTGCTGAAATTCGCATGAGGGCCGGCACGTAATTGTAGGGGCGGGTTTGAAACCCGCCCTACGAATAGGGTGATGCGCGGGCCTAGAGGCGCAGGCGAAAGAAGCGGGCGTTCCAGTTCATGGCCGGGAAGTCGCGCGGCATGTCGGCCTTGGACAGTTCCTCGAAGCCATGGCGCGCGTAGAAGCGGTGGGCGGCTTTGAACGCCTGCAGCGTGTCGAGATAGATCTCGGTGAAATCCTGTGCGCGGGCCCAGGCCAGAAGCGCGTCGAGCAGACGCTCGGCGATGAGGTGCTGTTTCCCGCGCATATCGGCGCGCACGAACATCTTGCGGAGCGCGGCGCGTCGCTCGCCGAAATCGAGCAGCGCGACCGAGCCCACGACCTCCTCCCTCGGCGGCGTGCCGGCGAGCGCGAGCCAGATCTCGCCGCCTCCGCCGCGGAAGAAGCCGGCGGGGTCGACCAGATCGGGCTGGCCGGCGGCGCTGGCATTGAGGCCGAACTCGCCGCGCTGGATGTCGACCACGAGGACCGCGAGCGCCTCGCGGTAGCGCGCCTCGTAGGGGACGATGCGGACAGTCTCTGAGCCGGCGTCGCTCACTCTATCTCAGCCGCTTCGCTCAAGATGGGTCGGGCGCGGCGCGGACGAGCTGCTTGCCGAAGTTCTGGCCGGAGAAGAGGCGGAGCATCGCCTTCGGCATATTCTCGATGCCCTCCAAAACGTCTTCGCGGTATTTGATCCTGCCGTCTTTGATCCAGGCCGCCATTTGGGCCAGGCCCTCGGGATAGCGGTCGGCCCAGTCGAAGACGATGAGGCCCTGCATGCGGGCGCGCTGCACCAGGAGCGCGCGGGTCGGCCGCGGGGCGAGCTCTTGCTCGGTCTGGTTATATTCGGAGATCATGCCGCAAATGGCGATGCGGGCGTGGATGTTGATGCGGGTGAGCACGGCGTCGAGGGTCATGCCGCCGACATTGTCGAAATAGACGTCGATGCCTTCGGGCGCCGCCTCGCCGATCGCCGCCGCCATCGCCTTCATGTCGCGCGCCGCGCGGTGGTCGATGGCGGCGTCGTAGCCGAGCTCGTCCTTCAAGTAGGCGCATTTTTCGGGGCCGCCGGCGATGCCGACCGAACGGCAGCCCTTGATCCTGGCGATCTGGCCGACGAGGCCGCCGACCGCGCCAGAGGCGGCGGAGACGAGGACGGTCTCTCCGTCCTTCGGCTGGCCGACCTCGGTGAGACCGAAATAGGCGGTCATGCCCGGCATGCCGAGGACACCGAGCGCCGTGGAGATGGGGGCGAGCGTGGGATCGACGATGCGCGCGCCGGCGCTGCGGCCGTCGCTGAGCGCGTAGTCCTGCCAGCCGAAGCGGCCCTCGACGATGTCGCCTTCCTTGAACTCGGGATGCCTGGAGGCGACCACCGCGCCGACCGAGGCGCCGGTCATCACCTCGCCGATCTGCACCGGCGGCACGTAGGATTTCACGTCGCGCATCCGCCCGCGCATGTAGGGATCAACCGAGAGCACGCTGGCACGCATGACGAACTGGCCGTCGCCGGGCTCGGGGACCGGCGTCTCGACCAGCTCGAAGTCGTCCTCGCTCGGCATCGCCGCGGGGCGCTGCTTCAAGAGCCATTGGTGGTTGGTGGTCATTGAGGGTCTCCTCTCTTCGTCTCGTCCATTCTTTGTCACCTCGGCCGATCCCGGATCACGTCCGGGACGGGAGCCGGGGTCCATCCGGTGTGGCCGATTGTTCCGGCGTTACCCGCTATCAGGTTCCGCATGGTCCCCGGCTCGGCCTGCGGCCGTCCGGGGTGACGTTGGGGGCTAGGGGTTCTTCGCCCGATGCGCCTTCACCTGGGCAACGGATGCATTGCGGACATGGCCCGAGTCCGAGCCGCCGGAGACGATGTCGTAGCCGACGTCGAACAGGTCCTGCGGGTCGAGGCCGAAGCGCAGCACCGTGCCCATCCATTTGCCGGCGTCCTTGATGCGCTTCTCCACGACCTCGAGCACGGCCTTCACCTCGGGATGGTCGCGCTGCTTGGCGTAGCCGAGATTGGTGGAGATGTCCGAGGGGCCGACGAAGAGCATGTCGACGCCCTCGACCGCGGCGATCTCCTCGATGTTGTTGATGCCGGTCGGCGTCTCGATCTGGCAGATGATCATGAGTTCGGCCTCGGCGCGCGCGACATAGTCGGCCTCGGCCATGCCGTAATTCGCGGCGCGGACGGACGAGGTTGCCGCCCCCCGGATCCCGTTCGGCGGATAGCGGCAGGCGGCGACCGCGGCCTTGGCTTCCTCGGCCGTCTCGATCATCGGCACCATGATGCCTTCCGCACCCGCATCGAGGGCCCGCTTTATGTAGACCGGATCGTTCCAGGGCACGCGGAAGAGGCAGGTCGTGTCGAAGGCGGCGAGCGCCTGCATCTGGGTGATGGCGCTTTGGAAGTCGCCGGGGCCGTGCTCGTGGTCGATCATCACCCAGTCGTAGCCGGCAAGCCCGGCGATCTCCGCCGTCGCGTTGTTGCCGAGCGCCAGCCACAGGCCGAGCGCCTTCTTGCCGTCGGCGAGCTTCTTCTTCAGCGAGTTTTCGCGGAACATCTTCTCCCCCGGTCGCACATGTTGTGTTGCTTGGCGTCAATTATGGGACGCGCGACCGGCGAGGCAAAGGGCGATGGAGGCGATCGCCTCATTGCGCGCGCACGCGCTTCATTTCGTTGCGCGCCTAACTGGGCTTCGCTACGTAGGGGCCACCATGCGCTCCGCCTTCGAACTCGTCGCCATCCTGCTCGGCCTCTCGGCGCTCTTCGGCTATGTGAATTTTCGCTTCATCCGGCTGCCGCACACGATCGGGCTGCTGGTGATCGCGCTGGCGGTGTCGCTGGCGATCATCGCTGCCGAGTTGGTGATCCCCGGGCTCGGCCTCAAGGCGACCGCCCAGGCGATGCTCGGCCAGGTCGACTTCACGCGGACGCTGATGGAGAGCGTGCTCTCCTTCCTGCTTTTCGCGGGCGCGCTGCATGTCGACGTCTCGGCGCTCTACGACCGGCGCTGGTCGATCGGGATCATGGCCAGCTTCGGCGTGGTGCTGACGACGGCGCTGGTCGGCGGGGGCATGTATCTCGTCTTCGCAGCGCTCGGCATCGCGGTGCCCTTCCTCGCCTGCCTTGTCTTCGGGGCGCTGATCGCGCCAACGGATCCGGTCGCGGTCCTCTCCACTCTGAAAACCGTGCGCGTGCCCAAGAATTTGGAGGCGACGATCGCGGGCGAGAGCCTGTTCAACGACGGGGTCGGCGTCGTCGTCTTCGTGATCATCGTGGCGCTCGCCTTCGGTGCAACGGGCGGCGGGCATGGCAGCGAGGAAGTGACGGCGGGGAGCGTCGCCGTGCTGTTCCTGACCGAGGCGGTGGGCGGCGCGGTGCTGGGGCTGGTGACGGGCTGGCTGGTCTTCCTCCTGATGCGCTCGATCGACGAGTACACGGTGGAGATCATGCTCTCGCTGGCGCTTGTCACGGGAACTTACGTGATCGCGGCGCGGCTCGGCCTTTCGGGGCCGATCGCGGTCGTCGTGGCGGGCCTTCTGATCGGCAATCGCGGCACGCGCCTGGCCATGTCGGAGACGACGCGCGAGCATCTGCTGACCTTCTGGGAGCTGATCGACGAGATCCTGAACTCGCTGCTCTTCCTGCTGATCGGCTTCGAGGTCTTGGCGGTGAGTGGGCAGACGGGGGCGGTCATCGCCGCGGTCGTGGCGATTCCGCTGGTGCTGGCGAGCCGGCTGATCAGCGTCTCCCTGCCGATGGCGGCGCTGCATTTCCAGGAAGCCTTCAAGGGAGGCTATGTCGCAGTGCTGACCTGGGGCGGGCTGCGCGGCGGCATCTCGGTCGCGCTCGCACTCTCGCTGCCGCCGAGCGAGGTGCGCGAGGTGCTGCTGACCGTCTGCTACGGCGTCGTCATCTTCTCCGTCATCATCCAGGGCGTGACGGTGGGCGCGCTGATCAAGCGCGCGGTGCCGGAA
>CAZBRE010000174.1:0-8317 GCA_964494065.1 uncultured Alphaproteobacteria bacterium
GTGATCTCGTACCAGCGCTGGCCCTGGGCGCCGGTGACGACGCCGATGGTCTTCTCCTCGGCCTCCAGGATCGGCCCCTGCTCGATATGGCATTCGAAGAAAGCACGCACGTCGCGGCCGCCGACGGGAGCATCGCCCAGATAGCCGATGCGCTTCAGCTCCTCGCCCATGGTCTTGCCGTCGGGGTCGGCGCGGCCGTGCGCGTAGTCGAGATCGAAGACGCCGCCGAATACGCCCGAGGCGACCATGGCGGGGGCGAAGCGCGAGCCCTCCTCGTTGGTCCAGACGACGACCTCGATCGGCGCCTCGGTCTCATAATCGAAGTCGTTCAGGGTGCGGATGAGCTCGAGCCCCGCCAGCACCCCGTAGGCGCCGTCGAACTTGCCGCCCGTGGGCTGCGTGTCGAGGTGCGAGCCGGTCATCACCGGCGCCAAGGCATCGTTCTTGCCGGGACGGCGGGCGAAGATATTGCCCATCGCATCGACGGTCACCGAGCAGCCGGCCTCCTCGCACCAGCGCACGAAGAGGTCGCGGCTTTGCTTGTCGAGGTCGGTGAGCGCGAGGCGGCAGACGCCGCCCTTCGGCGTGGCGCCGATCTCCGCCATCTCCATCAGGCTCGCCCAGAGCCGCTCGCCGTTGATGCGGAGGTTTTCCATCGCGTTCAGCCTTCCATTAGACCGCCATCCATGGGACCGCCACGGTCCAGTTGCCCCCGGCAAGCCTAGCAATTCGGCCGACCGGTGCCGAATCCATTGGCGGAGCCAACGCCGGTAAATGACATCGTACACCGATCATTAACCGAAATTTAGAGCGGAAGCCGCTTAATCCTGTCAGATCACGCGGGGGCTCGGCGTGCCACCAGTAGTTGCAGCCCAGCAACTGCAGCACGGTCGGTGCGCCAAGGCCCCAGCGAACGCAAACCGTGCCAATGACCGAGTACCGGGACGAGAATGCTGCGCGACGGCCCGCTGAATTTCTGGACTGCCGAATTCCGCGATCGGGACACCGAAGCGCGCTTTCGCCTGTGGCGGTATGACGAGCGGCTGACCGAGATCCGCATCCTCGGCGTCATCGCGATCCTCGCCGCCTACCCGTTCGTGAAGGCCGCCCATTTGCGCCTGGGAGCGAGCCCAGACTTCTATCTCCTGGCGGGATTTCGTGTCGGCACGGCGGTTCTTGTCCTTCTGGGGCTGGCGTTGACCTGGCGTCGCCTCAGCTATCGGACACTCGATGCCATGGTGCTGGCGATGGTGCTCATCGTCTGCGCTCAGACGCTCATCCTGTCCATGATTGGCGGCCCGAGAGTCCTGCTGCTCGAGGTCCAGTACATCCTCGTTATCGTGGCGATCCATATCTTCGTGCCGAATCGCTTTCTGTTCAACGCGGTACCGGCGTTGGCGCTCAGTCTCGTCTTCGTGGTTCAGGCGTTCTGGATGCTCGACTACGTGGCCAGCCAGCAGGTCGGCGTGGTGAGCTGGACCATCGCGGCCAACGTGCTCGGCCTCATTACCGGCCAACGCCTCGCGCGGCACCGGCGCGGCCAGTTCGCGAACCTGGAGGCCGAGCAAGTCGCCAACATGCAGATGCGTGTGGCGATGGAAGAGGCGAAGCTCGCCAGCCGCGCCAAATCCGAGTTCCTCGCCAATATCAGCCACGAGCTGCGCACGCCGCTCAATGCCATCAACGGGTTCTCCCAGCTCATGCTGAACGGCACGTTCGGGCCGCTCGGCGACCCGCGCTACCATGAGTATGTGAAGGACATCAATGGCAGCGGCGAGCACCTGCTGACGTTGATCAACGAGATTCTCGATCTGTCCCGGATCGAAGCCGGCAAGCGCGAGCTTTCTGAATCGGAGATCGAGCTCGATCACCTGATCGCGTCGTGCCTGCGCGTCGTTCGGCCGCGGGCCGAGGATAAGGGGATCGCGCTCGACAACCGGGTCACGGACGAGGCGCCGGTCCTCTGGGCCGACGAGACGGCGCTGAAGCAGGTCCTGCTCAACCTGATCGTGAACGGGGTCAAGTTCACCGAGAGCGGCGGACGCGTCTGCGTTTCGGTCGAGCGCGCGGACGGCGGCACGACCGTCGTTATCGCCGACACGGGCATCGGCATCGCCGCCGAGGACCTGGACGCGATCATGAAGCCGTTCGGCCAGGCCCACAACGCGATGACCCGCGGACAGGAAGGAACCGGGCTGGGGCTGCCGCTGGCCAAAGCGTTGACCGAGCTGCACGGCGGCACGCTGACGCTCAACAGCGTGCCCGATGAGGGGACGACCGTGCGGGTCTGGCTGCCGGCCAATCGTGTGATCGAGGGTCGTGCGGCGGCGCGGCGGCGCGCCTCTGCCTGAGCGTCGATTCTTCTGTTCCCGGTTTCCTACTTCATCGTCGGCATGATGTAGTCCGCACCCGCGCGGATGCCGGTCGGCCAGCGCGAGGTGACGGTCTTGAGGCGCGTGTAGAAATGCACCCCCTCGGTGCCGTGCACCGCCGTGTCGCCGAAGAGCGAGCGCCGCCAGCCGCCGAAGGAATGAAAGGCCATCGGCACCGGGATCGGCACGTTGATGCCGACCATGCCGGTCAGCGTCGTTTGCGCGAAGGTGCGCGCCGCGTCCCCATCACGCGTGAAGATCGCGTTGCCGTTGCCGTATTCGTGGGCGTTGACCAGATCGACGGCCGAATCGAAGTCGGGCTCGCGCACCACCGCGAGCACGGGGCCGAAGATCTCTTCCCTGTAGATACGCATCTCGGGGCGGACCTGGTCGAAAAGGCAGGGGCCGATGAAGTGCCCGCCTTCGTAGCCCTGGAGCTTCAAGCCGCGGCCATCGACGGCGAGCTTGGCACCCTCCTCGACGCCCAGATCGACATAGGAGCGCACGCGATCGAGATGATCCGACGTGACGAGCGGGCCCATCTCCGATTGCGGGTCGCTGCCGGGGCCGACCTTCAGGGCCCGGGCGCGCGGGATCATGCGTTCGAGCAAAGGCTCGGCCGCATCGCCCACCGCGACGGCGACCGAGACCGCCATGCAGCGCTCGCCCGCCGAGCCGTAAGCAGCGCCCATGAGCGCGTCGGCGGCCTGGTCCATATCGGCGTCGGGCATGACGATCATATGGTTCTTGGCTCCGCCCAGCGCCTGGACGCGCTTTCCGGCATTGGCGGCGGAGCGGTAGACGTGCTCGGCCACCGGAGTCGAGCCGACGAAGGAGACGGCAGCGATGCCGGGATGCTGCAGGATTGCATCGACCGCCTCGCGGTCGCCGTGGACGACGTTGAAGACCCCGGCGGGCAGGCCCGCTTCCTCCAAAAGCTCCGCAATGATGAGCGAGGCCGAGGGATCCTTCTCCGAGGGCTTGAGGACGAAGGTGTTGCCGCAGGCGATCGCCACCGGGAACATCCACATTGGCACCATGACGGGGAAGTTGAACGGGGTGATGCCGGCGCAGACGCCGAGCGGCTGGCGCACCGAATAGCTGTCGACGTCGCGCCCGACATTCTCGGTGAACGCGCCCTTCAGCAGATGCGGGATGCCGCAGGCGAACTCGACGACCTCGAGCCCGCGGGTGATCGAGCCTTTGGCGTCGTCGAGCACCTTGCCGTGCTCGGCGGTCACGGCCTGCGCGAGACGGTCCATGTTCGCCTCGATCAGCGCCTTGAAGCGGAACATGACGCGGGCGCGCACGAGCGGCGGCGTCGCCGCCCAGGCGGGCAAAGCCTCGGTGGCGGCGGCGACCGCTTTGTCGACCAGATCGGGCGAGGCGAAGGGCACGCGCGCGACGATCTCGCCGGTTGCCGGATCGTCGACCTCGCCGAAGCGCCCGTTCTCAGCCTTGACAGCCTCGCCGCCGATCATGTGGTGCAGCGTCTCGACCATGCCTAGCGACCCTCCCCGGACCTGCATTTCGCGCGGCGCGCAGGTCACCGTTGACGTCATATCCGACGATGGCGCTTACCAAGCGTCAAACGAGATAGGACCGCGCATCCTGCATCAGACGGGCGGCATCGCCAACCACCTCATGGACGATCGTCTCGGCCGGCTCGATGCTTCGGATGAGATCGACCGATTCCCCCGCGATCGTCACCCGAATGGCGTAATCGTCCTGGTCGGCGGTGTCGTAGCGGGAGCGTTGCGCGTCCACGTCTCGTTTCAGACCGTCAATGTCGTCATGCCATTGTCGGCAGAACTCGTTTGCGACAACCCGGCCGGTAAAGTGCCAGGGCCAATCGCGGCCCCGGGCCACGTCGAACACTTTCGAGCGCACCGTATCGTCGCCCGTCACCTGCACCAGCACCGACTTCGCCGCATCCGACCCGTCCGCTTCGGCGCTTGCCCAGAACCGCGTGCCCATCATGACGCCGTCCGCGCCCAGCATCAGCGCGGAGGCCAGGCCACGGCCGTCGGCGAGGCCACCGGCCGCAAGCAGGATCTGGTCGGGCCCGGCGAGATCGCGCACGGCCGGAAGCAGCGCCGTCAATCCGCGGTCCATGCCGTGGCCGCCGCCTTCCTGGCCCTGAACCACGATGACGTCGGTCCCCGCCGCAATCGCCTGCCTGGCATGCGCCAGCCGCTGCACCTGCCACATTGTCGGCACCCCCGCGTCGCGGGCCGCCGCCACGGCTTCCTCGCCATCGCCAAAGGAAACCATGAAGGCGGCCGGGGTGTGGGAGAGCGCGAGATCGATCAGGTCCGGCTGTTGCATCAGGCTCCAGGTGATGAAGCCGACGCCGACGCGTTGGTTGCCCGCCTCCCGGAAGGCCGTCTCGAGCCAGTCCGCGTCGCCATATCCGCCGCCGATCAGACCTAGCCCGCCGGCCGCCGACACTTCCGCCGCCAGCCGCCCGCCGGAGACCAGATCCATCGGTGCGAGCATCACCGGGTGGGCGATGCCGAAGCGCTCGGTGAAGCGCGTTTTGATGAGCTGTTCCATCGGCGCAGGATCGCAATCTTCTTTTGCGAAGTAAATTGATTGATATGGGAATTTTATATCAATATAAATGATGCATGGACATCGTGCTCCTGAAGACGTTCCTGGCGGTAGTCGCGGCCGGCAGCTTCTCTGCGGCGGCCGAAATCATGTGCTGCGTGCAGTCCAACATCACGGCGCGCGTGCGGCGGCTGGAAGCGCATCTCGGGCAACCCGTCTTCGAGCGGGGAAAAGGCGGCGCGCATCTGACGGTTTTCGGCGAGCTGCTGCGCACGCACGCGCAGGATCTGATCGACCGCTTCGAGATGTCGGAGCGCGTACTGCTCGACGCCGCCGGACGTTCCGCGCCCTTGAGGCTCGGCGCCATGGAGACCACGACCGCAGGCCGGCTGCCGCCGATCCTGAACGCTCTCAGGCAAGAGTGCCCGACGGCTCCAATCTCATTGCGCACCGGCCCGACCGGCGAGCTCTTGTCATTGCTTTGGGAGCGGAAGATCGACGCGGCCTTCGTGGCGGGCCCGGTGGACGAGAACCGCTTTCGAAGCAAAGCCGCGTTTCACGAGCGCCTGGTGCTCGTGCGGCCGGCGCAATCGGCCCAAGCTCCCAACGACTATGCGGGCTCGCTGCTCGCCTTTCGAACGGGCTGCAGCTATCGCGCAACCGCCGAGGAATGGCTTCGCAGCCAAGGCAAGAGTGACACCGACGTGATCGAGATGGGAACGCTCGACGGGATCCTCGGCTGCGTGGAAGCCGGGATGGGCTTTGCTGTCGTGCCGGAGCGAACGGTCAGCGCGCATAACGGCGCTGCGCTTGACGCCATGCCGCTGCCAGAGCCTTATTCGGACTCGACGACGCATCTGACCTGGCGGAACGATCACGTGCCGACCGTCGCGCACAAGTCGCTCTGCGCCTTGATCGAGCGGCATTTGGCCGAGCACCCGGCGTGAATTGACCCAGAGTGAATTGACCCAGAGTGAATTGACTGGGAGCACATTCTCCAGCTTTGATGGGGCCGGGTTCGGGGAGCCAGGTCGCTCTCGCCCGCAACGCGCTCATTGATCCCGGGAGGTATCGTCTTGACAACATTTCTCGTGGCGCACGGCGCCTGGTCGGCCGGCTGGGTGTGGAAGAAGATGCACCCGTTGATGCGCGCGGCCGGGCACGAGCTCGTCACGCCAACCTATACGGGGCTCGGCGAGCGCGGTCATCTGGCGAACCCGGCAATCGACCTTGACTGGCACATCGCCGACATGCTGGGCGTGCTGGAGATGGAGGACCTTTCCGACGTCGTGCTGATCGGCCACAGCTATGGCGGCATGGTGGCGACGGGCGTGGCCGACCGCGCACGCGAGCGGATCGCCAAGCTGGTCTACCTCGACGCCTTCGCGCCCAAGGACGGCGACAGCGCCTTCAGCCTGCTGCCCGAACCGGCGGTCGCGCGGATGCGCGAGATCACGGAGGCCGACGGCGAGGGCTGGCGCATTCCACCCAACCCGCCGCCGCCCGACACGCCGGACGAGGACGTCGCCTGGGTGACGCCGCGCCGCCTGCCCCAGCCGATCAAGACCTTTGAGCAGAAACTCGAGCTGAAGGGCGGCGCGCTCACCCTGCCGCGGAGCTATATCTACTGCCAGCGCTACGGTCCCGGCGACGTCTTCGCACAATTCGCCGAGCGGGCGCGAAGCGAGGGCTGGCAACTCTTCGAGATCGACGCCAGCCACAACCCGCATATCACCGTACCAGAGGCCTTGCGGGACATTCTGATCGAGATCGCCGCGGCCTGAGGCGGTGTTCCGCCCTCATCCGGCAGCAAGGCAGGCTTTCCGGCCACTTTGACAGGGATTTTTTCCTCCATTTTGGGTAGAGGATTCAAATCCTCACCCGGTGCCGCCGACGCCATTGTCCGGGCGTTTGTTGGGCCGGATTGGTCGACCCACCACAAATGCGTGTTTTTGGGGGTCTTACCGCCGATGCGAGACGCCGCGCACGGGTCTCCAGGCGGAAATCTTTACGGGAAATTTAACCACTGCGGCGGCTTTATAGGTGTTCCAAACCAGGGACGCGGCGGGCCGTCATGCCGTCACTTCCTTGATCGGAGCAGTTGGCTTTGCGTTTCGTTCCCTTCCGGAATCCGGCGCAATCGAACCCGGATGTGAGGGCGAACCGTGACAGACGCACCATCCAACTTGTCCAGGAGCATGGCGAGCATGGCCGATATGAACGACACCAAGCTGCGCCAGGAAGTCCTGAACCTCTTCCAGTATATCGAGCGCCTGCGTACCGAGGTCGCGACGATGTCGAAGGCCGAAGATCACGCGACCGCCTTCGACGACATGTCGGTCCAGCTCGACGCCATCGTCAAGGCGACGGAGGAGGCGACGAACTCGATCCTGGCCGCCTCGGAGTCGATCAGCGGCGATGCGATGGCGCTGCAGGGTGAGTCCGATCAGGCGAAGATCGCGGAGATTTCCGACCGCATCGCCCAGAACACCATGACGATCATGGAGGCATGCAGCTTCCAGGATCTGACCGGCCAGCGAGTCTCCAAGATCGTGAGCTCGGTGAAGTTCGTGGAAGACCGCGTCAACCAGATGATCGAGCTTTGGGGCCGCGAGGAGATCGAAGCGCTGAGCGCACAGATGAAGCCGTGCGAGGACGAGGACCCCGACAAGAAGCTGCTGAACGGCCCGCAGCTGCCCGGCCAGGCGATCTCCCAGGAAGACATCGACGCGCTCTTCGACTGACGCGGCGTCAGATCAGGCAAGTAAGAAATCCCCTCCCCCCGAAGGGGGGAGGTTGGGTTGGGGGGCTGCCGCCGATAGGCGGCCCATATGGGGCGGGTCCCACCACACATCCGTGCGATAGCCGGGGTAATGGCGCTCTTCGTTGGGCCTCCCCCCTCCCTAGCCCTCCCCCCGCCGGGGGAGGGGACACAACCAGGAGCCTCGCTGAACTTCTGGACTGCGCTTTTGTCTACTGCGCTGCCTGGGCGTCCCCCATCGATAGCCCACAGCCCTCGAAGGCTTCGCGGATCGCGGCCTTTTCGTCCTCGGTCAGCGGCAGCATCGGCCGGCGCACCGGACCGCCCGTCTGACCCAGCAATTCCTGCCAGTATTTCTGCTGCGCCTGCGGCTTGCCGCCGGGGCGGGTGCGGCGCATGGCCTCGCGCACCGGCTCGAGCGAATCGCGGACCGCGCGCGCCTTGTCCACCTCGCCCGCGAAGGCGAGCTGGGTGTAGTCATGCATGCGCCGGTCGGCCGCCGTTTGGATGAGATAGGGCGGCGACGAGCAGAGATAGAGCTGCCAGCCGAGCTCGACGATGTTGTCGAACCACTCATCCTCCGAGGCCGTGCTGACGAGGATCTTGTCGCCGGCCAGCTTGGTGAGCTCGG
>CAZBRE010000175.1:0-4911 GCA_964494065.1 uncultured Alphaproteobacteria bacterium
CGCCTGGCTCCCCCGGTTTTCATGTCGGGCCGCACCATGCGGCGGCATGCGCGGCGATGCAAGGCCACGAAGCGCATGGCGATCTGCGTCACCGGTTGCCGGCCGATGCGCCCGCGGCATAGGATGAGGACGGCAATGCACCTGGACAATTCGCCATGCCCGCATTCCGCCGGTTCAACCATTTGCCGACGCTGCTCGCTCCGCTGGTGGCGGTCGCCATCATTGCGGGATCGCAAGCGGCGCGTGCCTGCATGTGCCAATATCCGTCGCCCGAGAAATTCGTCGCGGACTCGACGGTCATCTTCAGCGGCATCGTGGTCCTCGGCGGATTTCGGATTTTTGCGCAAGCCCCGGTCCGCTACACGATCCTGGTCACCCGGGTCTGGAAAGGCCGCGTCCCTCCGCTGATCGACGTCATATCGCGGGACTGGCAGGTTTCGTGCGGCGTTCGAGGCCTTCATATCGGCGCCGAATTTCCGATGTTTGCGAGCTCCCGAGCCCTTTACTACGGCGCCTACCGCATCAATGGATGCTCGGTCGGGCCGCGGCGCGGCGACCGCAGGTTCGAGCGCTATTGGCGTGCGGTCCAGGCCTATGCCCGCGCGCACGAAATCAAGCGCAGTGCGCGCTAATTGACACATCTGCATTGCCGATGGCGACGCAATATGCGGGTGTGATTGGCCTTGCGGTTCTCCGCTGCGTAAGATGTGCCGGCCATCGAGGGGACGCCCGCGACATGCATTCACTCAGCGTGATTGACAGACAACCGCGGCGGCGAACGGCGAGCCGGATCTGGGCCGCAATGCTGCTTATCACGGCTGCCACCGTGCCGGAGCTGGCATTTGCACAGAGCTTCCGGCCCTTCGACGAAGGCCCGCGCGACCGCAGCTTTGCCGCGTTCCGGCGAAAGCTCATCCGCATCGTCGATGCCCGGGACCTGGCAGCGTTGCGGCGCCACTTCCATCCGGACATCCGTGTCAGCTTCGGCGGCCAGAACGGTCGCGCCGAGGCGGTGAAGGCCATGCAAGGAGACAAGACGCGCTGGCGGACGCTGGCCCGCATCCTGCGCGGGGGCGGGCGCTTCATGCGGACCAAATGGCAATGCCGCACCGGCGAGGGCGCCAAGCCGTGCGTGCTGCCGGGCTTCGTCGCGCCCTATAGCTACTACGCAACGCCGCCGAAGGGCCGCGACGCTTACGAGACCATGGTGATCACCGGGACCGGCGTGAATGTGCGCGCCGCCCCGCGTCGCACGGCCAAGGTCGTCGCCCGGCTCAGCTACCGCATCGTCACCGTGCCGAAGAAGCCGAGCCGGAAACGGTCCGAGAAGTGGGTCGAGATCGAGCTGCCGCATGGCAGACGCGGCTTCGTCTCGCGCCGCTACGCAGTCTCGCCGATCGACTACCGCGTCGGTTTCGTCAAGGAGGCCGGGCGCTGGCAGATGACCTTCTTCCTCGCCGGCGACTGACGGCTATCCGGGACTCACTCCATCGTCATGCGCGGCGCGCCGATCGCTTGCCCGCCCGCGGGCCTTGTGCGGCCGGGCGCGGCGTTGCATGACACATGTACGACAGGGGCCAACGATTTTGGCTTAAGGCGGAAGGGTCGCAAGACATGGCGCATATCTACTCCTATCAGGGCATAAGGCCGGTGATCGATCCCTCGGCCTATGTGCATCCCGCGGCGACGATCATCGGCGACGTGCATATCGGGCCCGACGTCTACATCGCGCCCAGTGCCAGCCTGCGCGGCGACTACGGCCGCATCATCGTCGAGGCGGGGGCCAACATTCAGGATTGCTGCGTGATGCACGGCTCGGCCTTCGGCGACTGCAAGGTCGAGCCCGACGGGCATATCGGCCACGGCGCCGTCCTGCATACCTGCACGGTTTCGCGCGGGGCGCTCGTAGGCATGAACGCGGTGGTGATGGACAACGCGGTGGTCGGCGAAGAGGCCTTCGTCGCCGCCATGGCCTTCGTGCGCGCGGGCACCCAGATCCCGCCGCGCACCCTCGCCGCCGGCATTCCGGCCAAGGTGCTGCGCGATCTGACCGACACGGATGTCGCCGCGAAGATGGAGGGCACGCGCCAGTATCAGGAGAATGCGCGCCGCGCGCCGACGGAGCTGCAACCGTGCGAGCCGCTCACCGAGGCCGAGCCCGACCGCGGGCGGGTCAAGTGGGAGTTCGACGCCAAGCCCTTGTATGGATTGAAGAAGAAGTAGGGGAGCCGGCCGCGAATGCGTCGGGGGAATTAGCTTGCGCGCGCTTTCCCCAGCGCAGCCAGGGAGGCGACCATCCAAAGGTCCTTAACCTGCCAGTGCGGCTTATGCTTTTTCTGGTTGGCGTAATAGTCGCTCAATAGGAACTCCTGCAGGGAAGCGGCACCTTTAGCTTGGTTGCATGAAAAGCAGGCCGGGACGGTGAGGCCGCGGCCATTGTGCTTTTTTGGAATGACGTGGTCCTTGGTCCGCTTGTTTTGCGGTATCGGCTGGCCCTTAGGGCAGCGCAGCTTCATCGGCACGCCGCAATAGGCGCAACATCGTCGCCGCTCGTCCTTCCACCAATCCCCGAGCATTGTCTTCAATTGACCGCAGGCGGTATCCAGCGGATCCTTGGCTTTCTTTGACATATTGATTGATCCTCATTGCGGTTTTTCAACCATAGGCGGGCATCCATGCAGCTTCGCAGGTATGGCTTAAACGCGCGTTAATCCTTGCCTATTGCGGCTGTGCGGCCACATTGGTTGCCACAGCGCGCCGGATCGCCTAGAGGTCGGGGGCGTTTTGCGGTCCGGCAGCAGGCGAGGAAGAGACCCATGACCGACATGAACACGATCGTCGAGCAGGCCATGGCGAAGCTGAAGTCCACGGCCGCGCTCACGCCCGAGCAGGAAAAGGCGCTGCGCGAGGTCATCGTGAACGCGGTGATCGAGGCTTCGGAGACCACGACCAAGACCTGCGCCGACGTCGCCCGCTCGCACGAGAAGCTCGACCGCAAGTCGGCGAACAGAATCTCCGCCGATATCGAAGGCAGCCTGGTCGCCCTGATCGCGAACCTCGAGGCGCTTCGTTGATGTGTGTGTTGACGCCGGCCGACGACCGGTCCGAGGCGTCCGTCTGACCGCATGACGACCGCACCTCCGACCCCGCGCGAGACCCTCGACCTCGCGATGCCCGACGGCGCGCGCATCCTGGCGCGGGTGCATGGCAATGCGGCGGGGCCGCGGCTCGTCCTGGCCCATGGCAACGGCTTCGCCATCGACGCCTACGCGCCGTTCTGGGGGCGGCTCACCGAAGGCTACGAGGTCGTCGTGCACGATCTGCGCAATCATGGACGGAACCCGCTCTTCGGCTCACCCGGCCACAATATCGAGGGCTTCGCGCGCGACCACGCCGCGATCCTGGCCGCACTCGCCGAACGGCTGGGGGAGAAGCCGACGGCGGGGCTCTATCATTCGGTCTCGGCGATCGCGGCGCTGACGCATGCGACCTCGCTCGACGACGGGGCGGCGCTGCCCTGGGACGCGCTGGTGCTGTTCGACCCGCCGATCGTGCCCGCGCCCGGCCATGCGCTGCATGCGATGGCGCAGGGCATGGAGCTCTTCCTCGCCAACTGGGCGATGGGCCGGCCCGACCGCTTCGCCGATCCGGGAGAGCTCGCCGAAATATTCGGCGCGGCCAAGGGCTTGAGCCGCTGGATTGCCGGCGCGCATGAGGGGATGGCCCGCGCGGTGCTGCGCCAGGACGGCGACGGCTGGACGCTGGCCTGTCCGCGGGCGCTCGAATCGGCGACTTACGTCGGCAACGCCTATTCGCGACTGTGGGCGAACCTGCCGCGGTTGAAAGCGCATGCCGACCGGGTGCTGCTCGTCTCCAGCGATCCCGAGATCGAGGACGCCCGCGCGCCCGCCTTCACCAACCGCGCGGCGGCCGACGAATTCGGCATCCGGCGCGTCGCGATCCCGAACACCACGCATTTGCTCCAGATCGAGGCGCCGGAGCCTTGCGCGGAGGCGGCGGTCTCGTTTCTGACGGGGTTGGGATTGGGGCCGGCGAGGTAGCGGCGAACCCGCTCACCACAGCCGGTCGAGCCAGTTGGCGGTTTCGACCGCGCCCCACAGCGCCACGCCGGTGACGGCGAGCGAGGCCACCGCGGCCGTCAGCGCGATCAGCAGGACGATGCCGTCGTCCTCGAGATAGGCGAGCGCCAGCGCCATGATGACGATCGCCGGGATCACGTGGCTGAACGGGAAGGGCGACACCATGGTGACGCCGAGCAGCAGCATGAGGACGCCGGTGAGCCGCCGGGTCGCGCGGAAACCGGCGGCCCAGCGAGGGCGGACCGCGCGCTCCACCCAGCGCAGGCGCGGCACGACGATGGTGATGGCGCGGGTCAGCTTGGCCACCGAGATTTCCCGGCGCGCGATGAATCCGGGCAGCACGGGCGCGTCGTGGCGGAGGATCATCTGGATGGCGGGCCAGGCGATCAGCACACCCACCAGCGTCGAGGCGCCGGGAACGAGCGCGATCAGCGCCATCATCAGGAGCGTCAGGCCGAAGGAGCGCTCGCCCAACGCCTCGATGAGCCAGCGCACCGTAACCTGCGTGCCGTCGGCCTTGTCGAGCAGACGCGTCAGGTGAACCGAAGTCGGGACGAATTCGGGTACGGCGGCCGGGGCGGCGTTGCCGTCGCCAGATTGGGGCGTTGCCCCGGGGTCCATCCGGTCATCCGCAGTCGGCGGCATAAACGGCCCCCGCGCAGTTTCGCCTTGCCAGACACTCCTTTTACGCCGGCAAGCCGGTCGCGGGCAAACCCGTCAGCCCCTCACGGGCCGGTCGCTGGACCGCCGATCATAAACGGAAATCGCGCCGAAAACTTGAGGTGAAAATGGCCCCGAAACTGGCGCCGGA
>CAZBRE010000175.1:5011-8311 GCA_964494065.1 uncultured Alphaproteobacteria bacterium
GGGCCGTCCTTGGGCGGCCGCGTGGCCCTCACCAGCTTGGGCGCCGGGGGCTTGGTGCCGCAGTTCGGACAGGTAACGACGTCCTTCTTCAAATCGTAGTACCGCGTTGCGCATTCGGGACAGACGTGGCGCGCGCCTCGGTCGGAAGCCAGCATGGGTCAATCTCCTTCGGTCAAGTTATCCAGGGGTCAAGTTATCCAGGGGCCGCTATTGCGGCAGAACGCATTTGTTGTCTTGCTTCTGAAAGGGCCGGTCGCAGTCCCAGTCGTCGCCGGTGTAGTTGAGATGGGCGTTTGCCGGTATCTGCACGGGAACGCAGTCCGTCTCGGTCGCGCGGTAGCCGCGCTCGCAGCGCCAGCCGGCGCCGAATGACGATTCCATCAGGTAGCCGTTCTTCGGGACCTTGATCGCCTCGCAGGTCTCGCCGTCCTCGCGAAATCCGCGCTCGCAGCGCCAGCCCGTGCCTTGCGACGAATTCGTCGGATAGGCGTTGGCCGGGACCCTTATGGCAACGCAAGTCCGGTCGACTTTCCGATACCCGCGATTGCAGTCCCAGCTATCGCCGTAGGACTGCAGATAGCCGTTGGTGGGCACTTTGACGGTCACGCAGGTCTCGTCCTCCTTGCGGTAGCCGCGATGGCATTCCCAGCTATCGCCGTAGGAGCGCAAGAAGGCGTTCGCCGGGACTTTGATGGCCGCGCAGGCATTGGACTGCTCGCGGTAGCCGCGTTTACACGCCCAGCCGCTGCCATAGGCTGCGTTGGTGAGAAAGGCGTTCGCCGGAACCTGGATGGCGACGCAGGCGGCCTGGATTTCGCGAAAGCCCGGCTTGCATTCCCAGCCGCTTCCATAGGTCTTGGGCTGCGCGTTATTCGGGACCGCGGCGGTTTCGGTCTGTGCCCATGCCGCGCCTGGCATGGCGCCGAGCAGCAGCAGGCCGATGACTGCAAGGAGGCCCGAGGTGCGTCGTCTTTGTGTCTTTGTCACGGCGTGTTCCTTTTGCCGAATGCCTGTGCGGCCGCTCCGGTGCGAGGTGCGGCCGTCGCTATGCGCAATGTACGGCCCTATGCCCGGACGGCCCTTTGATCCGCTGGCCCGGACCGGATATGTCCGAGCCAGGGACGGGCCTGCGCGCCGCTATTGCGCGACGTCGGGCTCTTCGATGGCCATCGAGCGCTGGGCCTCGCTGATCGAGCTTTGTGCCTGCTCCAGATGCTTCAGGCAGCCCTGCTCATCACCGTTGGCGAGCGCAGTCGCACCGGCCTTGCGGGACTTCTTCGCCTCGGCGACCTTCGCCGCCGCGCCGCCGTCGGCGACCACGCGATCGAAGCTCTGCATCAAAGACTGGCATGTCGTGCCGGCGGCGGCAGCGGGGGCGGTCAGAACCACCAACGCGGCCGCGGCGATCAGCAGCGGTCTTAGCGTCGCCGACGTGTTGATATTTGGAATTTTCAGAGAGGGCATAAAAAAAATCCTTCAAGAAAAGGGTAGACGACAAAATCACTAGTCAATTATGTGGTCAAGACGTAAATAAAATTCAATCTATTATTTGATTATAGCACTAAAAATCTTTCACTTACACTAAAGACAACAACCAAAATATAAACGATTAATGTAGTAGTATTTGATATCATCGATGAGTTTCCTTTCAGTATGCGCAAAGACTTCACCAGCGCTGCGTTGGGCCGCGATGGTGGAATATCGGTGGATTGCTGTCAGGACGCGCGGCGGAAACGCGATTGCCGGCCGATCGCCAAGTAAAGCGCGGGCGAGGCGGTTGCGATCTCTGGCTTGGCGCGTTGGTGGGCGATGACTACCTGTTGATTACGCCCGATCCGTGGCTAGGATTCTCGACGTTGCTGAGCTCCAGTTTGTTCGTTCCAGGTTCGATGATGGCCGTCAGTCGTCTTGCGGAAATACGCGATGCGCTCGAGAGCGAGGGCGAAACCCTCTACGAGGAGATGGCGAGCGCGCTGATCCATGTGGTCGGCGCGGTGCTTGCCGCGGCGGCGCTGGCGCTGCTGGTTGTGCTGGCCTCCTTCACAGACAGCGCGATCGCGGTGGTGGCCTGCGCGATCTACGGCTCCACGGTGTTCCTGACCTTTCTGTTCTCGGCCATGTATCACGGCATCTGGCATCGCCCGGCCAAGGCCGTGTTCCTGATGCTGGATCACTGCTCGATCTTCGTGCTGATCGCCGGCACATATACGCCGGTGGTGCTGCTGGCGCTGCCGCCGGCGCTCGGCTGGACGCTGTTCGGCGTGCTGTGGGGGTTGGCGGTCCTCGGCATCGTCGCGCGGGTCTGGATCGGCCATCTGCACTGGGTGATGATCCCGATCTTCGTGGCCATGGGGTGGCTGGGGGTCTTTTGGGGCGACACGCTGTTCACCCATCTGGGCAACGGCGGCGGCTGGCTTCTGCTCTCCGGGGGCTTCGCCTATACCGGCGGGCTGATCTTCTTCCTCTGGCGGCGGCTGCCGTTCAACCACGCGCTCTGGCATTTCTGCGTGCTGGGGGGTGCGGTCTGTCACTTCCTGCTGGTCGCGCTCTATGCGCTGCCGGTGGTGCAGTGAGCGCGCTCTACCGGGCGGCGGTAATGCAGGACTGGCCCCGCGACTTGCAGCTGCGCCCGTCGGGATACCAGTACGTGCCGGTGGTGCGTTGGCCGACCGACCACTGGCCGAAATAGCGCGCGCCGCTCGGCCAATAGATGCGGCCATAGCCGTGGAACTTGCCGTTGACGAAGGTTCCGACATAGCGCGTGCCATTGCGCCAATAGAACGTGCCCTGGCCGCTTAGCTGGTTTCTGACGAAATTGCCGACATAGCGGTTGCCGTTGGCCCACCAGTAGCGGCCGAAGCCGGTGCGGTTGCCGTTGACCCAGCGCCCGTCATAGCGGTCGCCGGTATTCCACCAATACCTGCCGACGCCGTGCCGGCGGCCGTTGACGAAGCTGCCCTCGTAGCGCCCGCCTGGATAGTTGCGCCGCTCGACGGTTCGGCCGCGGGCCGCCTTGCGCTCTTCCTCGGCGCGGCGGCGTTCCTCCTCGGCGCGTTTGCGCGCTGCTTCGCCAACCGCACGGCGGCGCTGGGCCTCTATCGCGTTCCGCCGCCGGGTCTCCTCCTCGGCGCGCCGCCGCGCCTCTTCCGCGCGCTGGCGGGCGAGCTCGGCCTCGCGTCGGGCCGTGTCCGCCGCGATCCGTTCGCGCTCGACCTCCTGGTAAGCCGACCAGGCCCAATAGCCGCCGCCCGCAAGCACGGCCACGACGACGACAATGGCGCCGATGACCAGTGCGGCGCG
>CAZBRE010000176.1:0-3264 GCA_964494065.1 uncultured Alphaproteobacteria bacterium
AACTTGCCGCAGCCGATCACGCCCACCCGGACGGGCTTGTCGGCCGCCGCGCGCGCCTGCAGGAGACGGTGGAGGTTCATGGGTGTTTCCTATTCCGCCGCCTGCGCGGCCAGCTCCAACAGGCAGTCGTCGCCAAGGCACTCGATGGCTGCGAAGTCGCGGTGGGCGATCCATTCCGGGCGCTTGAACTGGCGGATGTGGTTCTCGACGTGGCAGAGCGAGAGATAGACGATGGTTCGCGGGAAGGGCGACATGTTGGGCGGCGAGCCGTGCACCAGATTGCCGTGGAACATCAGCATCGAGCCCGCCGGGCCCTTCGCCGAATAGATGCCGCCTCGGTCCACCAGCCGCGCCACCGTCGCCTTGTCGAGCGTCCAGAGGGGATAGCTCGTCGTCGCAACGTCGTGGCCGGCCTCGAAGACGCCCTCGACATGGCTGCCCGGAATGAGCCAGAGCGGGCCGTTGAACTCGGTCACCTCGTCGACGAAGACGGCGACGTTCATCGCCCGCGGCTCGGGCATCAGGTCGTCGCGCGCCCAGGTGCCGTAATCCTGGTGCCATTGCCAGACGTCGCCGTCGAAGGCGGCCTTGGCGTTCACCTTGTACTGATGCATGTAGACCGGACCGTCGAGCAGCTGTTCGACCGGTTCGACCATGCGCGGATGACGCCCGAGACGGCGGAAGGCGTCGTTGTAGGTATGCGCAGCGAAGGCCGTGCGCGCCGTCTCGCCGTCCTTCTCGCGCACGACTTCCTGACGGTCCATCGCAAAGACGTCGCCCGCCGCGCGCCGCAGCACCTCGAGCTCGGGCGCGGTGAAGAGCTCCGGCAGCATCAGATAGCCGCGTTCGCGAAATTCGCTGAGTTGATCGTCGGTGAGCTTCATGACCGCCCGCCTCCCACATCCCACCTCCCACAAGGCTCCCCCGCGACCCCGTAGGAAGATCCGCCCACGTCCGTGGGTCAGGCGTCTTCGGGTCCCGGATAATCCATCTGTCCGTCCGCGAGCGCATAGCAGGCCAGACGAACCGTCTTCGGGATCACCACCGGCACGCCGTCGCGCTCGCCTTTCTCGTAGTATTGCACCACGCGACGCTTCAAGCCCAGCGCTTCGGCGGCCGCCTTTTGCGACATCTTGAGCGACTTGCGCCAGCGCCGGAAGGCGAGCGGGCTCATCACGCCGTTCTCCGCCCCGCCGCTTTCCAGCGCGTAGGTATCTTTTGATCTGATCTTCTTCGCCATCTGCCTGTCCGGGCCCCGGGAAATCCCAGCGTGGCCGCGATTTTATGGGTCGGAGCCACATAGACAAAGCAAAAAAGCGCACGTCGTGCGCAGGAACCGCTTGATTTGCGCACAGAGTGCGCTTATCTTTGTTTCAAAGGCGCACGTCGTGCGCGTTTTGCAAATGAACCGCTTACCAACATCCAGGCACCAAACCCCCAGGCGCCCCCCGGGGCGCCGATCTCAAGGAGGATGCGATGCTCGACTACAACGCTGTCGTCATCGGACGCGTCGGCATCATCAGCAAAGCGGTGCTGGCTGCGCTTCGAACCCACGCCGAGGATACCTCGCGGACCGTTCCCCTGCTGGGGCTGCCCCCGAAGATCATCTACCGCGTCGAGGATGACGGGCACGAGATCCTGACCACCGATCCGGTCGAGGTCCATCACCTGACCCGGAACCGCCATGACGCCACCGTCGACGTGATCCCCGTCGTTGCCTGAAACCCGATCAGCACGCCCCGCCGCCGCATCATGGCGGCGGGGCGGCGCGCTATTCCCGATTCTCCCCCAACCCCGTAATGGCCAAGGATCGCGCCTGCGCTTATGCTGAGGCGCATGGCGACATTGGTAATGATCCATGGCATGTGGGGACCCGGGCCCCATTGGGCCGCGTTCACGAAAGCCTTCGAGGCGGCCGGCCATACGGTGATCGCGCCGGTGCTGCGCTATCACGCCGTCGATCCGGCGACACCGCCCGATCCGGCCCTGGGTAAGACCAGCCTGCTCGATTACGCCGCCGATCTCGAGGCGGCGATCGGCACGCTGAAGGAAAAGCCCATCATCATCGGCCACTCGATGGGCGGTTTGATCGCGCAGATCCTGGCGGCACGCGGTCTGGCGCGCGCGGCGATCTTCCTCACCCCGGCGCCGCCCGCGGGCTGGCCGGCCGTTCTCATTCTCTTCATGCCATCGGTGCTGCGGGTCTTCTTCTGTACCATCCTCACCAAGGCGCTCTTCGTCTTCCGGCCGCACCGGCCGAGCTTCAAGACCGCCTGCTACGCTTATCTGGGCCGCCTCACGCCCGAGGATCAGCGCCGCGAATACGACGCCCAGGTCCACGAATCGGGGCGTGTGGTTTTCGAGATCGCCTTCTGGTGCATCGACTGGCGGCGCGCCGCGCGGGTGAAGGCGAGCGACGTCACCTGCCCCACCCTAACCGTCGCCGCAGGCCAGGACCGGATCGTGCCGGCGGCCTCAGTCCGTGCCACCGCCCGGCGCTATGTCGCAGGCGGCGGCGAGTTTCTGGAATTGCCCGAGAACGCCCATTGGATCCACGGCGAGTCCAACTGGCGCGAGACCGTGCAGCGCTGCCTAGACTGGATCGAGGAAAAGGCCAGCTAGAATATTATTCGGCGGCGGCGGCCTGGCTCGTCGTATTGTCGACGATCACCGGCGAGTCGAAGAACTCGACCGTCGGCTCCATGCCGTAGCGCTCCTTCATCATCGCCTTCCACTCGGCGGTGTAGACCTTCTCCGCCTGCTCGCGCGATTCCCAAAGATACGCGCCGCCCGCCGCAGCGCCTTCGCCGTAGAGATAGTATTTGCGCACCAGCCCATCGAGCCCGCGATAGTTGGGCGCCGAGGCCTCGAACATCTTGGTCGCCTCCTCGAGCGTCGTGCCCTCGGGCATCTTGAAGCGGACGATTGCGGTGATCATGGTTCTTGTCTCCCTTTCTGGAGTCCTCGCACAGGCGCGAAGTCACTATAGTGGCGTTATTGACATTTGATAAATTGATTAATTTCAGAAATACATTGTATTCTTAAATGTATGATTCCCGATCTCGACGTCGATTTGCTCCGAACCTTCGTCGCGATCGCCGTGACCGGCGGTTTCGCGCGAGCGGGTGAGCGGGTCGGCCGCAGCCAATCGGCGGTCAGCCTACAGATGAAACGCCTGGAAGCGCAAGCGGGCGTTCGGCTCTTTCGCCGCGAGGGCCGGCGCATGGTGCTGACCGCCGACGGCCGCCGCCTGCTGCATTACGC
>CAZBRE010000176.1:3364-6353 GCA_964494065.1 uncultured Alphaproteobacteria bacterium
TCGTCTGCGACGAAAGCTGCGGCATCCGGCGGACCGCCGTTGCCGCGCTGGAAGACGCGCGCACGCCCTACCGTATTGCCTTCGCGAGCCCGAGCCTGGCCGGGCTGCGCGCGGCCGTGCGCGCCGGGCTCGGCATCACCGCACGCGGGGAGCGCGCGCTCGAGCCCGGCCTCGCACCCGTTGCCGGCAATCCGCACCTACCGCCATTGCCCGAGCTGGCCGTCATGCTCTCGCGGCCGCCCGGCGCCCCGGCATCCGCCGCGATCGATCGGCTGGCGGCCATCCTCGAAGGCCTCTTCGCCGAGGACGCGGATCCCGCATTGGCGGACATCTGAGCCAAGCACGCCGCCGCGCCGTCCGCGCGAGTTTAGTAAATTTTCCACTAATTCCGCGTATCCAGGGGCAGGCGCCGCGACGCGCCGCCGCACAACTGCGCGCCAGATCTCCGTCCCGTATCTCCACCCCAAATCTCCACGTATGAGCCACGCCGCCAAACGCCAGAAAAAGAAGGTCTCGCGCAACGCCGCCCTTAAACTGCGCGCCCGTCCGGTCAAAGCCGGCGGCAAGCCTGCGCGCGCGGCACCCGGAGACTACAACGCGCAGCTCATCCACAAGGGCATGCAGCTCCAGATGGCGGGGCGCACGGGCGAGGCCGAGGCGATCTACCGCCAGATCCTCGCGGTCAAGCCGAGCCATGCCGACGCAAATCATTTGCTGGGCGTGTTGGCAAAACAGGCCGGTGACTTCACCGCCGCCCAGGCGCTGATCGAAAAGGCGATCACCAGCAACCGGACCGAGCCGACCTATCACAACAATCTCGGCAGCGTGTTCTGCGACCTGGGCCGGTTCGACGACGCTGCCGCGAGCTATCGGAACGCCATCGCCCTCAAGCCGGACTTCGTCGATCCGTATTTCAACCTCGCCGGCCTGGCCATGCACCATGGCCGGCTCGACGAGGCGATCGACGGCTATCGCAAGGCTACAGCCCTCCGCCCCGACTACACCGATGCGCATTTCAAGCTCGCCTTCGCACTGCACATGGCCGGCCGGCTGGAGGACGCGCGCGCCAGCTATCAGACCGTTATCGCCGCTAACCCCGCCTACGCCGATGCTCACGGCAATCTGGGCGCGCTCTATCACGCCCTCGGCCAGCCGAGCGAGGCCTTCGCGCATTGCCAGCAGGCGGTCACCCTCAAGCCGGACTTCGATCCGTTCTGGAACGGCCTTGCGATCACTCTGGAGACGATCCACTTCACCAGCGCCGACGACGGCATCCTCGAGGTGCTCCGGCGCCTGCTCGAGCGCCCGCGGGTCAACCCCAACCTGATCGCCCGGCCGATCCTGACCGCGTTGCGCGCGCATGCCGAGATCGGGCCGATCCTGAAAGCAGCGGGAGAACACGTGCCGGACGGCGACGGCGACGACAACGCACTCGATGTGGCAGCGCGGCTCTCGGCGATCCCGCTCTTTCTGCGCGTCATCGCGCTCAGCTTCACGAACGACGCCGAGCTCGAATTCATGCTCACGCGTCTCCGCCGCAACCTCCTACTGGCGACCGGTGAGCGGGGCTGCGGCCTGGACGGCTGGGACGACGTGGCCTTGCCCTTCCTCTCGGCGCTGGCGCTGCATTGCTTCACCAACGAGTACGTCTTTGCCGAGACCGATGCCGAGACGGCCGCCGTCGAGCGGTTGACAACGACGATCGCGACGCGCCTCGCCGATGGCCAGGAGGTGTCGCCGGCCGCGCTGGCCCTGCTCGCCGCCTACAGACCGCTCTACCGGCTCCCATTCGCGGACGATTTGGCCGGCGGCGGCTGGCAGGGTGAGATCACCGAGGTCCTGCGACGCCAGGTCGTCGAGCCGCGCGAGGAAGCCGCGCTCCGCGAGACCATCCCAAGCCTGACGCCGATCGACGATGCGGTCTCCCAATCCGTGCGCGCGCAATACGAAGAGAACCCCTATCCGCGCTGGGTCAAGACCGTGCTCGAAAGCGCCCCCCGAACCATCAAGGACGTGCTGCAGGGCCCGCCGCTCCATATCGATCTCGGCGATACCACGCCGCCGGAGGCGCCCGACGTGCTCATCGCCGGCTGCGGCACCGGCCAGCATGCGGTGACGACTGCCGCCAATTTCCTGAACGCGAAGGTTCTGGCGGTCGATCTCAGCCTTGCCAGCCTCAGCTATGCGGTGCGGCAAAGCCGGGCCCTGGGCTTCAGCACTATCGAGTTCGCCCAGGCCGACATCATGGAGCTCGGCCGCCTCGACCGCCGCTTCGATCTGATCGAGAGCGCGGGCGTGCTCCACCATCTGGGCGATCCGCTCGCGGGCTGGCGGGTGCTCACCGATCTGCTGCGTCCGGGCGGCTTCATGAAGATCGCGCTCTACAGCGAGCTCGCGCGCGAGCCCATCGTCGCCGCGCGGGCGCTGATCGCCGAGAAGGGCTACAACGGCACGGTCGAGGACATCCGCCGCTGCCGGGCGGAGATACGGGCGATGGCCGAGGACGGCGACGAGGTCATGGCCGAGCTTGCCGGCCTGCTCGATTTCTACGGGCTCAGCAATTGCCGGGATCTCATCTTCCACGTCCAGGAGCACCGCTTCACGCTGCCGCAGATCGACGAGGCGCTGCGCTCGCTCGGCCTGGAGTTCCTACGCTTCGAGTTGGGCGACGCCGACGCGATCAAGCGGTTTCAGTCCGCGAACCCGGAGCCCGACGCGCTGTCGTCGCTTCAGAAATGGCACGAATTCGAGGTTGAGAACCCGCGCACCTTTGCGCGCATGTATCAGTTCTGGTGCCGAAAACCCACCAGCTGACTGGTTAGTCGCCACGCTCCCGCGCCGCCATCAGGGCGGCGATCGCGAGACTGTCCGGATCGCCCGCCTCCGCGCGTAGCCCGTGGATCGCGCCGCGGCGGTTTCCTTCCGGGTGGTTCTGGTTGAGCTTGAACTTGCCTTGCAGCCGCGTCACCGGGATCTCGAAGGCGACGAT
>CAZBRE010000176.1:6453-8273 GCA_964494065.1 uncultured Alphaproteobacteria bacterium
CACATCACCTCGGCCTCCCCGCCGAAGCCCTGCCATTGCGGATTGCCGCGCGCCAGATGGGCCTGCAGGGTGCCGTGCTCCCCCGCCGCCCGATCGAGCACGAACGGAATGTGCGAGCCGACCGGCGCGCCGTCCGCGGCGGTGACGAGGAGCCCGAAGGGATGCGCCTCGATCAAGTCGAAGAGGGTTTCCCGGTCGGTTTCGGCGAAGGACTTGGGGACATACATTTTTGCCGCTTTCTTGGTTTTCAATCGTCAGCATGACGCCCGCCGTTGCACCTTCCGGCGGGCCGCCACACATCGCATAATAGGGTTATCGAATGATAGGCTACGTGCTCAATCAGGGAATGGCGGCATGACCACAACGACTTTGAGCAATCCCGGCAGCGTGACCACGGACGGCGCGTTCACCGAGATTCCCGTGATCGACCTCGGCCCCGCGCGGGGCTCGGAGGACGACCGGATGGACCTGGCCGAGCGCCTGCGCGAGATCTGCCACAATGTCGGCTTCTTCATCGTCACCAACCACGGCGTCGATCCGTCCGTGGTCGACGACGTCTTCGCGATCTCCAAGCGCTTCTTCGCCCTGCCGCTGGAGCAAAAGCTCCTCATCGACAAGCGGCAGTCGCGGCACTTCCGCGGCTGGGAGCCCGAGGGCGCGGAATACACCAACAACCGCCCCGACATCCGCGAGCAGATCGATCTGTGGTCGGAGCATCCGGCGCGCGCGCCAGATGTGACGCCGCTCTACTACCGCTTGCTCGGTCCCAACCAGTGGCCGCCCGAAGACGTCCTGCCCGGCTTCCGCCCGGTATTGGAGCGTTGGTTCAGCGAGCTTGGCGGGCTCGCGGGCGAGCTCATGCAGATTTTGGCGCTCGGCCTCGGCCTGCCGGCCGATCATTTCGAAAAGCTCTTCGGCGAGGAGCGCATGTCGCTCACCAAGCTGATCAACTATCCCGCCACGCCGCCGGGGCAGTTCGGCGTCAACGCGCATCACGACGCCGGGTTCCTGACGGTCCTGGCGCCAGGCGAGGTGCCGGGCCTGGAGATCGAGAATTCCCACGGCGACTGGATCCCGGTGCCGATCATCCCGGGCAGCTTCGTGATCAACCTCGGCGAGATCCTGCAGGCGATGACCGGGAACTACTTCGTTGCCACGCCGCACCGCGTGCGCACCAACGCGCCGCGCCAATCCTGCGGCTATTTCCACGGGCCGTCGCTCGACATGTCCTTGAAGCCGCTCGATCTCGACCCGCGCTTCGCGCAGGCGGTCGCCGCGAGCCCGCGCCACGCCAATGCGGGCTTCATGGCGCAGATCGACGAGACCGAAGCCGGGGTCGCCGACATGGCGAGCCCCGAGCATCCCGACCTCTATGGCGGCCAGCTCTGGAACTATTTCTCGCGCAGCTACCCCGACAATGTCCGCCGGCACTATCCCGAGGCGGTGTCGGGTTAAGGCTGCCGTTTTTTTATTTGTAGCGTGCGGGTTTCAAGCTCGCCCGCTGCAGGTAAAGAGGAACCACAGAGACACAGAGACACAGAGACACAGAGAAGGGCGACCATGGTGTGATCGCACCTCTCGCCGTCATTCCCGCGAAAGCGGGAATGACGAAGGGGTAGACGGCAAGCGCCAATCCCTCTGTGTGTCTGTGCTGAAATGAAAAGGGCGGGTTTGAAACCCGCCCCTGCGAATATTCGAACCGAATGACCGACCCTACGACCGTCGCGCCACCATCAGCTTCTTGATCTCGGCGATCGCCTTGGCGGGGTTGAGGTGCTTGGGGCAGGTGTTCGAGCAGTTCATGATCGTGTGGCAGCGGT
>CAZBRE010000177.1:0-8155 GCA_964494065.1 uncultured Alphaproteobacteria bacterium
GTGCGAGGCTGTCGGATTGAGATAGCGCTTATAGAGATCGCGGGTCAGCATACCGCCGGCCGTCGACATATATGCCGCGCCGGTGGATTGCATGGCCGCGAGCGCACAAACCGCGATCAGGCCGACGAGCCAAGGTGTCGAATCACCAATCGTGTTGATGTAATCCGGCACCAGCCTACCCTGCAGGTTTTTGGTGAGGTCCGGCAACGCCTTCGATGTCGCAAGCCCCGCCTTCGTGACCATCCCATTGGCGCCCAGAAGATGCGCGCCCATGCCCTGGAAGGCCGTGAAGAAGAACAGGATGAAGCCGATTCCGAGCGACGAAGCCCACACCTGCTGCGGTGCGAACGGCTTCGGATCGTTGTTGCCGAAGGCCCACATGGAGAACGCCGGGGCGGACTGGATGCCCATCAGCGCGAACATATAGGTCAGGCACATAACGCCGGTCCACAAGCCACCGACGGGCGTTTCTTTGCCGAGGCCGGCGGTGAACTGGATCACGCCCGGTATCGCAAAGTAGGCGTTGTGCCCCGCTGGTGTTGCTTTCCAGCGCCCGAGTTCGGGCTGCGCCGCAATCTTGGCGAAGCCCTCGTTCAGAGCCCCCCAGCCACCGGCCAACTGGATCGCAATGATGCCGACCATGATGATGCCGAAGGCAAGCAGAATACACTGCAGCGTATCCACGTAGGCCACCGCGCGCAGACCGCCCGATGCCACGTAGATGAACACAACCGCCGACAGGACCCACATCCCGAAGTTCACGCTGACCATGCCGTCGGTCAGAGTGTTGAACAGAAAGCCCGACGCGCCGAGCTGCACCCCCAGATACGGGATCGAGAAGAGCAGCGCGACAAGCACGGTCAGGATCCGGATACCGTCGCCCTGGAAGTAATCCGAGAGCATTTCTCCCGGCGTCACATAGCCGAAGCGTTTGCCCAGCATCCACTGGCGCTTCAGGAACATGACCCCCGTGAACGGGATCGTGATCGTGTAGAACGACGCGTAGGCGTATTGGAAGCCATCGCGATAGACCAGCCCCGGATGGCCCATGAAGGTCCAGCCCGAGAATGAGGTCGCGGTGGCGGCCAGAATGAATACCCACATCGACAGCCGTCTGCCGGCGATGAAGTAGTCACTGGCGGTCTTCGCCGTCATCGCCGACTTGACGCCCCAGAAGATACAGTAGGCCCAGTACAGCGCGACGAAGATGAATAGCCAGATGATCTTTGGTGCCAAGGCTATGTCCTCCCCCTCCACAAAAACGACACCTGCGCCGCCTGCCAACGATTGAACGGACAGCGCAGTGCTGTAAAGCTTTCACAGACGTAAATTGAGGTCAACGTATCCCTTGTTGGCTGCCAATTTTTGGGTTAATAGTTTACTAATTGAACTGTAAAAATGAAAATTTGTAAATTACCGGGACAAGTCACGAGGCGGATTTCATGGCCCAAGGTCCAATGCTTGGCCACAAGGTGCGGCGGCTCCGCAGGGATCGCGACGTAAGCCAGGTCGCGCTGGCCGGCCAACTCGGCATTTCACCCAGCTATCTCAATTTGATCGAGCACAACCAGCGGCAATTGACGCTGCCGCTGTTGCTCAAGGTCTCTCGACTCTTCGAGGTCGATCTCGAGGCGTTCTCCGATGAGGATGAGACCCGGCTTCTGGGCGATCTGATCGAGGCGTTCGGCGATCCCATGTTCCGGGAGAGCGGGATTGAGCGTGACGATCTCACCGATCTCGTCAACGCCTCCCCCGCCGCCTGCCGGGCGATCGTCGACCTTTACCGGGCCTACCGGACGGCGAACGACAATGTGCGGGGGATGAGCGACCGGTTGTCCGACGACGCCTTCATCTCCAGCTCGATCCACGAGCTCCTCACCCTGCTGACATCGATCCGCTCCTTCTCCGAGATCCTCCACGATCACGCCGATATGGGCGCCGAGGAGCGCCAAAAATTTCTCGGCATCATCGTCGGCGAGAGTGAGCGCCTGACCGACGCGGTCGGGCAGCTGGTCGAAATCGCCCGCGGCGATGCGCTTGAGGGCATCGTCGGCAGTCGGCCGCCTGGCGAAGAGGTTAGCGAATTCCTGGAGCGCAACGGAAACCATTTCACGGAGCTCGACGCCGAAGCGGAAAGCCTGCACGAGGCGCTTGGGCTCGATCCGGCCGCCGCGTTCTCGGCTCTTGCGGAGCTACTGGAACGGCGGCACGGCGTGACTATCGAGCGCGCAGCCAATGCTGGGCAAGCCGCATCCGAGGCCGACGGCCGCGTGCTTCTCGATGAGACGCTTTCGCCGAGCAGCGCCGCATTCGCTCTCGCGCGGCATTACGCCGTGCTCACACACAGCGATCTCTTGTCCGCCTGCTTGGAAAACGGGACCTTCAGCGGCGCCGAATCCGAGGCGGTGGCGCGCCGCGCCCTGGCGGGATATTTCGCCGGAGCGCTCATGATGCCGTACGAGCGGTTTGCGGAAGCGGCGCGGGCGGAGCGCTATGATATCGAACGACTGGGCCAGCGGTTTGGCGCCAGCTTCGAGCAGGTCTGTCACCGCCTGACCACGCTCCAGCGACCGGGGGACGCGGCAATTCCGTTCCATTTCGTCCGCGTCGATGCCGCTGGGAATATCTCCAAGCGGTTCATGGGATCGGGGTTGCGGATTCCCCGTTTCTCCGGCGCGTGCCCGCGATGGGCGGTACACACTGCGCTCCTGTCACCCGGCCAGATCGTCGCTCAACCGAGCGAAATGCCCGATGGCACCGCCTATTTTTCAATTGCCCGCGCTGTCACCAAGCCCGGCGCCGGCCACCATGCACCACGCAGTCATTTCGCGATTGAGATCGGCTGCGGCATCGGGCACGCGAGCGAGATCATCTATGCCGATGGCATGGATCTCGAGGACAGGCGCCACCGGATGCCGATCGGGATCAGCTGCCGGCTCTGCGACCGCAGCGATTGCGGCCAACGCGCGCAGCCGCCACTTATTCGGCGGGAACCTCGTTCTTCTTCCTGATACGCAGCCGTTTGCCTGCGGCCGGTATCAACTGGCTTAACGGATGGCGTTGCCCGCCCTTCGCGCCGGCGCGCTCCACGGCCGCGGCCGTGGGGAGGTGGAATATGAACTGCGCCCCCTCGCCCAGCCGGCTCTCCACGCCGATCTCACCGCCGAAGTGCTCGACGATCTGGCGGCAGATCGAAAGCCCCAAGCCCGTGCCACCCGTTCGGCCTCTTCGCGCTGTATCGGCTTGCTGGAATTTCTCGAAGATCTGCTTTTGTGCAGATTTGGGCATGCCTGAACCGTTGTCGGTAACGCCAATCGTTATCTGATCCTGCTTTGCCGAGCCCCACACCACGACGCGGCCGTTGGCTTCATCGCAGAAGTCGGCCGCGTTGGAGAGCAGGTTGACCAGAACCTGCATCAGGCGGTCGCGGTCGGCATAGACCATCGGCAACCGAAACGGCAATTGGACCTCCAGGCGAACGCCACGCTCCTCGAACAGACCGCCGACCGCCGCCGCGGCATCTTCGACGACCGCCTTGGGGTTGAGGCGTTCCATCTGCCATTCCATGCGGCCCGCTTCCATCTTGGCGAGGTCGAGCGTCTGGTTGATGAGGCGGGTGAGGCGCTCGCTTTCCTTGGCGATGATGCCGAGGAAGCGTTCCCGCTCGCCGAGGGCCAGATCGGGATTATCGTGCAGGATCTCGGTGAATGAGCGGATCGAGGTGAGCGGCGTGCGCAGTTCGTGGCTGACGGTCGACAGGAAATCGTCCTTCAAGCGGTCGAGCTCCTGCAGCCGGGCATTGGCCTCGCGAAGCTCGGTGGTCGCCTGTTCGAGCTCGCGGCCCTTTTCCTCGAGCTGGTGGCTGTACTCGATCACCTGGCTGGTTTCGTCCAGGATCTTCATCACCTCGTCGATGGAGATGATCTCGGCCTTGGCGACGGTCGAGACCATGACCCGCGCCGAGGCCGCCCCGATCGCGCCGGCCAGGAGACGTTCGGCGAAATTGACGAGCTGCGCGTCGGCTTCCGGCATCTTGGACAGATTGATCTTGCGGCCTTTCGCATACTCACCAAAGGCGCGGTCGGCCTGGCGATTGCCGATGAAACGGGCTACCAGCGCCTGCAGATCGCTCACCGTCGCGGTGCCGCGCCAGAACTGCGAGCCACGCTCGCCCGACCAGCGGAAGACATCGACGAAGAGGGCCGCCTGAATGCGCTCGATGGCACCCTGCCGGCTGAAGAGCGAGACGGCGACATAAAGCCCGATATTGGTGAGCATGCTCCAGAAAAGCGCATGGGTCATATGGTCGACGCCGCCGAGACCAAAGAGCTCATAAGGACGCAAGAGCGTCATGCCGAAGGGTCCGTGCGCCACGAAATCGATCGGCAGCCAGCCCGAGCGCGCGAAGGACGGCAAAAGCAAGGTGTACGCCCAAACGAGGAAACCGCTACTGAGGCCGGCCAACGCCCCGCGCCGCGTTGCCCCGCGCCAATAGATGCCGCCGATGATCGCCGGCGCGAACTGCGCCGCCGCGGCAAACGAGACCAGGCCGATCGAGACCAACGTCACCGACTCGCCGATGAAGCGGAAATAAAGATAGCCGAGCATGATGATGCCGATGATGCTGCCGCGGCGGATCGCCAACAGCAGCCCGGACAGATCGCCCTTCTCGTGCAGCCGGAACGCCCTGATGCGCAGCAACACCGGCATGACCAGGTCATTGCAGACCATCGTCGAGAGCGCCACTGTCGCAACGATCACCATCGCCGTCGCCGCCGACAGCCCGCCGATATAGGCAAAGAGCGCCAACCCCTCCTGCTTGGCCGCCATCGGCACGGTGAGCACGAAAGTATCGGCATCGACGTTGCCGCCCGGGAACTGCATCATGCCCGCGAAGGCGATCGGCAAAACGAAAATGTTGATGGCGAGCAGATAGAGCGGGAAGAGCCAGACGGCCTTACGCAGATGATCCTCGTCGACATTCTCGACGACAGTGACCTGGAACTGCCGCGGCAGGCAGATGATCGCCGCCATCGAGAGCACCGTCAGCGTGATCCACTGGCCGTAGGCCCCCGAATCCACGACGAAGAGCTTGGCAAGATCCGGCCGTGCCGCAGCCTTGGCGAAAAGGTCGCCGAAGCCGCCATAAAGCCCGAAGGTGACGAACACCCCGACGGCCAGGAAGGCAATCAACTTCACGATCGACTCGAAAGCGATCGCCGCCACCATGCCCTCATGGTGTTCGGAGGCATCGATATGCCGCGTGCCGAACAGGATCGAGAAGGCCGCCATGCAGCCCGCCACCAAGAGCGCGGTGTCGCCCAGGAAATGCGGCACGTACTCGGTCTTGGGCATGACGATCGCCGGATACTCGAGCAGCAGGCGGAAGCTCGTCGAGACCGCCTTAAGCTGTAGCGAGATGTAGGGCATGATCCCGACGACGGCGATCACGGTCACCAGCCCGCCCAGGACCGTGCTCTTGCCATAGCGCGAGGCGATGAAGTCGGCGATCGACGTGATGCGATGCGCTTTCGATATGCGCAGGATCTTGCGCAGCACGAACCACCACGCCACGAAGGTCAGCGTCGGCCCCAGATAGATGGTGAGGAAGTCGATGCCGCTGGCCGCCGCGCGTCCGACGCTGCCGTAAAAGGTCCACGAGGTGCAGTAGACCGCGATGGAGAGCGCATAGATGTATGGGTTGGCGATCAGGCTGCGGCCGCGATCCGCACGCTTGTCGCCGTAATACGCGATCGCGAAAAGGATGCAGAGATAGGCGATCGACGCCAGCAGTATGATCCAGCCCTTAAGCATGGCGGACCATCAAAGCGCCTAGCGCTGTCCGGGCGGCGGCACCCGCGCCCCATCGTCGGGCCGCGCCCGTTCGGCCAGGATCCGGCTCAGCGCGATCAGAACGACCCAGGCGCTGAACAGATAAGCAAAGAGCGACGGGATACCGAAGATCGTCGCCCGCCCGCTGAAGATCACGAGCAGCGGCGGGCTGAAGGCGAGCAAGCCGAGCAGCAAAAGCGAAATCGAGCGCTCGCTGGTCTTCGCTGGTCCGGCCACCTGCACCGCCCCCGTCCCGCTTGAGAGACGTCTTGGTTGATAATGTCTCGATCCTAGCGCGATTGCCCCGATTTGGGGAGACGGCAGCGGAACAGTGGTTAATCGGTCCTGGCGGATCCGATCTGCGCCGCGACCCGGTCGATCACCTCATGCGTCGAAAATGGCTTGGTGATGTAGTCGTCCGCCCCCGCGGCGAGGCCCCTTTCGCGCTCCGAATCCTTGCCCTTGGCGGTCAGCATGATGATCCGGATATCCTGCCATACGGGGTTTTCGCGAATCTTGCGACAAACCTCGAAACCGTCACCATTAGGCATTGAAATATCTAAAAGAATTAGATCAGGCGTATTGGCCTGAACGGCCGCCAACGCCGCCTGGCCGTCACCGGCCGTACGGACCTCGAGGCCGGCCTGCTTCATAAGGAATTCCAGCGATAGGACGATGTTCGGCTCATCGTCCACGACCAGCACCGACCGCACCATGGCGGGGATCCCTTCCCTGTTTCATGCCGGGCGCTCTTGGCGGCGCCTCGACCGGGACACTCTAGCCCGCCCTTTACCGGCACGCCAATCCTTTGCCCTGGATCAATCTGCCGACCCCTGCGCGCCATGCTATAGAACGGCCCAATTGGGGAGACCATTCGGATGCAATCCCAGACCCAGCTCTTCCGCCGCCGGGTGGGCGACTTCATGGGGCCGGCGCCGCTGGCGCTAGAGGCGACCGCGACCGTGAAGGAGGCGGTGGGCGCCATGACCGTCGGCCGCGCCGCCTGTGCCGTCATCGTCGATGGCGATCAGCGGGTCGTCGGCATCATCACCGAGCAGGACGTCACCCGCCGCATCGCCTTCCGCGCGACACCGGAAACGCCGCTCTGGGAAATCATGAGCGAAGGCGTCAAGACCATCGGCGCCGACGACTATCTCTACCGCGCCATCGCCCGCATGCGCCGCTTCGGCCATCACAACATGCCGGTGGTGGACGGGATCGGCCGCGCGGTCGGTCATCTCGACCTCCACCACGCCCTCGCCGACATCGCCGCGGCCACCGTCGAGCGCATCGAGCATCTGACCCATGAGGGCACGATGGACGGCCTGCGCGAGGTCAAGGCCGCGCAGATCGACCTCGCCGCCGATCTCCTCGACGATGCAGTCCCGGCGACCGAGATCCAGGCCCTCCTCACCGACGTCAACAACGACATTTACCGCCGCGTCACCGCCGGCACGCTCGAGGCGCTGGCCGCCGAGGGCAAGGGCGAGCCGCCGGTCGACTTCGCCGTCATCGTCATGGGCTCGGGCGGGCGCGACGAGAATTATCTTTTCCCCGACCAGGATAACGGCTTCATCCTCGCCGACTACCCCGACGCCGAGCACGACCGCATCGACGGCTGGTTCACCGAGCTCGCGGTCCGCCTCAACGCCAATCTCGACGCCATCGGCATGCCGCTCTGCAAGGGCTATGTGATGGCGCAGAACCCGCTCTGGCGGAAGACCGAGAGCCAGTGGCGCGAGCAGATCTCGCTCTGGCAGGCCAAACGCGACACCACCGCGCTCCGCCTCGCCGACATCTTCTTCGACTTCCGCGGCGTCTACGGCGACCCGGCAATGCCGGCGCGGCTGCGCGCCCATGTCACCGCGCTCACCAAGGGCAACAACGCCTTCCTCCGCGAGCTCTTCCGCGACGACGAGGAGCACGGCGTGGCGCTCGGCTGGTTCGGCCGCTTCATCACCGTGCGCGACGAGCCCGAGCACAAGGGCAAGATCAACTTGAAGCACACGGGCTCGCTGCCGATCATCGACGCGGTGCGCCTGCTTGCGCTGCGCGAGGGCATCGAGGCGGGCCCCACCCTCGCCCGCATCGAGGCGCTCGCCGCCGCCGGTGTGCTCGAGGCCGACGAGCAGGACTACCTTTCGGGCGCCTTCCGGCACATCGCCCATCTCCTGCTGCGCCAGCAGCTCCGCGACCACGCCGCGGGCGCGCCCACCGGCTACTACATCGCGCCCAAGTCGCTCTCCAAGCGCGAGAAGGACTATCTCCGCGACTGCCTGCGCGCCATCCGCGCCTTCCGCAGCCGCATCCGCTCGGAGTTCAC
>CAZBRE010000178.1:0-8149 GCA_964494065.1 uncultured Alphaproteobacteria bacterium
CCTTCAGCATGTCGGCGAGCGACTTCAGCGGGCGCTTGTTGGCGCCGGTGATGACCCGGCCGCGGCGGCCGTTATCGAACAGCGCATCGACCGCTTCCTGCAGCATGCGCTTTTCGTTGCGCACGATGATCTCGGGCGCGCGCAGCTCGATCAGGCGCTTCAGGCGGTTGTTGCGGTTGATGACGCGGCGATAAAGGTCGTTGAGGTCCGAGGTCGCGAAGCGGCCGCCATCGAGCGGCACCAGGGGCCGGAGCTCCGGCGGGATCACCGGGACCACATCGAGCACCATCCATTCCGGACGGGTGTTCGACTCCATGAACGCCTCGACCAGCTTCAAACGCTTGACCAGCTTCTTGCGGCGGGCTTCCGACTTGGTCTCCTTGAGCTCGACGCGTAGCATCTCGCGCTCTTCATCGAGCTCGATCGCCGACAGCATCGTCTTCAGCGCCTCGGCGCCGATACCGACCTCGAACTGGTCGTCGCCGAAGTCCTCGACCGCCTGCTGGTACTGGTCCTCGTTCAAGAGCTGGCGCAGCTTGAGCGGCGTGAGGCCCGGCTCGAGCACCACGTAGTTCTCGAAATAGAGCACCCGCTCCAGATCGCGCAGCGTCATGTCGAGCAGCAGGCCGACGCGCGAAGGCAGCGACTTCATGAACCAGATATGCGCCACCGGCGAAGCCAGCTCGATGTGGCCCATGCGCTCGCGCCGGACCTTCTGCAGCGTCACCTCGACGCCGCACTTCTCGCAGACGATGCCGCGATACTTCATGCGCTTGTATTTGCCGCACAGGCACTCATAGTCCTTGATCGGGCCGAAGATACGGGCGCAGAAAAGCCCGTCACGCTCCGGCTTGAAGGTGCGGTAGTTGATGGTCTCCGGCTTTTTGATCTCGCCGTAGGACCAGGAGCGGATCCGCTCCGGGCTTGCGATCGAGATGCGGAGTTGGTCGAAGTCTTCCGACTTCTTGACCGGGCCGAAGATGTTCATCACTTCGTTCATCTAAGCGATCTCCCGCTGTACAGCGCTTGTCCTGTCCGCCGCGGCCTCATGGCCGCGGCACCCGAGTGTTTCGTCCCTGGCGTCAGCTGCTCTGTTTGAGCTCGACGTTGAGGCCGAGCGAACGGAGCTCCTTCACCAACACGTTGAAGGACTCCGGAATGCCCGCCTCGAAGGTGTCCGATCCGCGCACGATCTTGGCGTAGACGTTGGTGCGGCCACCGACGTCGTCCGATTTGACCGTCAGCATCTCCTGGAGCGTATAGGCAGCTCCGTAGGCTTCGAGCGCCCACACTTCCATTTCGCCGAAGCGCTGGCCGCCGAACTGCGCCTTGCCGCCCAGCGGCTGCTGGGTGACCAGGCTGTAGGGGCCGATGGAACGGGCGTGGATCTTGTCGTCGACCAGGTGGTGCAGCTTCAACATATATATGTAGCCAACGGTCACCGGCCGGGCGAAGGCCTCACCGGTCCGACCGTCGGTCAGGATGACCTGCCCGGAATCCTGCAGACCCGCCTCCCTCAGAAGATCGACGATCTCTTCCTCGCGCGCGCCGTCGAAGACCGGCGTTGCCATCGGCACGCCCACCCGCAACGTCTCCGCGAGGCTGTTCAGATCGTTGTCCTTCATGATCTCGAGGCGTTCGGCGTAGTCCTTGTCGCCGTAGCTCCTCTTCAGGAACTTCCTGATCTCGCCGTTGCTGTCGCCCTTGGCCTCGATGCGGATCTTGTCGAGCATCTTGCCGATCTGGATGCCCAGCCCGTGGGAGGCCCAACCGAGATGGGTTTCCAGGATCTGGCCGACGTTCATGCGGCTCGGCACGCCCAGCGGATTGAGCACAATATCGACCTGCGTGCCGTCCTCCAGATAGGGCATGTCCTCGATCGGCACGATCTTGGAAATAACGCCCTTGTTGCCGTGCCGGCCGGCCATCTTGTCGCCCGGCTGGATCTTGCGCTTCATGGCGACGAAGACCTTGACCATTTTCATGACGCCCGGCGGCAGCTCATCGCCGCGCTGAAGCTTGTCGACCTTGTCCTGGAAGCGTGCCTCGAGGTTGCCGATCGCCTCGTCGAAGACGCGGCTCACCGCCTCGATGTCCTTGGCGATCTTGTCGTTCTTCACCGTGATCTGGCGCCACTGGCCGCGGGTGAAGTCCTCGAGCACCTTGTCGGTCACCCGGCCACCGGCCTTCAGGCCCTTCGGGCCGCCGGCGATGGTCTGGTTGAGCAACAGATCCTTCAGACGATTGTAATAGGCGCGCTCCAGGATCGATTTTTCGTCGTCGCGATCCTTGGCGAGACGGGCGATTTCGGCCCGCTCGATGGCGAGCGCGCGCTCGTCCTTGTCGACGCCGCGGCGCGAGAACACCCGAACCTCGACCACCGTGCCGGTAACGCCCGGCGGCAGCCGGAGCGAGGTATCGCGGACGTCGGATGCCTTCTCGCCGAAGATCGCCCGGAGCAGCTTTTCCTCAGGCGTCATCGGCGATTCGCCCTTCGGCGTCACCTTGCCGACCAGAATATCGCCCGGCCGAACCTCGGCGCCGACATAGACGATGCCGGCTTCGTCGAGATGCTTCAGCGCCTCTTCGCCGACATTCGGAATGTCACGGGTGATCTCTTCCTGGCCGAGCTTTGTGTCCCGCGCCATCACCTCGAATTCCTCGATATGGATCGAGGTAAAGACGTCGTCGCGCACGATGCGCTCGGACACCAGGATCGAGTCCTCGAAGTTGTAGCCATTCCACGGCATGAAGGCGACGAGCACGTTCCGGCCCAGCGCCAGCTCGCCCAGATTGGTCGAGGGGCCGTCGGCCAGGATCTCGCCGGCCGTGACCGTTTCGCCCACCTTCACCAGCGGACGCTGGTTGATGCAGGTGTTCTGGTTTGACCGCTGGAACTTCAGCAGGTTGTAGATATCGACCGCCGGCATGTCGGCGGAGATATCCTCCGTCGCCCGCACGACGATGCGGGTGGCGTCGATCTGGTCGACCACGCCCGATCGCTTGGCGACGATCGTGGCCCCGCTGTCGCGTGCCACCGTCTCTTCCATGCCGGTCCCGACGAGCGGGGCTTCGGACTGGATGAGCGGCACAGCCTGACGCTGCATGTTCGAGCCCATGAGCGCGCGGTTGGCGTCGTCGTTCTCCAGGAACGGGATCAGCGCCGCGGCGACCGAGACGAGCTGCTTGGGCGAGACGTCGATGAAATTGACGTCCTCCTGCTGCGCCATCACATACTCGCCGCCCTTTCGGCAGGAAATCAGATCGTCGACCAGCTTGCCTGACTTGTCGATCGTGGCGTTGGCCTGGGCGACGGTGTACTTCACCTCCTCCATCGCGGAGAGGTAAACCACCTCGTCCTGAACCTTGCCGTTTTCGACGCGCCGGTACGGGCTCTCGATGAAGCCGTACTGATTGACCCGCGCATAGGTCGCGAGCGAGTTGATCAGGCCGATATTCGGGCCTTCCGGCGTCTCGATCGGGCAGATCCGGCCGTAATGCGTCGGATGCACGTCGCGCACCTCGAAGCCGGCCCGCTCGCGCGTCAGGCCACCCGGCCCGAGCGCGGAGAGACGCCGCTTGTGCGTGATCTCCGACAGCGGGTTGGTCTGGTCCATGAATTGCGAGAGCTGTGACGAGCCGAAGAACTCGCGCACCGCCGCCGCTGCCGGCTTGGCGTTGATCAGGTCGTGCGGCATCACGCTGTCGATCTCGACGGTCGACATGCGCTCCTTGATGGCCCGCTCCATGCGCAGCAGGCCGACGCGGTACTGGTTCTCCATCAGCTCGCCGACCGAGCGCACCCGGCGGTTGCCCAAATGGTCGATGTCGTCGATCTCGCCACGGCCGTCCTTCAGCTCGACCAGCGTCTTGACGATGGCGAGGATGTCGTCCTTGCGCAACGTCCGCATGTTGTCGGGCACGTCGGCATTATCGAAGCCAAGCCGGGCGTTCATCTTCACCCGGCCGACGGCCGACAGATCGTAGCGCTCGGAATCGAAGAACAATCCGCTCAACAGGGTTTCCGCCGCATCGAGGGTCGGCGGCTCGCCCGGACGCATGACCTTGTAGATGTCGATCAGCGCGTCCTCGCGCTTCAGGTTCTTGTCCACAGCAAGGGTGTTGCGGATATAGGGACCCACGGTGACATGGTCGATCGCGAGGGTCGGCAAGGTCTTGACGTTCGCTTCGTCGAGCTTTGCCAGGCTTTCCTCGGTCAGCTCTTCACCGGCCTCGACGTAGATCTCGCCGGTCGCCTCGTTGATGATATCGACGGCCGCATAGCTGCCGATGAGCTCCTCTTGGGAGACCAGACGCTCCTTCAAGCCTTCGTCGGCAAGCTTGGCGGCCATACGCGGGGTCACCTTGGTGCCCGCCTCCGCCATCACGTCGCCGGTCTTGGCGTCGATCAGGTCGCTGATCAGCTTGACCCCGCGCATGCGCTCGGCGTCGAAGGCCGTTTTCCATCCTTTGTCGGTGCGCTTGTGCTCGATGGTCTCGTAGAAATACTCAAGGATCTCTTCCGGCGAGAGGCCGACGATCTCGGTGACGTCGAGCTTTGTGCCGGCGGCTTCGCGCTCGGCGCGCAGCGCTGCCGTCGCGTCGTTCTCGAGCGCGAGCAGCAGGGTCGTGACCGGCAGCTTGCGGCGGCGGTCAATGCGGACATGCACGACATCCTTCGCATCGAACTCGAAATCGAGCCACGAGCCGCGATAGGGAATGACCCGCGCGGCAAACAAAAACTTGCCGGACGAATGCGACTTGCCTTTGTCGTGATCGAAGAAGACGCCCGGGCTGCGGTGCATCTGGCTGACGATGACGCGCTCGGTGCCGTTCACGACGAAGGTGCCGTTGTTGGTCATGAGCGGCATGTCGCCCATGTAGACGTCCTGCTCCTTGATGTCGCGGATCGAGCGCGAGCCCGTCTCCTCGTCGACATCCCAGACGACCAGCCGCAAGGTCAGCTTCAGCGGCGCCGCATAGGTCATGCCGCGCTGCTGACATTCCTCGACGTCGTATTTCGGGTCCTCGAATTCGTACGACACGAACTCGAGCTGGGCCCGGCCGGAGAAGTCGTTGATCGGAAAGACCGACTTGAACACCTCCTGCAGGCCATAGAGGTCGCGCCCGCCTTCGGGCTCCTCCATCTGCAGGAAATGGTCGTACGACTTCTTCTGGACCTCGATCAGGTTCGGCATCGGCGCGACTTCGGGAATCCGTCCGAAATTGCGGCGGATCCGCTCGCGTCCCGTGAAAACCGTGGGCCTGCTCGACGTCCTTACAGCGGTCTTGGCCATTTATGCTCCTCTCGCGCGGATACCGGCGCGGCCGACGGCCGCCCGGGGACTCATTCGCAATATCGCGAAGCGCTGGCGCGCGCTCCGCATGTCCCTTAAGCCGCTGCGGTCAACCGCGCGCGGCTTCGAGGTCGTGTTATCTGTCAACGCCGAACCGCGGCCACCGCCGCCGCGTTGAGGCATTGCCCCACGCGGCGACGGCGCCAAACGGGTCCGGTTTCGAGAAAGCGGCAAGCTCAAGCGAGCTCCACCGTCGCGCCGGCTTCCTCGAGCTTCTTCTTGATCTCCTCGGCCTCGGCCTTCTCAACGCCTTCCTTGACGGCTTTGGGCGCGCCCTCGACCAGGTCCTTGGCTTCCTTGAGGCCAAGGCCGGTCACGGCGCGCACTTCCTTGATGACGTTGATCTTCTTGTCACCGACGGCCTTGAGCACGACGTCGAAGTCGGTTTTCTCCTCTGCCGCGGCTTCCGGCGCGGCACCTGCCGCCACTGCCACAGCGGCCGGAGCGGCGGCGGAAACACCCCACTCCTCTTCCAGCTTCTTCGACAGCTCGGCCGCCTCGATGACGGTGAGCTTGGAGAGTTCGGTTACGAGTTTGTCTAGATCTGCCATTTCCTGTCTGTCTCCCAGGCTTGAGCTTGATTGGTCCTGATGCCTCTTATGCAGCGTCCTTGGCGGCGTATGCGCCGAAGACGCGAGCGAGCTGACCGGCCGGCGCCTGCAGCACGCCGGCGATCTTGGTCGCCGGTGCCTGCAAGAGGCCGATGATCGTTGCCCGCTGCTCGTCGAGCGATGGCAGCGTGGCCAGCGCCTTGACTTCGGTCTCGTTCAAGACCTTGTCGTCGAGCGCGCCGCCGAGGACCACGAGCTTGTCGTTGTCCTTGGCGAACTTGACCGCGACCCTTGCGGGTGCCACCGGATCGTCCGAGTAGGCGATCGCCGTCGGGCCCTCGAAGAGCGGCAACAGCCCCTCGAACTTGGTACCCTCCAGCGCCCGCCGCGCGAGGCGGTTCTTGGTCACCTTGAATTGCGCCTGAGCGTCCCGCATCTGCACGCGCAAATCCGTGATCTCCGAGACGGTCAATCCCGAGTAGTGGGTTACCACCACCGAGGACGCCGACCCGAAAATCTCGTTCATCGAGGTGACCAGGGCTTCTTTCTGCGATCGGTCCATCTTTTCTCCGATGCTTCTTCCCTTGGCCATGGACCGGACGGGCGAACGGGCCCGGCCCGGCCCTCCAAACAACCGGCCCCGATATTCGGGTCCGGCTGTCCTGCCCGTCCCAGAAGCTCAAGCCGCGTGGCCTTGACCGAACCGGTCGAGGCCACGTGATCTCGATCTCCCGTCTCATGCTGGCGGTTTCCCTTTAAGCCGGTTGGCCCGGTATCGGGCCTTCCGGCACCTGCAATCTCGGACAGGGTGGAGGCGCGGGGTGCGGACCCCTTGCCTCCCTTCCCGATCGGCGCCTTCTGGGAGGCGCCTTTCGGAAAGTCGTCTGGACCACGGCTGTCTTGTCGTTGGGAACCTGCCGCGGTCCCGTCGTGATGCGGCCGGGCTTAAGCGGCCGCTTCCTTGCCGCTACTGCCGGCAAGATCTCCGATGTCGAGTGAGATGCCCGGCCCCATCGTGGAGCACAGGCTCACCTTCTTGATATATGTGCCCTTCACGCCGCTCGGCTTGGCGCCGGCGATGGCGGCGTAGAAGGCACGCACGTTCTCCTCAAGCTGCGCCTCTGAGAAGCTCGCCTTGCCGACCCCGGCATGAACGATGCCGCTCTTCTCGGCGCGGTACTGAACCTGGCCACCTTTGGCGGCCTTGACCGCGGCGGCGACATCAGGCGTCACCGTACCGAGCTTGGGGTTCGGCATTAGGCCCTTGGGGCCCAGAATTTTGCCGAGCCGGCCCACGACCGCCATCATGTCCGGCGTCGCGATGACGCGCTCGAAATTGATCTCGCCGTTCTGCACGGCCTCGGCCAGATCCTCGGCGCCGACCACATCGGCGCCGGCGCTCTTGGCCTCCTCGGCCTTGTCGGCCTTGGCGAAGACGGCGACCCGTATGGACTTGCCCGTACCGTTCGGCAGCGAGATCGCGCCGCGCACGGTCTGATCGGCATGGCGCGTATCGAGACCGAGATTGAAGGACATCTCGATGGTCTCATCGAACTTCGCGACCGCCCGCTCCTTGACCGCCTTCACCGCCTCGCTGACGCCCAGGCGGGCATCGCGGTCGAGGTTCTCGCGGGCCTTGGCCAATCGTTTTCCAGCTTTTCCCGCCATGATCTAGCTCCCCACCACTTCGAGACCCATCGAGCGCGCCGTGCCGGCCAAAATCTTGCACGCGGCATCGACATCGTTGGCGTTCAGGTCCTCTTTCTTCTGCTCGGCGATCTCGCGCAGCTGGTCCATCGTCACGCGGCCAATGAAGTCGCGTCCGGTCGCGCTGGCGCCTTTGCTCACCTTGGCGGCCTTTTTCAGGAAGTAGCTCGCCGGCGGCGACTTGGTCTCAAACGAGAAGCTGCGATCGGCATAGACCGTGATCGTCACCGGAACCGGCATGCCCGGCTCCATCTTCTGCGTGTGCGCATTGAACGACTTCACGAACTCGCCGATGCTGACGCCGCGCTGACCAAGGGCTGGACCCACCGGCGGCGAGGGCGATGCCTGCCCCGCCGGGATCTGCAGCTTGATGTATCCGTCGATTTTCTTCGCCATTCGATATCAGTCCTCAATCATCTGCGGTCCTGCGTGGTGCGGCGGGTGCCGGCTGGCGATGCCGGTTTCCGCCTCCCACAAAGGCGCCGCGTGGCATTTCCATTCGCGCCGCTAGAGCTTCTCTACCTGGCTGTATTC
>CAZBRE010000179.1:0-8098 GCA_964494065.1 uncultured Alphaproteobacteria bacterium
ACGATGAGAAAAAGAAGCTCGCCCGCGTCGTGGAGATCGCCGACGAGGTCTGGGGCTCGGCGTAAGCGGGGCGCGCTACCCCTTCGCCGCCATCACACCCTTCAAGTCGATGTCGAAGCGCTCGAGGACGATCTCGCAGATCTGGTCGTAGACGGCGCCGACGCGGATCGTCTCCCAGGAGATGAGATCGACGATGGTGCTGCCGAGCCCGCCCGGCGTCGCGTACGGCACTTCGCCGTAGTCGACGGTGATGTCGGCGGCCTGCAGCACCTGGTCCTCGATGTCGGCGAAGACGAACTTGCTGCCGGTGAGCGAGCGGTTGGCCGAGGAGCCGACGACGGCATAGGCGTTCTCGCGCGCGAGACGCGCAATCTCGTCGTGCAGCGGGCCGGCGTTCAGCAGCATGTCCATTGTGCCCGCCTTGGTCGCGTTCCTGAGCGCGAAGGGTGGCAGGCTCGCGACCACCGGATGCTCGGCGCGGAAGGGGGCGACGGTCGAGAACGGCAGATCGTGGTCGTGGATGATCGCGCTCACCACCTCGCGGGCGCGCTCGGGCACCTCGATCGCCTCGTTGAAGAGCGCCCAATCGCAGAAATTGCCGCAGGGCTTGTCGAAGGAGCGCTCCTTGGCCGTATAGATGCGCGAAACCGCCTCCTCCTCGTGGCCGACAATGGCGTAGCCGACACTGACCGGAAAGATGGCCACGCCGCCGCCGCGCACGGTCTCAAAAATGCGCGCCGCGTCCTCCGCGATCGGATAACCGTCAAACACGCTCCGCCCTCCCCTGCCTCGTCGAGAGCGCTAGAATAGGGGCCGGCCCATATCAAACCAAGCAACAGCGGGAATGAGCAGCGTGGGCATGGTGGATATCGCGGGCGATGCGCGCGGCGCCTTCGACGCGTTGAAAAGCGGCGGCATCGCGATCCTGCCGATGGATGTCGGCTACTCGCTGATCGGCGGCGGCGAGGCCGCGCTCGCCCGTATCTTCGAGACCAAGCGGCGCGCGGCGACGAAGCTCAACGCCATGGTCGCCGACAACGAGATCCACCGCGAGCTGCATGTGCTCGACGGGCGCGGCTTCGACATCGTGAAAGCGATCACGCAGGACCACGATCTGCCGCTGGGCGCCATCGCGCCGGCGCGGCTCGACCATCCGTTGCTGAAGGCCGTCTCGCCCGAGACGCTCGAGCGCAGCCACCGGGACGGCACCATCGCCATGCTGCTCAATGCCGGGCCGTTCCATGCCGAAATCTGCCGCCTCAGCCGTACGGAAATGCACCCGCTGTTCGGCTCATCCGCCAACCTGTCGCTGTCGGGAACGAAATTTCGGGTCGAGGACATCGAGCCCGAGATCCGCGCCATCGCCGACGTCGTGATCGATCACGGGCTCCGCAAATATCACCTCTACAAGGCGTCGTCGACACTGCTCGACGTCGAGCGGATGGAGGTGGTGCGCTACGGCGCCTGCTTCGAGCTGATCGCCGACGTGCTGCGCCGCGATTTCGGGATCACATTGCCCCCGCCGCCAGCCGAAGCATCCTGATCCGCCTCAAGACCGCTCGATGCGGCTGGCCGCGCGTTTGGGGATCTCGAACGCGGGCAGGTCGAGCTCCTTCCAGACCTCGAGCGCCTTCATCATGATGTCCTTCGGCGGCAGCGACAGCGGGCCGGCATCGATCGTCCGCGTCGCGTCGATGACGATCTTGCTGCCCATGTCGGCCATCTTGTTGTCGACGCGCACCGATGGATCCATGCCGAGCGGAAAATAGACGTCGTCGATGATCACCGTGTCGCGCGACGGGTTGTAATGCGCGTTCATCGCCCATTCGACATGCAGCGGATCGCGGATGTCGATGTCCTCGTCGACCACGGTCACGCGTTTCAGCGGCGACATGTCGGCGATCAGCCGGCCGATCTGCTTGGCGTGGCCCGGACGGTCGGGCCGCATCGCGACGACGCAGTGCGCCAAGAGCCCGCCGAAGGTGAGATCGATGAAGACGTCGCGCACGGTCTTCTCGCCCATCTCGTCGCGGAGCTGCTTCAGCAGCAGCGGCGCGTTGGTCATGCTCTGCAGCACGGTGCTCTCGCTGGGCGGCATCTGGCTGGTATAGCCGTAATAGATCGGGTCCGTGCGGTGGGTGATCGCGGTGATGCGCACCAGCGGCTTGGGCGCCACCGGCCCCATATAGCCGGCGAACTCGCCGAACGGGCCCTCGTCGGCGTATTCGCCCGGCAGCACCTCGCCCTCGATGATGATCTCGGCATTGGCCGGCACCATGATGTCGCTGGTCTTGCACCGGACCATCTCGATCGGCTCGCCCTTCAAGCCCCCCGCCACGGTGATCTCGTCGACCCCGTGCGGCAGATTGGCGACGCTGGCGAGGTGGATGACCGGCTCGGTCGCGACCACCCAGGCGATCGGCGCCGGCTTGCCGGCCTCCAGATAGCTCTGGGCGTACATATAGCCCTGGCGGCCGGGATTGATGTTGACGACGACGTGGTGGTCGTCGCGCACCATGGTGCGGTAGACGCCCATGTTCTGGACGCCGGTCTCGGCATGGCGGTTGACGGTGATCGTGGTGATGTAGGGGCCCGCATCCTTGCCCGGCGTCCAGACCGGGATCGGCAGCTCGCCGAGCTTGGCGTCCTCGCCCAGATGCACGACCTCCTGGCAAACGGCCTGCCCGACCGTGACCGGCGGCAGCGGATGGCGCAGCGCGTTGACCCAGACATCGTTGATCTCGTCGGCGGTGACGCCGAGCGCCAGCGCGTAGGTCTCGCACGAGGCGCCGAGCGCGCCCGTCACCAGCGCAGCGTCCGATCCCTCGACATTCTCGAACATGAGCCCGAAGCGCTTTTCGTCGGGCAGCGCCTGGAACATCCACTTGGCGAGGCTCGCCGGCTCCCAGCTCGCATCCACCGTCCGCGCGATCCGCCGCAGCAAGCCCCGCTGCTCGGAGGCCGCAATGAAATCCCGAAAATCGCGATAGGCCATGCCACGTCCCTCCCTGGACCGCGCCGCCCGACCGGGCGGAAACGCGGGAGGATCATCCTGGCCGATCACCGTCGCGAATCATAGTCGGACGCCGGGACCGCGCGCCTGTCCGAACGTCCGCGCCGACCGCCCCGCATGCCCCAACCTTGACAAGGCTCGGGCAAAAAGAGCTTCATTTCAAATAAGGGCGGTGTTCAAGAAAGCCCTGCCGACCAACGACAAGAACCGGCACGGGGGGAAGATGACGACCGTGGAACGCGTTGCGCGGACCGTCCTGCTCGGCGTTCGGCTGCTGGGCGGTGCGTTGTTGTTCGCCAGCGCGATCCTGATCGTCGTCAATGCCATCGGCCGCTACGTCTTCGCCGCGCCGATCCTGTGGGGCGAGGAGGTGCTGCGCTTCGGGCTCCTGTGGATGGTCTTTCTGGGCGCCGTGCTGGTGAGCTGGGACGACCGGCACCTGCGTATGGACCTGCTCTCATCGGCGCTCAAGGGCCGCGCGCTGTTGCTCGTGCGGGTGTTGACCGTCGCCGTCTTTCTCGGCCTCACCCTCTACATCGCCTACTATTCGCTGATCCCGGTCAGCCTGTACGCGCGAACCGGCCAGGTCAGCCAGATCGCCGAGATCCCGATGGCGATCCCGCATGCGATCATCCCGGTCAGCATGGCGCTGATGTTCCTGGCTGTGGCCATCCGCATCCGCGGCTACCTGCGCGGCAGCTTGGGCCATGAAGACGCCGGCACCGACGCGCCGCCCGCCGGGGAGGCGGCCGCCAACAAGCAAGACGGCGGGCCAAACCGCGCCGACGACCGCTAGGAACGGAGGCCGCCATCCTCTGGGTCATGGCCGTACTTCCGATCGCCCTGCTGATCCTGGGCTTTCCGATCTTCACCATCCTGCTCGTCTCCTCGATCGTGGCGATGGCGACGGTGATCGACATGCCGGTCGCCCTGCTCCACACCAAGATGTTCGACTCGGTCGACTCGCTGGCGCTGATTTCGGTGCCGTTCTTCATCTTCGCCGGCGGCATCATGGCCCAGGGCGGCATCTCCCAGCGCATCGTCGACTGGGTGCTGTCGATCATGGGCGGCGTGCGCGGCAGCCTGGCGCTCACCACCGTCGGCACCAGCACGGTGTTCGGGGCGATCTCCGGATCGAGCCCGGCCACCGTCGCCGCGGTCGGCGGCATGCTCTACACCCCGCTGCGCGAGAAGGGCTACGAGCAAAGCTATGCCGCCGGCCTCATCGCGTCGTCCGGCGCCATCGCCTCGATCATCCCGCCGTCGATCGTGATGATCCTCTACGGCGCCTCGGCGGAGCAGTCGGTCTCCGACCTCTTCATCGCCGGCATCCTGCCCGGTCTCCTGATCGCGCTGCTGATGGCGCTCTACATCACCTTCTATGTGCGCCGCCGCGGCATCCGCGAGAGCGGCAGCTTCGAGCTTCGCCGCCTCGGCCGGGCGACCTGGCGGGGCGCGCTGGCGCTCGGCACCCCGGTGATCGTCCTGGGCGGCATCTATCTCGGCGCCTTCTCGCCCACCGAGGCCGCGGGGCTGGCCTGCCTCTACGGCATCATCGTCGCCTGCGTGATCTACCGCGCGCTTACCTGGAAAGGCCTCTGGGGGGTGGCCGTGGAATCCGTGCGCCTGACGGCCCAGGTGCTCATCATCGTCGCGGCCGCGGGCGTGTTCTCGCACCTGCTGACCGTGGAGGGCGTGCCGCAGTCGATCGCCGCGACGATCCAGGGGCTGCAGGCGCCGGACTGGGCGGTCCTGCTGGTCATCAATCTGTTCCTGCTGCTGATCGGCTGTGTGCTCGACCCGGCCTCGGCGATCCTCGTGCTGACCCCGATCCTGGTGCCGATCGTGCGGGCGCTGGGCATCGACCTGATCCATTTCGGCATCATCATGACGGTCAATCTCAGCATCGGCATGTTCACACCGCCCTTCGGGCTCAACATCTTCGTGACCCAAGCCATGTTCAAGGTGCCCTTGAGCAAGCTCTATCCCGGGCTGTTGCCGTTCATTCTGGTCAATCTGGTGGCGCTCCTGATCGTGACCTATGTGCCTGGCTTGTCGCTGATTCTCTTGCAATTCATGGGCTGAACCACCCGCCGGCGCGCGACGAATTTTCCACTCACGGAAAATTGCCGCTCGCGGAAAATTGGTAGTAAGCTTTTGTGCCGTCTTAAGGAATAAACACCGCCTTCAGAAGGCGGAACCGCGCTTGGCGGGCGCGGCCAATTGGGAGGAGACAACAATGGATTCCAGACAGACTCGATTTGCCGTCCGGCACATTGCGAGCCGAACAGCGCTTGGGCTCGCCGCGACCGCGGCATTCGTGATTTCGATCGGCGCGCTCGCCCCGGCGGCGCTGGCCGAGAGCTACACGATGAAGATCGGCATGGTCACGATCAACGACCCCCAGCACACCTTCGTGAAGAAGTACAAGGAAGAGCTGGAGAAACGCACCAAGGGCCGGATCACGGTCAAGGTCTTCCCCGCGGCCCAGCTCGGCAAGATCCCGCGCCAGCTCGAGGGCCTGCAGCTCGGAACGCAAGAGGGCTTCCAGGCGCCTCCCGGCTTCCTCTCGGGTATGAACCAGGGCTTCCAGGCCCCTGATGCGCCGGCGCTCTTCAAGAGCTTCTGGCAGGCCCAGCGCGCGCTCACCAACCCGCAGTTCCGCAGCCGCTATCTGAAGCTCGCGGAGAAGAACGGCATCGTCGGCGTTTCGCTATGGGTTTACGGGCCGACCTCGATCGCCTCGCACAAGCCGATCCGCACCCTCGCCGACATGAAGGGCCTCAAGATCCGCGTGCTGGCGACCAAGATGGAGAGCCGGATCGCCAGCGAGATGGGCATGACCGGCGTGCCGATGCCCTTCTCCGAAGTGCTGCCGGCGCTGCAGCGCAAGACCATCGACGGCTGCCGGACCAGCATCGTGGTGATGGGGGCGCTGAAGTTCTTCACCTCGACCAAATACATCACCCAGATCGAGAGCGGCATGATCCCGAGCGCGCTCTGGGTCAGCAAGAAGTGGCTCGACAAGCTGCCCAAGGACCTGCGGCAGGCGGTGGTTCAGACCGGCCGCGACCTCGAAGAATGGGCCGGCAAGAATTCCGAGGCGTTCGAGAAGCGCGCCGTCAAGCTGTGGACCGACAACGGCGCCGAGGTGATCCACCTGTCGGCAAAGGACCGCGCCGCGGTCTTCGCCAAGCTGCAGCCGCTGGGCGACGAGGTCCTGGGCAAGAACCCCAAGACCAAGGAGATGTATTCGCTGCTGAAGGCGGTGGCGGCGAAGACGCCCGAATAGGACCGGCATCAGGGCTGGCGGACCGGACCCGGGCGAACGGGTTCCGGTCCGCTCACTGACGCACACGCATATGCATACGCCCACACCGGACCATGCCGGGCCGGACCTCATGCCGGTCCTGCAACCCACGCGGCATGAGAATTCAAGACACGGCTCGCCCGCCGTCAGCTATAAGCGGACATCCCCACACCGCACGCGGCGACTTCGGAGACAACAGCTATGCGCGCCGACAACGACCCGGGCAAGACCGATTGGGACCAAAGAGCCAAGCATTGGGCAAAAGCCGCGCCGACGTCGGTCTCGACCCATGACGCTCCGAACCAACTTCTGATCGATCGCGCCGGCATTGGTGTCGGCGACCATGTTCTTGACCTGGCCTCCGGCACCGGCGAGCCGGCGATCAGCATCGCGCTCAAAGTCGGCGACCAGGGCTCGGTTCTCGCCACGGACGCCAGCGCAACCATGCTGGAGGCGGCGAAGAGCAGAGCGGAGAAGCTCAACCTTCGAAACATCAGCTTCCAGGTCTGCCCCATGGAAGCGCTCCCGTTTGAGGACGACCGCTTCGATGCCATTACCTGCCGGTTCGGCTTGATGCAGAGCGACGACGCGGTGGCCACGCTGGCGGGCGCCCGGCGCGTGCTGAAGCCCGGCAAGCGCATCGCGGTCATGGTTCACGGGGCGAAGGACAAGAACACGCAATACTCGGTCGTTCGCGCCGCGGTTTTCGCCTTCTTGGGAGTGGAGGACGACGCAACGGACATTCGCCGGTTCCGCTTCAGTGGCCCCGGCGAGCTGACCGAAGCTTTCGAGGCCGCCGGCTTCACCGGCGTCGAAGAGGAAGAGATCTCGGAAATCGTCACCAGGCCGGCCGGGCAGAATTTCTGGCAGGCAATGGTCGAGCGTACCTTTGGCACCAAGGTCGCCGATTTGGCGGCCGACCAGCGCGCCGCCCTGGACGAGGCCATCGAGCGCGCGTTCGGGCCTTACCGCGAGGCCGATGAATACCGCCTCAGATCCACCGAGCGACTGGCCTGGGGTACGGCATAGACCGTCCGTAGCCACGAATTTGATGGCCAAAGCCGCCCAGCCGAGCGCAGCTCGGCGGATCGGTTTACTCGCGGTGGGCCGTGGCACATGAGTGGCATATGCGGGGAGCCGTCATGATTACAGAAATCAGCCGCAATGCTGGATGAGGACGCGCCAAGCCAAACCCCGGCGGCGCCAAGCGACCCGGCCCGCCGGCGCCTCGGCCTGATGATATTGCTGTTCTCCGCCGTGTTCTTCGGCCTCAACAACAATCTGGCGCGGCTCAGCTACGACCATGGCACCAACGTCCTGACGCTGCTGACGATCCGCACGATCGTCGCGATCGTCGCCATCGGCCTCTACGTGACCTGGTTCCGGCTGTGGCGGCGGTTCGGCCGGACCGATTGGCCCGCATTTGCGGCAGCATCGCTGACGTTTGCGGTCGGCTCGTTGTTGCTTCTGGAATCCTTCCGGCTGATGCCGGTCAGCCTTGCCGTGCTGTTCTTCTATCTCTTTCCGATCATGGTCGCCTTGATCTATCTGGCGCTCGGGGAGGAACGGCTGACCTCGGTCGGCTGGGTCGGCGTGTTTGCCGCGTTCTGCGGCCTGGCGCTGGCGCTCGATGTCTTCGAAGGCTTCGACCTGAGCTTGCTGGGCATCCTCCTCAGCCTGGGGGCCGCGGGGTGCATCGCGCTCAACATCGTGTCGTCCCACCGGCTGATGCAGCGCTACCCCGGCATCCTCGTGACCTTCTGGCTCATGGTCGT
>CAZBRE010000180.1:0-8083 GCA_964494065.1 uncultured Alphaproteobacteria bacterium
CGCTGTTGGGGGGTGCCGCCTGGCCGCTGGTCGCGTTGCTGAGCGAAAGAACCATTGGCCAGGCGGCGCGCGCCTGCGCTGGATGAGAGCGCGGCTGCGATGATGGACGAGAGCTTGGCATACCCGTCGATGGCGCCAACACGTTGGGCCTCGCGCGCGGTTATCATGCCGCCCTCACCGAATGTTTGTTTCACCGTCATGGGGCTGACGTTGCGACCACGACCGACTGCTCGCAGGAAGCTGCGAAACACTTCGTTCACATCTTGCTGAAGATCGCCACGCGCCCGGTCGCTCAAGGGCTGGAACGGATTGCCATCTATCTTTTTCGCGCCTGCACTGACAAATGTCGGTGTCACGCCAGAGATGTCGAGTGCCCTGCTGACATCGACGTGCAGAACGAAAACGCCAATCGATCCGATGTCGCCAGAAGGGATGGACAAGACGCGCCCGGCCTGCGAGGCCAACCAGTAGGCTGCGGAGGCTGCCATGGGATCGATGATGGCCGTTACTGGCTTGACCTGGGATGCTTGGAAGATCGCGTCCGCTGCTTCTGGAACGCCTGTGACCACGCCGCCGGGGCTGTCGATGTCGAGGATGATCGACCGAATGGACTTGTCCGCTGCGAGCCGGTCGACTTCCATCGCCAGCCGTTTTGTGCTGAACGCATATGGCGGGAAGTGGAGATCGTACAGCGCAATTCCCCGCAAGCTGAGCATCGCCACGCCATTGGCTTCAGGAAGTTGCCTTGTGCGACCTGACCCGGCCACCGCTGCGATGCGGGCGTGGTCGACGGCGCGGCCAACTTTAATGTCGCTGACAAGCGAGACGATTGACCCCAGACGGTCCTGGGCGATTGCCCAAGGTGCGGTCGCGGACCCTGCTAGGGCTGCCAGAAGGTCGGAGTGATCGGTCATTCGCGGGCCGCCAACGTGATAAACGGGCTTTGGGTCGTGCTCGAATTCTTCGGTGTGACCGACTGATGCCACAACGGTTGGCCGTCGACGCGATATCGCGTTCTGAAACAGCCTTCGTCGTAGATGTAGCGAACATGGACTGAGCTCAGGAAATCGCGCGCCCGCTCGGCCACTACGTACTGGCTGAGGTCTGCCAGGATGCAGACGACCTCGTGCGGACAGTTGATGATCTCGACGCCGGTCACGTTGGCCGCGATCAGTGCACTGGCGTTCGCCGCGTCCAAGCGAGCATGGCTGAAGAGCCTCCAGTCGTCTTTCATCCACTCGACCAGAGGCTTGCCTGCTGGGTCGGGTTCGTAGACGTTGGTCAGCAGCTGGAAATAGTCGACGAGCTCGCGTGGCTCAACCAAATCGACGTCCGGTGACCCGCAGTAGTCGCATGTACCGCGGGTATTGCTGATCGACGGGATGATGCTTTTCTTCAGGCCGCGGTCATCGAAGCAATCTGCACAGCATCGCGCAGCCATGCCTGCCTCATTTGAAAAAGTGTGCGAGCGTCTCGATGTGGTGCTTCATGGAGAGCTTCTTCACGTATCCGAGCCCCGGAAAGTGCCCATTTGCGTGAAACCCCCGGAACTCCTTGATAGCGTCGGTCTCCACAAGCTTCGACGCTCCCGAATCGAGTAACTGGATCAGCTCACGCAAGGCTTCGCCGAATTTTCCAGCTGGGTCGGTTGGTGTATCTCTGGTCTTCGAAACGAAGTGATAAATAAACATCGCATCGTCCTTACCGGACCGGCGTAGGAAATCACATCCGCGCGGGCATGGTGCCGCTGCATCGCCGCGTCGTACTGGCGATAGCTCGGCCTCGGCGTGCGCAGCCGGTCGAGGCGGCGCTTCAGCCGTTCGGTGCTCATCGTGTCGCCCTCACGGCCTGCTCCAGCGCCTCGATGCGCTCGGCGAGCACGACGGTCTCAAGGATGGCCCTGCGCGCGGTGATCAGGCTGGACAAATCGCGCGCCTGCTCCGGGCTCAACGATCCTTCGGCGACCCCGGCGATGATCCGGTCCACGGCCTCGGCCAGTCCCTTCGCCGTGCTTGTGTCGGGCAGGGCGATCTTGATGGCGGGCGTGCGGGGTGCGGGCCACAATCTCGGCAGTATCAGCTTCAGCGCCCCCATGTCGCCCGCCTTCGCCTTGGCGATCACGACCTGCATGATCTCCTCGGCGTCGCCCGCGGCCAGCTGTTCGGCGAGCATGGTCGCCTTGTGCTTGGTGCCTTTGGGCTTGCCGGCCGGATTTCCCGACACGCCCTTGCGGAACCTGCCATCCGACTTCCGAGTAGCGGCCATCAGGCGGCCTCGTGTTCGGCACCGTCACGAATGGCGAAGTCCGGGAAGTTGTCGGCCTCGAACTTGGCTTGCCGCGCGGCTTCGAATCGGAATTTCATGATCAGGGCCAGCGCCGCCGCCTCGGCCGCCGGTACGGTGCCCATCCGCAGCTCGTCGCGCAGCTCGTCGAGCGCCGTGACCAGCTCCGCCGGGGTTTCGACTTCAGTCTCGATGAACACCTTGACCTCGATGCGTTAGGGGGTGGGGCGGGGTAGGATCAGCACCCCGCCCCGAGCCCATCGCGCGCCGCCCGGGGCGTCCGGCGTCGCGCTGGTTGCGATCAGCCGGGCAGAAGGAACCTGAACCGACCTCACGCCTCGTGCCGAGCGCTACCTTGCGCCCGGATAAGCCTCCTTGCGGACGGTTTCCTGAAGGCCCATAGATCGCCGCCACCGCTCGGCGTCGCCTTTGGCTTCGGCCTTCGTGACGCCGCCCGGCTCCGGCATGTAGAGATCGATAAGGCCGGACGTGCCCAGCATGATCTGCGCGTCGATCTCGGCCAGCTCGTTGCGCCATTCGGCCTGTTCGCGCTCGATGCGCTGTGAGGGTGTCTCGGGCTCGGCCTTGGCGAGGGTCGAGCGACCTTCGAGCGCCCTGTTCACCTTCGCCAGGATTTCACCGGCCGCCTCGTTCACGGCGTGCGCAATGAGGTCTGCGGTGATGTCGGCGACGGCCTTGTCGGCATGCATCCCGCCTCGCATCAAGCCTTCATCGACGCCGCGCTTGGCCTTCTTGACCTCGACCGGCTCGGCCGACTTGGTTAGCTTGACCACCTCCGCCTTCGTGGTCTGCGTGTTGTTCATCAGCGGAGAGAGGTCGAACGCGGGCTGTTCACGCATCTTCGCCGCCAACACCTCCACGAACTTCGTGCTGTGTGGATCGGCCTTCACCGGCTGGGGCTGATGATCGCTGATGTCGATCACGTCGCCTTTGCGCACCGATACGGGCTCGGGCGGAGTGGCGGGCCGGATCACACGGGTGATCTTCACCGAAGTGTCCTGGCCGCCGCTCTTGCGCACGACAACCGGCGCCGCGTTGCAATCGATGCTGCCCCCAGCGGATCTCTTCGAAGCTGTCGATTGCAACGCACGAACAGCGCTGAACATGCTGGAAAGGCTCATCAAATACCTCGGGGTTTGAACGGATCGGCGATGTCCGATTCGGGGAAGGGGTTGGCGGGCCGGTCAGCGCCATTGTCGAAGGCGTCCGACGCAGCATCATCGCCGCCGATCAAGTTAGATCGCCGGAAGGGGTCACGTCGGGCGCCTGCGGCCGTCTCGCTGGCGGGCTGTGGCAGTTTGTCTTCAGGCATTGTCGGGCTCCTTGTGTGGCGGATCAGTGATCGCGCGCGGTTCGGCGGTCCGGAAGCCCATCGCCTTCCTCAGCGCGATCTCGGCTTCGCGCTGCAGCTCCGGGGGCAGGTCGCGGGTGTGGTGGCCGACATACGCCTGCCGGAGAAGATCGGCGTTAGAGATTGCCATCGACCACCTCCGCCTTCTGCAAGCGCTCGCGCACGATGAACCGGGCCACCTTCATGATCGTGGTCTGGTTCTGCTTGGCGATGCGCCGCAGCACCTCGGCCTCGGAGGGCCGAAGGTTGAGGATCACGCGCTCTGTCTGGCGCTCGTCTTGGGCGACATTCATGTCCCGAAGATGAATCAGTGGGTGACACAAGTCAAGCGCCAGTAATATTTGCAATCAATTGCACACTACTACAGTTTAGTCTTATTGTTCATTTCCGTTTTATTTGACAAAATCGTCTTGATTTGGCCCGCTGGTCTGGTACATTCCGGCCTTCATCGGAGGTTCATCCTCACGGAGACCTGCGGGATACAGCCATAACGCTCGTTTCCCGTTGGGGTCGCCAATTCCCGAACAGCCTCTATCCGGTTCGCTCCCTCCGCGCGACGCTGAAGACGGTCGCGGCAACCAGGGTGACCGTGCCCAAAACGGTCAAATGGATCGCGGAATCCTGGTTGATGAAGGAGGACGCGCTCGACAGTGACTGCACCAGGGCCGCGCCCATCAGGACGGAGAGGACCGAACCGCGGCCGCCCGCAATTCTAGTGCCGCCGAGCACGACGGCGGTAATACTCATCAGCGTGTAGTCGATGCCGGTCGCGGGCGAGCCGATACCGACCTGACCCGCCAGGATCAGCCCGGCGATGCCGGTCAGCAGTCCCGAAACCGTGAATGCCAGCAGGATATGCCGGTTGACGTTGACGCCGACCCGCACGGCGGCGAGCGGGTTCGAGCCCACGGCACGCAGCCGCCGGCCCAATCCCGAGCGGAACAGGCCGAATTCGAAGACCGCGACGATGACCAGGATCACCAGGAAGCAGGCGGGAATCGCACCGAGTGCCGCTTGCGTCACGTCGGATATGTGATCCGTGATCGAACCGCCAGCCTGCGGCCGCAGCACCAGCGACATACCCTGCAGGCCGATGAAGGTGGCCAGCGTCACCACGATTGCCGGGATGTTGACCCAGGTGACCAGCCAACCTTGAAACAGGCCGAATGCGGCCGTGAAGGCCAGGATCTGCACGGCCCCCCAGAGCGAGGTTCCCGGCTCGCCGCCGTCGGGCATGAGGAAAGATGCGAGCACGACGACGAACCCGGCCAAGGCGCCGACGGAAAGGTCGATCCGGGCGACCAGGATCGTGCCCAGCTGGGCGATCGAGATGAACGACAGGATCGAGAGGAAGGTCAGCATGGTCTCGATGTTGAACGCCGAAAGGAAACCCTCGCTGATGGCCGTGGTGCCGAGCACGACGATCGTCGTCAGCCCAGCCAACACCGCCGCCGGGAAGTGGTCGGCGGCCATGATCCGCCGCCAGCGTGGTTCCTCGTCCTTGCGGGCGGCCGTTGGCCCGCCGGCGCGCGCCACCGTCGCCGTCAGGTTCGCTTCGGTGATCGCCTCGTCAGTGAGGGTTTCGCCCGTAAGCTCCTTCACGATATGGCCGCGCGCGAACACGGCGACCCGGTCGCACAACCCTTCGAGTTCGATGCCGTCCGACGACGACACCACGACGGCGACACCGCTATCGGCGAGCTCGCGCAGGCGCTCGTAGATCTCGGTGCGTGCGCCGACGTCGACGCCCTTGGTGGGCTCGTCGATCAGCATGACCTCGGGCCCGCCGGCGAGTTCGCGCCCGATCAGTGTCTTCTGCTGATTGCCGCCGGACAGTTCCGCGGCCGTCGTTTCGTCGTCCTCCTTGACGCGGTGGCCGGAATAGATGCCGAGCCGTTCGGTCACCTCCTTGGTCAAGGCCCGGTCGCGCTTTCGGTCGATCACCCCGTGGGTGGAAATACGCTCGAGCGCGCCGATGCCGATGTTCTCGCGCAGCTTCAGCGTCGCGAACAGGCCTTCCTCGTGGCGATCGTCGGTGACGAAACCGATCCCGGCATGCCGGGCCGCCGCGGTGGTGTCTCCGGTGAAGGCCTTGCCCTTGATGCGTATCGATCCGCCCGTACGCCGTTCCAGCCCGGCGATCGTGCGCAGGAACTCGCGCTGTCCCTCGCCTTCGACGCCGGTCAGGCCGACAATCTCGCCGGCACGCGCGGCGATGCCGACATTCGCAAAGCCCGTCCCCGAGAGGCCTTCGACCTCCAGCACGGTTTCGCCGACGTCGCTCGCCTTTTCCGGAAAGACCTGTTCGAGCGGCCGGCCTGCGATCATGGTGATGATCTCGTCGGTCGAGATCCGCGCCGCCGGGCGGCTGGCGATGGACTTGCCGTCGCGCAACACCGTGATGTGGTCGGCGAGTTCTTCGATCTCGCGCAGCCGGTGCGAGACGTAGACGATCCCCACCCCTTCATCGCGCAGCCGTTTGATGAGGGCGAACAGCTTTTCGATATCGGCCTGCTGGAACGGCTCGGTGGGCTCATCGAGGAACAGTACCTTGGGCTTGAACGCCAGCGCCCCGGCAAGTTCGATAATGTGATGCTGCGCGAGTGTCAGGTCGCGCACCCGCGCGTCGAGCGACATGGCGTGCTGGTCAGAGGCTACCGACGCGAGGAGCCGCTCGGCCTCCGCCCGGCCCTCCGGCCCTGTCAGCTCCGGTGCCGCGAGTTGGAGATTTTCCAGCACCGTCATCTCTTTCGCGACCGCCGGTTGCTGGAAGGTTACCGACACGCCGGCCCGGCGCAGCTTCTTGGCCTTTGGCCGCTTAATTTCCTTGCCGCTGACGCGAATGATCGCGAAGTCGGCCGGGGTCACGCCGGCAGCAATGCCGATGAGCGTCGATTTGCCCGCACCGTTCTCGCCGACGACGGCGTGAACCTGGCCGCGCCGGATATTGAGGTTGACGGCCTTGAGCGCCTCAACGGGACCGTAGGACTTGGTGGCGCCGTTGATCCCCATGATCGGGGCGGCCATGAATTGCCGTTTGGCGGCGCTCATTCGGTGATTTCCAATCGCTTCTTTAGCCGGCGGTAGGCGGTGCTGAAGCGAATCCTGGTCGCGGTGGAAATGACGATGACTTTTGAGAGCCCCGTCGCCGCCATGAATCGGCTAACGCTGGTGCGGATCCGGAACTCGACGTCGGGCGAGGTGATCCAGAACTTAAACCGGATCCATTCGAAGCGAATGCGCCGACCCGCTTCGACGATGCCGACGCTGGCGATGATGATGACCGCCTGGACGATATACTGGGCCGAGGTCTGGAAGCCGACCGCCAGCACGAGCTGGCCAAGATAGGTCAGGAACAGCGCGCCGACGATGGTTGCGGCGACGCTGCCCCGCAAGCCGCCGCCGATGGGGTTGCCGCCGACCACGACCGCCGCGACCGTTGCCAGCAGATAGGGTAGGCCGCTGAACACCGTTGGCGACAGCACATAGCCCGCCAGCAGCACCCCCGCCGCCGCGTAGCAGAAGCCGGCGAGCGCGTAAGTCGCAACACGATATCCATCCAGCGGGATGCCGACGGCAATGGCGGCATCAGGATTTACGCTGGTCGCGATGAAGCGCCGCCCGACGGTCGTTTTCTCGAGGACGAAGATCGCAATCGCGGCAACGACGATCACAACGTAGACGGTCAGCGGGACCTCGAGGACCTTGCCGACGCCGAACTTGTTGAGCGGCGGCGGCACCTGCTGGGAGAACCCGCTGGTGACGTACATCGTGATCCCCAGCATCAGCGAATTCATGCCGATGGTGGTGACCAAGGAGTTGACGCGGAGCAACGCGACCAGAACGCCGTTCACGGCGCCGACGCCCAGCCCCATCACCAGCGCAATCGCTACGAAGGTCAGGGTCTCTGGGACCCCGGCCTTCGCGCCCGGCAGGGCCGACACGATCACCGCAGAGAACGACATGATCCCGGCAACGGAGAGGTCGAGCCCGCGCTGCTGGATCACTAGATGCTGGCCGATCGACGCGACCGCGAGGACCGCGAAGAACGGCAGCATCAATTGCAGCGCGCTTACCGCGACGGTGCTGGGCGCAGCCAGGCCACCCCCCACGATAAGCACGACGGTGGCACCCACTACGACCCACAGGCGGGAAAGGGGCTTTTTGCGCCCCTTGTACTCGCGCCTCGTCCAGGATCGCTCCCGCCGCCGCCGTCCAGGTTGCGGTTCCGCGGTGTCCCCGGTCTTTTCAGCCATCGCCGGAGTTGCCGTTTCCGGTTACTTGGCCAGGATCGCCTTCATCTTCGCCCCGGAGAGCATCGACGACGGTATCGCGGTCGGTGGCAAGCTCTTGTCGCACTTCACCTTGAGCTTGGGATCCTTCGACGTGCTGTCCTCGGAGAACGGCAGGTCGATCAGGCTCGGCTCG
>CAZBRE010000181.1:0-8010 GCA_964494065.1 uncultured Alphaproteobacteria bacterium
GCTGTGGCCGATGAGCCCGGAGAAGGTGCTGGGCGTGCGCGAGGACTGGGCAGCCGCGAACGGTGAGCTGCTCGCCGATGTCGTGCGGGCTTTGACACTGGCCGGGCAGTGGCTCGACGAGCCGGGCAATCGCCGCGAGGCGGCCGCTGTTCTTGCGCGCCCCGAGTACGTCGGCGTGACCGAGGAAATCCTTCTCAAGCCGCTTACAGGAAACTTGCAGCGCGGCGCGGAGGAAGGCGACATCGCCGATGCCGACGCCGTCGTCTTTCATCGCCATGCCGCGAGCTTCCCCTGGCGCTCGCACGCCGTTTGGATCATCACGCAGATGATCCGCTGGGGGCAGGCGCGCGAGCCGTTCGACATTCTGGCGCTCGCGAACCGCGTCTACCGCCCCGATCTCTACCGGGCGGCCGTCGCCGATCTCGGGCTCGACGTGCCCCAGAGCGACTACAAGCAGGAGGGGGCACCGGGGGAGGTCACGCCGTTCTTCAGCGAGGAAAGCTTCGATCCGCGCGCGGCGATGCGTTATCTGAAGGGGCTTTCCATCCGCGCCGCCGCCGCCGATCTCGACGCGTTTGCCACGTGCAACGGGTGAGCAACTTCGACGCAGGCTGGCTGCCAAACGAATCGGCAAGTACGGTGTGCGTTGCACAATGATTGCGCAGAAACGCCCCTGCCGCACAACCAAGCAGTTCAGGCAACGCCTTGAAACCCAAGGCATATCTCGATGCTCCTGGCCTGGCACAGATCTTGATCATTAGAACGCGGATCGGGAGGACGACCCTTCCGGATTTCTGACGCGGCCCAATGGCGGGCCGCCTGGGCAGCGCTGCCTCGAAGATCGATCGCTGAAGCGATCGGTTTCGATGCAGCGCTTTTTCATTTTGCGCGCCCGTTACGGAGCGCGAGCAGGGGAGATGGTTATGGCGATTTCTCGCGATTTGCGCTGGCACGCGATGCGGTGCGTGGCCTTGGCGTTGGCTCTGGCAAGCCTCGCCGGCACGCCCGCACAAGCGGGCGAGTTGGAGAAGGACCAGCTCAAATTCGGCTTCATCAAGCTCACCGACATGGCGCCGCTCGCCATCGCTAAGGAGAAGTTCTTCTTCGAGGACGAGGGGCTGCAGGTGCAGCTCGAGGCGCAGGCCAACTGGAAGGTCCTGCTCGACCGCGTCATCACCGGCGAGCTCGACGGCGCGCATATGCTGGCCGGTCAGCCGCTCGGTGCCACCATCGGCTACGGCACCAAGGCCAATGTGATCACCGCCTTCTCCATGGACTTGAACGGCAACGCCATCACGGTGTCCAACGCCGTCTTCGCGGAGATGAAAAAACATATGGAGCTGGGCCCCGACGGCAAGCCCGTGCATCCCATCTCGGCGAAAGCGCTGAAACCCGTGGTCGATCGCTACCGCGCGGAAGGCAAGGCCTTCAACATGGGCATGGTCTTCCCGGTTTCCACCCACAATTACGAGCTGCGCTACTGGTTGGCTGCCGGCGGACTGCGCCCCGGCTTCTACTCGCCTGAGAACACCACCGGCCAGATTCAAGCCGACGTGCTCTTGTCGGTGACGCCGCCGCCGCAGATGCCTTCGACGCTCGAAGCCGGAACCATTCTCGGCTACTGCGTGGGCGAGCCGTGGAACCAGGCCGCCGTGTTCAAGGGCATCGGCGTTCCCGTCGTCACCGATCACCAGATCTGGAAACTGAACCCTGAGAAAGTGTTCGGCGTCACCCAGGAGTGGGCGGATGCAAACCCCAACACGCACCTCGCCGTCATTAAAGCGCTGATCCGCGCCGGCATGTGGCTCGACGATCCGAAGAACCGCGCCGAAGCCGTGAAGATCCTGGCGCAGTCGGCCTATGTCGGCGCCGACGAGGAGGTGATCGCTAACTCGATGACGGGATCGTTCGAATATGAGAAGGGCGACAAGCGCCCGGCGCCCGAGTTCAACGTCTTCTTCAAGCACTTCGCGACCTACCCCTACTACTCCGACGCCATCTGGTACCTGACGCAAATGCGCCGCTGGGGGCAGATCGAGCAGGAAAAACCCGACGCCTGGTACGTCGACGAGGCCAAGAAGGTCTATCGCCCCGACATCTACTTGGCTGCGGCCGAGGCGCTCATCGCCGAGGGCAAAGCCAAAAAAGAGGACTTCCCCTTCGGCACCGACGGCTTCAAGCCGCCGACGGCCGAGTTCATCGACGGCATCGAGTACGACGGCAAAAAGCCGAACGCGTACCTTGCGAAGTTCCCCATCGGCCTCAAGGGCAATCAGACGGTGACGGGCAACGTGGTGGCCGGCGGCTAGAGCGCCTGTGCCGCCCGCTTGTCCAATCGCAGAGAGGGATTTTGAACATGGCAGTTATCGATAGCGCCGCCCCGGTCCCGCCGGTGCCGCCCCTGAAGGAGCGGCTGGCGCCGACGTTGCAGCGGCTCGACCGAACGTTGGGGCCGATCGGTCTCGGCTGGCTCGTGCCGCTGGTTCGTCTTTCCATCGGCGACCGGCCGGTGCAGCAATTGAAGGAGATCTGGCACGGGCTGCTCGTGCCGCTCGTCGCGATCATTGCTTTTCTGGCGTTGTGGGCGGTGCTGGCGCCGCGGGTCGTCACATCGCTCGGCGCCATTCCGGGGCCGGCGCAGGTCTGGGATCAGACGCTGGTGCTCTGGGCCGACCACGTGGCGGAGCGTGGCAAGGAGGCCGCCTATTATGAGCGGCAGGAGAAGCGCAATGCCGAGGCGATCGCCAAGGACCCGAGCGCGCAAGTCAAGTGGCGCTCCTACATCGGCCGCCCGACCTTCATCGACCAGATCCTGACCTCGCTCAAGACGGTGTTCACCGGATTTCTGCTGGCGAGCCTCATCGCCATTCCAATCGGTGTGCTGTGCGGACTGTCGAGCACGATCAACGCCGCGCTCAATCCCATCATTCAGATTTTCAAGCCGGTGTCGCCGCTCGCTTGGCTGCCGATCGTCACCATGGTCGTCTCCGCCGTCTACATCGAGGAGCGGGCCGGCATTCCGAAGAGCTTCATCACCTCGGCCGTCACAGTGACGCTGTGCTCGTTGTGGCCGACGCTGATCAACACCGCCGTTGGCGTGTCGTCGATCGACCGCGATCTGGTCAACGTCGGGCGCGTCTTGAAGCTGTCGTGGGGCACCAAGGTCTTCAAGGTCGTGCTGCCGTCGGCGCTGCCCTACATCTTCACGGGGCTTCGTCTGTCGCTCGGCGTCGGCTGGATGGTGCTGATCGCGGCCGAGATGCTGGCGCAGAACCCGGGGCTCGGCAAATTCGTCTGGGACGAGTTCCAGAACGGCTCGTCGGACTCGCTGGCGCGCATCATGGTCGCGGTGGTGACCATCGGCATCATCGGCTTCCTTCTCGACCGGGTGATGGTGGCGATTCAAGCCGCCGTTACGCATGGTCCGGTGCGCTGAGGGAGAGACATGATGAGCGTTCTCGAACTCAAAGGCGTCTCGGCCGGATACGGCAGCGGGCGAGCCCGGACCGATGTCCTTAAGGGCATCGATCTGACGGTCGAGGACGGCGAGCTTCTCGCCATCCTCGGTTTCTCAGGGACCGGCAAGACCACGCTGATCTCGCTGCTGGCGGGCCTGCGCAAGCCGGACAAGGGCCAGATTCTGTTCAAGGGCAAGCCCGTCACGGGGCCGGGCCCGGAGCGCGGCGTCGTCTTTCAGAGCTATGCGCTGATGCCGTGGCTCACCGTGTGGGACAACATCGCGCTCGCGGTCAACGCAGTGCACCGCCGTGCAGGAAAGAAAGCGCGCAAGGCGCTCACCCAGAAGTACATGGAGATGGTCGGCCTCACCCACGCCAGCGACCGCCGGCCGGCGGAGCTGTCGGGCGGCATGCGCCAGCGCGTCTCGGTCGCCCGCGCACTCGCCATGCAGCCCGAGGTGCTGTTGCTCGATGAGCCGTTGTCGGCGCTCGACGCGTTGACGCGGGCCAAGCTGCAGGACGAGTTCGCCGGCATCCGTGCCGAGACCAACGCGACGATGGTGCTCATCACCAACGATGTCGACGAGGCGATCCTGCTCGCCGATCGCATCGTGCCGCTCAATCCGGACGGCACGCTGGGGCCGGACTACCGTGTCGCGCTCGCGCGCCCGCGGAACCGCGTCGCGCTCAACCACGATGCGACCTATCACCGCCTGCGCGGCGACATCACGCGCTATCTGATGGAGGCCGGAGAGCTGCGCAGGGGGGCGAGCGACGGCGGCGTGGCGCTTCCCAACGTGGTGCCGTTCTTCGCCAAGGAGGACAAGCTGCCCGTCGCCTACGCCAAGGAAGCCGCCAAGGTGCGGCGCGAGGATCGCTACCTCGACTTCAGCCAGATCTCCAAGACGTATCCCACACCGAACGGCCCGCTCACCGTGGTCGACGGCTTCGACCTCAAAATGAAGAAGGGCGAGTTCATCTCGCTGATCGGTCATTCGGGCTGCGGCAAGTCGACGGTTCTCTCCATGGCCGCCGGTCTGCAGAACGTGACGACGGGCGGCATCTTTCTCGACGACCGCGAGGTCTACGAGGCCGGCCCCGACCGGGCCGTCGTCTTCCAGGCCCCCTCGCTGGTGCCGTGGCTGACAGCCGAGCAGAACGTGGCGCTCGGCGTCGACCGGGTCTACCGGGAGGCGACGCGCGCCGAGCGCCAGGATGTGGTGCACTACTACCTGAACCGCGTAGGCCTCGGCGATGCGATGACCAAGTATGCCGCGGAGCTGTCCGGCGGCATGAAGCAACGCGTCGGACTGGCGCGCGCGTTCGCTCTCTCGCCAAAGCTGCTGCTGCTGGACGAGCCCTTCGGCATGCTCGACAGCCTGACGCGCTGGGCTCTGCAGGAAGTGCTGATGGAGGTGTGGACGCGCACCTCCGTCACCGCCGTGTGCGTCACGCACGATGTCGACGAGGCAATCCTTCTCGCCGACCGCGTGGTGATGATGACCAACGGCCCCAACGCGCGCGTCGGGCGCATCGTCGACATCGACATTCCCCGCCCGCGCACGCGCCAGGCGCTTCTCGCCCACCCGCGCTACTACGAGTATCGCGAGGCAATTTTGGGCTTCCTCGACGAGTTCGAGCACGGCGCGGTCAGCAAGGCTGACAACGCCAAGTCGCTGGAGGCCGCCGCATGAGCGAAGCGCTCGTCATCGTCGGCAATGGCATGGCAGCGGCGCGCTTGGTCGAGGAGCTGACCGCGAGAGCCCCGGGTCGCTATGCGATCTCGGTCGTGGGTGAGGAGCCCTCGCTCGCCTACAACCGCGTGCTGCTGTCGTCGCTGCTCGCGCGCGAGATCGAGGATAGCGACCTCGAGCTCAAGCCGCGATCCTGGTGGGAGGAGCGGCGCGTCAACCTCGTGTGCGGGCGACAGGCCAACAACATCGACGTGCGCCAGCGGATTGTTCGTCTGCGTGGTGGCGCAACACTACCCTATGCAAAGCTCGTGCTGGCGACCGGATCGGAGCCGATCCGGCTGCCGCTGCCCGGCGCCGACCTCGCCGGCGTGCTGACGTTTCGCACGCGCACCGACGTCGCTGCCATGCTGCTGCGCGCGAAAGCCAGGATGCGCGCCGTCGTGATCGGCGGGGGGCTCTTGGGGTTGGAGGCCGCCTTTGGCCTCAAGAAAGCCGGGGCCGAGGTGACGGTCGTGCATCTCATGGACCGGCTGATGGAGCGCCAGCTCGATGCGCGGTCCGCCGGCATGCTGAAATCGGCGCTGGAAGATCTCGGCATCGGCGTGTGTCTCAATGCGGAAAGTGCCGCCGTGCAGGGGCGCCGCAAGGTCGGCGGCCTTCGCCTCGCCGACGGGCGCGTGCTGGAAGCCGATCTCATCGTCATGGCGGCGGGTATTCGCCCGCGCGCGGGGCTCGCCCGGCTGGCCGCGCTCGAAGTGAACCGCGGCATTGTCGTCGACGATCAGTTGCAGACTTGCGCCACCGACGTCTACGCCATCGGCGAGTGCGCCGAGCACCGGGGCGTCTGCTACGGGCTCGTCGAGCCGGCCTATGAGCAGGCGCGCATCCTTGCCCGGCACCTGGCCGGCGAGACCGCCCGTTATACCGGCTCGCTGCTCGCCACCAATCTCAAAGTCTCCGGCGTCGGCGTCTTTTCCGCGGGTGACTTCCAGGGCGCGCCGGGAACCGAGCCGATCCTGCTCACCGACGCCGAGCGCGGCATCTACCGCAAGCTCGTGGTGAAGGAGGATCGCCTCGCCGGCGCGGTGCTGCTGGGCGATACGGCGGACGCGCTCTGGTACCTCGATCTCATCCGCTCACGTGCCCCGATCTCTGCGATGCGGGACGGTCTCGTGTTCGGCCGCGCCTTTTGCGGGGCGGCGGCCGAGGTCCCCGATCCGTTGCAAGCGGAGGCGGCATGAGCGCCACCGATACCAAGACGGATGCCGAGACGCAGGAGTTTTCAGGCGAGCAGAAACGCTACCTCGAAGGCCTCGTCTCGGGCGTGCAGGCCGGCCGCGCCGCGCAAGGCCTCAAGCGGATCGGCGAAGGCGGGGCTGTTGCCGGGGAGCCGGCGGGACCCGACGCGGCGCATATGAAGGCGCAGGCTGCGACGGAAGCGTCGGGCAAGAAGCTCTCCGATCCCGAGAAATGGAAGCGCGAGCAGCATCCCTTTGACGCCTATGCGCGGCTGAAGGAACAATCCGACAACGCGGAGTTTCCCAAGCCGCCCGACAATTTCCGCTGGCGCTACTACGGGCTCTTTTATGTGGCGCCGGCGCAGAACAGCTACATGTGCCGGCTGCGCATTCCCAACGGCATTCTTTCCGCCGCGCAATTGGAAGGCGTGGCACGCGTCGCCGAGACGTGGGGCGGCGGCTATGCGCACGTGACGACACGCGCCAATCTGCAGATCCGCGAGATCGCTGCTGAGAATGCGGTGAAGGTCATCGAGGCCATTCAGGACCTGGGCCTTTGCTCGCGCGGCTCGGGCGCCGACAACATCCGCAACGTCACCGGCACGCCGACGGCCGGCATCGACCCGCAGGAATTGCTCGATACGCGCCCCTTTGCGCGCGCGTGGCATTTCCATGTTCTGAACGACCGCTCGCTCACAGGGCTTCCGCGCAAGTTTAATGTCGCCTTCGACGGGGCAGGGCGTGTTGCCGTGTTGGAGGAGACCAACGACATTGGCTTTCAAGCCGTCGAGGTGACGCGGGGCGCGGCCGTTCCCGCCGGCATCTATTTCCGGCTCGTTTTGGGGGGCATCACCGGCCACCAGGATATCGCCCGCGATACCGGCATCGTGTTGCGGCCGGAAGAGGCCGCCCGCGTCGCCGACGCCATCGTGCGCGTGTTCATCGAGAATGGCGACCGCACCAACCGCAACAAGGCGCGGCTCAAATATGTGCTGGATGCGTGGGGCTTCGACAGGTTCCTCGCAGCCGTCGAGGACAAGCTCGGCGGCAAGCTCGCCCGCGTCGAGGCGTCTCACGTGAGGCCGCGACCCGAAGCCGATCGGCTCGCGCACCTCGGCGTGCACCCGCAAAAGCAGCCGGGGCTCCACTGGATCGGCCTGGTGCTCCCCGTCGGCAAGCTGACAGCCACGCAAATGCGCTCCATAGCGGCGCTGTCGCGCGATCTCGGCGACGGCGATATCCGCCTCACCGTTTGGCAGAACTTGCTCATCTCAGGGGTTGACTACGCGAACGTCCCGGCAGCCGTGCAGCGCATCGCGGCCATGGGACTGTCAGCCAAGCCCACCGCGATCCGCGCCGGCCTCGTCGCCTGCACCGGCAACACCGGCTGCAAGTTTTCCGCCGCCGATACCAAGGGCACGGCCGAAGCGATCGCACGCCACGTCGAGAGCCGGCTCGAGCTCGACCGGCCGATCAATATTCATCTCACTGGCTGCCACCATTCTTGCGCGCAGCACTACGTCGGCGACATCGGCCTCATCGCCGCGCAGGTACCCGTCAACGCCGACGGCGACACGGTGGAGGGCTTCCACATCGTGGTCGGCGGCGGCACCGGAGCGA
>CAZBRE010000182.1:0-7995 GCA_964494065.1 uncultured Alphaproteobacteria bacterium
AGGTCATGCTTGGCGAAGTCGGGGTGATCGAGCTCGGCGATGAACATGGTCGGCACGCCGTGGAGCGCGGTGCATGTCTCGGCCGCCACGGTCGCCAGCACCGCCCCCGGATCGAAGCCCGCGGAGGAGAACACCATCGCCGCGCCGTGGACGACGCAGGTGAGCGTGCCGAGCACCATGCCGAAGCAGTGATACATCGGCACCGGAATACAAACGCGGTCCGCCTCGCCGAGCTGCATTTGCAGGCCGGTGAAATAGGCGTTGTTGACGATGTTGTGGTGGGTGAGCGTCGCCGCCTTGGGCGTGCCGGTGGTGCCGCTGGTGAACTGAATATTGATCGGATCGTCGAACTGCAGCGTCTGCCCGAGCGCCTCGAGCGCCCGATGGTGCTCGGCCTCGGCCATACGCGGGATATCATCGAAATTCAGCATGCCCGGCGAGCGCTCATCGCCGAGCCGGGCGACGAGACGCAGGCTCGGGATCTTCTTCGACTTGAGCTGGCCGGGCAGCGATTTGGCGAGCTCCGGCATCAGCGTATTCAGCATCTCGATGTAATTGCTGGTCTTGAGGCTGGGCGCGGTGATCAGCGCCGCGCATTCGACCGTGTTGAGCGCGTATGCGAGCTCGGGCAGCCGATAGGCCGGGTTGATGTTGACCAGGATCAGCCCCGCCTTGGCCGTCGCGAATTGCGCGATCACCCATTCCGCACAGTTGGGCGCCCAGACGCCGATACGCTCGCCCGGCTCGAGCCCCAGCGCCACGAGACCCCCGGCGAAAGCGTCTACCTTCGCCTTGAGCTCGCCATAGCTCCAATGAACGTCCTGGTGCCGCACCGCGAGCGCGGGGCGCTCCGGCCAGCGCGATGCGGCCCGTTCGAATGCCGCGCCCACCGTCAAGCCGAGCAGAGGCGTGGAGCTCACGCCGTGCACGTAGCTTGATGGCTCGACAGACATAACGGCAGCGCCGTGATTTTCAGTTGCGCGACAATGACGCCTTTGCGCCAAAGAACAGTAAGTGCCACCATCTACGCGTTCCCTCTGATGATGGCCGCAAATTCAATAATAATTTTAACGTCTCGTGGACGGTGAACATTGACATGCGTCAACGTCCTGTTCGGCAGGGCGCAAGCGGCAATCCACGTCCGCTTCTGGCTAGTTGCGGACATTGACGGCGTGATTTCCTATGTCCGCTTTGCGCCCGAAAGCGGACTCGGCTCGGCGATGGATCATCCCGCCAATTCGATGTCAATTCTTGGACAATCCAGTTAGGGCGAAGCGAAGTGCGTTGGCCGTCCATGTCGAGCGTGTCGATAGATTCATTCAGAGACGCAGCAGCTTAAGTCCCTGAAGCGCGATTTCATTGTCGGGACGATTGATACAGGTCATTGACTGATCGAAACGCCTAATCAGCATAGAATGCAAGAAACGTGCGAAGGGAGGATAGCGATGATTACTGTCTTCTTTCTCATAAGCTGGACAGAGTTAGGCATCAAGAACGTCAAGGACTCGCCCAAACGGTTCGAGGAAGCTAAGGCGCTGCTTGAGAGTATGGGTGGCCGGGTCAAGGACCTGTACCTGACTAGCGGGGACTATGACATGGTCATGATCGCCGAGCTGCCGGGCGATGCCGTGGCGAAGTATGCGCTGACGGTTGCCCAAAAGGGCGCCGTGCGGACCAAGACTATTCGGGCCTGGACCGAGGACGAGTACCGCGAAATCATTGGCTCGCTGTAAGCCCAAGCGTCGTATTTGGCTCACCGAGCCAGTTACGGTAAAAGCTGCAATTGGTTGCCGGATGGTCGTGCCGGTGGCGAGTGCGGCGAACTGGGGCTAAGCGCCGATGCAACCAAGGCCGATAAGGCTGATCGCTGCTAAGGCCGATTAGTAAGTCCGCTTGTGGCTATTAGCGGACATCATTAAGACGGCCACCGATATCTGCTTTTGGGCGGAAAGCGGACATAGAAAACCAAATCATCGATGTCCGCTTATAGCCAAAAGCGGTCATGCCAGGCTCTGCCGCGCATGGCCAAAAGCCGGACCGTGCGTTGCCAGATACTGGTACACCTTAGTCCCGGAGGAAGGGGTTCAAGAACCGCGCCAGCGGTCCCGCCAGCCGCACCGGCGCCTCGGTGACCGTGAGGCACAGGCAGTCGCCGTCGTCGTCGGCGCGGGGTCTATGGGTCACCTCGTCGTCCGCAATCGCAACATCGCCGCGCAGATAGTGCCCACGCCCATCGGAAAACCCGCCTTCAAGCACGAGCGTCAGTTCTGTTCCGCGGTGGGTATGAACCGGCATCATCGCCCCCGCTGGGATGCGCAACAGCTTGACCGTGCCGCCGTGCGCGTCGGGCAAAAGCCGTGCCTCGGAGAGCTTGCCGCGGCGGCGCCAATGTAGGGCATCCACCGCGCCGCCGACATAGTCCCGCAAGGGGCGCGGCAATGACGGCGTGGTGTCGCTGGCAACCGGCTTGACGGTGGCGGCCGCTGTGGAATCCGCCTCGCTCGGCTCGGGGGGGGCGGCCTCGATGCGGGCGAATAGAGCGTCCAGGCCGCCGCCCTCGATCGGCTCCGGTTCGATTTCGTCGAGCAAAGCGCCGCCGATTGCCTCCAGGCTCGTCTCATGCTCCCGGCAGGACGGACATAACGCCAAATGCGTCGCAACCAACAGCGCCACTGGTTCCGGCAAGCTTCCCGCCGCATGGTCGAGCAGCAGCTCGTCCGAGAGGTGATGAACCGGCATCAAGCGTCCTCCTCAATCGACCGCCGCAGCTTGGCGAGCGCGAGACGGATCCGCGATTTCACCGTGCCGAGCGGCAACCCGAGTTCGTCCGCTATCGAGCTGTGGGACTTGTCGTCGTAGAAAGCCATGCGCAGCAGCGTGCCCTGCTCGTCGGGGATATCCTCGATCGCGCGCCGCAGCATCGCACTGTCTTGCGATGCGGCCAGCGCATCGTCCGGGCTCGGCTCGTTGTCCGGAACGAAGGCCGGATCGGTGGCATCGAATTCCGGCCGGCGTTCACGCCGCAATGCGTCGATGCGCCGGTTTCGCGCGATGGTGAAGATCCACGTTGAGACGTTGGCCTGGGCGGGGTCGTAGAGCCGGGCCTTCCGCCACACCGTCAGCATGATTTCTTGCGCCAGCTCCTCGGCCTGGCCGGCATCGCTCCCGCGGCGGCGCAGATAGCCTTTGAGCCGAGGCGCGAAATGGTCATAGATCTCGGCGAATGCAGACCGGTCGCGCTCGCCGGCCACGGCAGCCATCAAGGTTGCGAAATGCTCGGCCGACGGACTAGAGCGCATCAGTTTGTCCGGCCCTATCGCCTGCTCTCCCATGACGCCCCGCTGCCCCCTGACGCTATTTAGGGTCGGCAGGTATGGTGCGGCAAGGCCGGCGTTCGCATAGGGCACCGTTTCACAAGGGCGCATGAACGTCTCTCTTCGTAGCGATAATTGAGTTACGCAGGCGAGGCGTGGCCGGATCACTTTCATGGCTGCATATCGGCGTATGCCGCATTTTCCTAATGTGATCCGGGAACGGGTGGCTCGCGTATGACCTATTCCATGCCTCAATAACTCGGCGAGCTTTCCATGACACCTGACGGCGCCCGCTTGCCGCTCCACCCCACCCGCCTCGTGGCGCCAAGCCCTCCAGGACGAGATAGGTCTCACCCCCGGCAGCGCATAGCCGTTGTCGGTGCTGGCATCGCGGGGCTCGGCGCGGCGTGGGCCTTGCACCGCCGTCACGACGTGACGGTCTTCGAGGCGAACGAGCATATCGGCGGCCACGCGCATACGGTCGAGGTGGCGATCGACGGCAAGCTGGTTGCCGTGGATGCCGGCTTTATCGTCTACAACGAACGCAACTACCCGAACCTGACCCGCCTTTTTGATGCGATCGGCGCGCCGACCCAACCAAGCCGGATGACGTTTGCCGTGTCGGCCGAAGACGGACAGATCGAGTATCGTGGCTCGACGCGCGGACTTTTTCTGGACAATCCGAGCAACATTGCCCGCCCGGATGTATGGCGCATCGCGCGCGACATCCTGCGCTTTTACCGCGCCGCGCCGGCATTGCTGAGAACCGCCGATCCATCCTGGAGCCTCGGGGACTGTCTACGCCACGGCGGTTATTCGCCAGCGTTCGTCGAGCATCACATCCTGCCGATGGGGGCGGCGATCTGGTCGACCTCGCCAGCGCGGATGCTGGAGTTTCCGGCGCTGAGCTTCTTGCGCTTTTGTGCAAATCACGGGCTGCTCGACCTTGCCGGTCGGCCATGCTGGCGGACGGTCACAGGCGGTGCACGGGAATATGTGAGGCGCCTGATCACACCCTTCTCCAACCGGGTTCATGCCGGCCGGCGGGTTGTGGCGATCGAGCGAACACGGCTTGGCGTGTCGCTCACCGATTGCCAAGGGCGAACGGAAACCTTCGACGAGATTGTTCTTGCCGGCCACGCGGACCAATCTCTGGCGCTTCTGGGTGCCGGTGCGAGCGACGAGGAACGGCGCGTGCTGAGCGCGTTCCGCTACGAAAAGAATCACGCGGTGTTACACACCGACGGTAGGCTGATGCCGCGACGGCGAGGGGTTTGGTCGGCGTGGAATTATATGAGCCGCCGGGACGAACCGCAGGCATCGAGCGCTTCGGTGACATACTGGATGAACCGGTTGCAGAATTTGCGCACGCCCGAGCCGCTCTTTGTTTCGCTCAACCCGATCCACGAGCCGAATCCCGCCCGCGTGCTGCGACGCTTCGACTACGACCATCCGAGCTTCGACGCCGCGGCGCTCGCCGCGCAGGCGGCCTTGCCGGAGATACAGGGGCGTAACTGTACCTGGTTCGCCGGCAGCTATTGCGGCCACGGATTTCACGAGGATGCGCTTAGCGCCGGCTTCGCTGTCGCGGCGGCGCTTGGCACGCCTTCGCCTTGGGCCGATGAAGTCGTTGAGGTGAGCCCGGCCGCCCACATTGCGACGCCGGCAATTCCCGCTGCGCGTTCTGGCATGCAGGTCGCCGCATGAACCGCCGCGCCCTTCAGTCGTGCTTCTACTTCGGCGCCGTGATGCATCGCCGCCTGCGGCCGGTGCGTCACCGATTCGCCTATCGGGTCTTTTCCTGCCTCATCGATCTAGACGAGCTGGAGGTTCTCGGGCGGCTGCGCTTCTTCGGCCATAACTGCTTCAACCTGATGAGCTTTCATGACCGTGACCATGGGCCCCGGGACGGCAGCCCGCTCCGACCCTGGATAGAAGCGCGGCTGGCCGGCGCGGGCATCGACATCGCCGGCGGGCCGGTCCGGCTGCTCTGTTTCCCGCGCATGCTGGGCTACGTCTTCAATCCGCTGTCGATCTGGTTTTGCCACCACGCCGATGGACGCCTGCGCGCGATCCTCTACGAAGTCGCGAACACCTTCGGCGAGCGGCACAGCTATCTCATCCTCGTTCGGCCCACTGACGCCGATCACACGATCGCGCAGTCCTGCACCAAAGCGTTTCATGTCTCACCGTTCATTGCATTGGCCGGACGCTACATCTTCCGCTTGCGCGCGCCGGATGCGCGGCTGGCGATATCGATCCGCGAGGAGGACGGCGAGGGACCGGTGATGGTCGCAGCCCAGAACGGCGAGCGCCGCTGTTTTGCACCCGCCATGGTGTTACAGGCGTTTTTCCTTTATCCGCTGATGACGTTGAAGGTGATCGGCGCGATCCACTTCGAGGCGCTCCGCCTCTGGCGCAAGGGAGCAAGGATCCATAGGCGTCCGAAACCGCGACCGCCCAGCCGGTCACGCTGAACGAGCCGGTCGGCAGCCGCCTTTGATGTTGGGGCCTCAGGCCGCGAGGCGCCGCCGGATCAGACGCAAAATGAAACCAAGTAGCGGCACGCTTTCATAGAGCTGCGATGCCGCATCCCAATAATCGACATGCCGGGCGACCCGGCCGTCCTCATTGAAGCGAAGCTCACTCATGCCGACGATGCGGCGCTCGCGGCTACGCTTGCCACGATAGACCAGCTGCCATTTGAGGAAGCCGACTTCGCCGTCCAACACCGCGTGGCGCACCTCGAATTTGGGCGCGTCCAGGTCTTGGAACATCTTCGTCAGAACCCGTTCATAGGCTTCCACGCCCTGCACGTCGTTGAACGGATCGCGGAACAGCACGTCAGGCGTCACCAGCGATGACAGCGTGCCGGTCGTCTCGGGCGTCAATGTCTCGTAGAAGCGAACATAGGCGTCCAGCGACGCCCGCATGTCGTCCGGCATTAGCGCGCTTTCACCATGCGGCGGGTGATCGCAAAGAAGACCCGGTAGGGAAGTATACGCAGAAGCTTCATAGGCCAGGCGAGCCGGCGCGGAAAGGCGATCTCGAAGCGGCGCGAACGCAGGCCGCCGAGAATGGCGCGCACGGCGCCCTCGACCGGCATGAGGAACGGCATGGGGAAATCGTTCTTGTCGGTGAGCGGCGTCTCGACGAAGCCGGGACAGACGACTTGCATAACCAAGCCCGAACGCATCAGCTCCGGGCGCAACGATTCACAATAAGAGATCAGCGCGGCCTTGCTTGCTCCGTAGGCCGCCGCATGTGGTAGCCCGCGATAGCCGGCCAGCGACGCGACGGCGACGATGCGCCCGCCCCCTCGAGCGATCATCCGCGGGACAAGGGTTTCGATCGCCTGCACGGCGCCGAAGAAATTGAGGTTCATGGTTCCCTTCACATGCGCTGCCTTGATCGCGTTGGCGCGGTCGTGGACGTAGGTCCCGGCGCAGAGGACCGCGGTGTCGATCGGTGCGATCTCGGCTTCGATGTGCGCGATCGCCGCGGACACCGCCTTGGCCTGCGTAACGTCGAGGGGGAGCGGATGGATTGAACCGGCCAACGGACCGGCCTCGCAAGCCAACGCATTCAGCATGTCCGCCCGGCGCGCGGAGGCCACGACGGTGCGCCCGGCGCCTGCCAGCTCCAGCGCCAGGGCGCGCCCGATACCGCTGCTCGCCCCAACGATCCAGGTGCACTTTCCGTCACTAGTCGGCGCCGTCTGCATTGCCCGGCCCTGTATTGCGTGTTTCGAAAGCAACCGTCACGAAAAGCAGGGCCGCCGGCGCCAACCGCCGGCGGCCCATGAGAACGGTCGCGGTGCGCCTCGGTTACTTCGGCAGCACGACGGTGTCGATGACGTGGATGACGCCGTTCGTGGTCTCGATGTCGGCCTTGACGACCTGGGCGTCGTTGACCATCACGCCCTTGGTGGCGTCGACATTGAGCTCGCCGCCCTGAACCGTCTTCACCATCGCCTTCTTGCCGGCGATCTCACCCGACATGATCTTCCCGGAGACGACGTGGTAGGTGAGGATTGCCTGGAGCTTCGCCTTGTTCTCCGGCTTCAGCAGCATCTCCAGGGTGCCCTTGGGAAGCTTGGCGAAGGCGGCGTCGGTGGGTGCGAAGACCGTGAAGGGGCCATCGCCCTTCAGCGTTTCGACCAGCCCGGCGGCCTTGATGGCGGCGACCAGGGTGTTGAAGCTGCCGGCCTTGACGGCCGTGTCGACGATGTCGGCCTTCGCCATCGTCGCTTCCTGGTGGTACATCGGCGCATTGGAGGCAGTTCTTGCGCTGCCGGCGACGTAGCCTGCCGAATCGGCCTGAACGGCCGGGGCGGCGAGAACAATTGCCGAGAGCATGGAAGCTGTCGCGAGGAATGAGCGGCGTTTCATGTAAGAATTCTCCAGTGTGGGTGATTGATGTGCGTGCGTCTTGTGCCGGGACACTGCCGGTGGGGCCGACGTTGCCCGGGTTACAAGAGGGGAGTACGCGCGTTCGATCCGTTTGGATCACTGGAGTGCTGAAGTAAACCGTCCTGCGTCAGAATTTCGATGAACTGTGATGCAGGCTGGAATGTCCGCTTTGGGTCAAAAGCGGACATTGACCATGGCGCCGGCAGTGTCCACTTTGCAGCCCAAAGCGGACATAACATGCACCACCTACAAACGTCCGCTTGCCGCCC
>CAZBRE010000183.1:0-1562 GCA_964494065.1 uncultured Alphaproteobacteria bacterium
TGGCGCCATCGGCTGGCCTCGTCGCGCGTCTCGCAGAGGTGTTGGCGCTCGTCAGCCAAATCGTCGTCTTTGCCTTGGTGCCGCTGCTCGCGATGGGCGCAGCGATTGCGGTCGGAATTCTTTTCCGGTCCACCGATCCGGCGACAGATCAAAACACCTCGGCCGATAGCGACATGTTGCGCCTGCTCGTCGCCGTCGTGCTGGCGGGGATCGTGATCGTCTTCGTCGGGGTGCTGGCCGGCGTCGTCGAGCGGGTGAGCGGGCGCTTTCTTCTGGCTTTCCTGCTGCCGTTACCCTTCGTCTTCGTGGCGGTCGCGCGCCGCATGTCGCCGGTCAAGGTAGGGCTGCGTTGCAGTGGCATCGCGATCGCCGCCGTGCTGCTTGTCCAGGCGGGCGTGCGCATCATCGATCTCACGCCCTACTGTTCGCGGAAATGCACCGATCTCGTGCCCTATGACGGGCTGGCCGAGCGGTTGCGCGAAGCGGGCTTCACGCACGGCGCGGTCACCGCCACCGAGGTCGGTATCGCGGGCAATATCGTTGCGGCCCTGCCGGGATCGGTGGTGAGCGTCCGCGGTGCCCGCCGCATCGCCCGGCCATGGCTACCGAGCCGCCGGCGCTGTCTGCTCATCTGGCGGAGGAGGGATGCCAAATCCGCGCAGCCGCCGCTCACCCTCATCAACGCAAGCGGTCTCGCCCCGGCCGACGCGGAAAGCCGGGTGCGGGCGATCGACGTGCCCTGGCGCTGGGCCTCGCGCGACCGTTTCCGGCCCTTTGCACCCGGCACACGGCGGGTCTCGTCCTGGGGCACGATCCTGCTGCGCCGCGGCGAGGGCTCATGCCGCTAGCACCCGGCATCGGACGCTTCGCATCCGATTGGTCTATAATGCGCCAGCGCCACTGAGGGACCGGCCAAACCGAAGCGCTCCGGACGCATGGGCTTCTACGAACGAAAGATCCTGCCCTGGGTTATCGACACCACCTGCAGCAACAAGGCGGTGCGCTACCAACGGCGGAAGGTCGTACCGCTCGCAGAAGGGCAGGTGCTGGAGATCGGCGTCGGCTCGGGGCTCAATTTCCCCTTCTACGATGAAGCGAAGGTCGAGCGGGTCTTCGCGCTGGAGCCCTCGGCGGAGATGCTTGAGAAGGCAAAGCCTCGTATCGAGGCCGTGTCCTTCCCGGTCGAACCGCTGGCCTTGGACGGCGAGCAAATCCCGCTCGATGAGAAGAGCGTGGATACCGTGCTGGTCACCTACACGCTCTGCACCATTCCGGACGTGATCGCAGCGCTCGAAGGCATGCGCCGCGTCCTCAAGCCGGGCGGGCGGCTCGTCTTCTGCGAGCACGGCCTTGCCCCCGATGCCGGCGTCGTGCGTTGGCAGAACCGCTTGAACCCGATCTGGCAGCGCATCGGCGGCGGCTGCAACCTCAATCGCGACATCCCCGCCCTGGTGAAGCAGGGCGGCTTCAAGATCGAGACGCTCGACACGATGTATCTGCCCGGGCCCAACATCCTCCACTTCTCCAACTTCAACTACTGGGGCACGGCGGTGCCCGCATGA
>CAZBRE010000183.1:1662-6060 GCA_964494065.1 uncultured Alphaproteobacteria bacterium
GAGACGAAGAGCGGCACCACCATCCGCATCGACCGGCTCAAATCCGATGAAGGCCGCTATGCGATGTTCTTCCATTGCCAGACACGGTTGGTCGACACTTTCCGCGAGATCTTCCGCGACGACCTCGCGTTCGAAGGCAACCGGGCGATCATCCTCGATGCCGCGGACGAGCTGCCGGAAGACGCGCTGCGCCACTGCATCGCCATGGCGCTGACCTATCACCTGAACAAGAAAAAGAAACGCGCCTAATCCGCCGCCGGCACGCCCGCGTCCTTGAGCGCCTTGGCCTGGCGCTTGGCCAGCGCGTCCACGTCGAAGCCGCCGATCAGGTCGTGGAAGAGCTCGTACCAGTTGATCTCGGCATGCAGGCGCAGGAACACCGAGCCGAGCCCGATCGCCGCCCGGTCCATCAGCACGAATTCGCGGGGCGGGGCGACGCCGCCCAGGCGGCGCAGCTCGCCATGCACCTTCTCCGCCACCCGCGCGCCGTAGACGACGCCGGCCTCGTCCTCCTGGATCTTGCGGGTGCGGTTTTCCAGCAGCGGCGCATAGACGAACTCGGCCCAGAGATGGAGCACGTCGATCACTTCGTCGGAGAGGTTGGTGAAGCCCCAGGTCTCGTAGGCGTGGACGGCGAGGTCGCGGTCGTCGTCGCGCAGCGCCGCGTAGAGGTCGATCACGCCTTGGACGAAGGACGGCGGGAAGACCCGGATACAGCCGAAATCGAGCAGGTTGATCGTGTTGTCGGGCCGCGCCGTGTAGTTCCCCAGATGCGGGTCGCCGTGGATGATGCCGTACTCGTAGAAGGGCACGTACCAGGCGCGGAACATGTTGAGGGCAAGCGCGTTCCGGGTCTCCGCCGGCGCATCGGCGAACTTGGTGAGCGGCGTGCCCTCCTGCCAGCTCATGGTGAGCAGGCGGCCCGTCGACAGCGCCGGACGCACCTCCGGCACGTGCACGCCCGTCTCGCCCTTCAGCATGGCGCCGTAGAGCGCGATGTGCTTGGCCTCGCGCTCGTAGTCGAGCTCCTCGCGCAGACGCGCGGAAAGCTCCTGATGGATGTGCTGGGTCGAGATCGCCTTGTCGTAGCGCTCATACAAGCCGAAGGCGATGCGGAGCTGGCGCAGGTCGGCCTCGACCACCGAGGCCATGTCCGGATATTGGAGCTTGCAGGCCAGAAGCGTCCCATCGTGATCGGTCGCCCTGTGCACCTGGCCGAGCGAGGCGGCGGCCGCGGCCGTGTGCTCGAAGGAGGCGAATTTCGACTGCCAGTCGGGCCCGAGCTCGCTCCGCATCCGGCGCTTGACGAAGGGCCAACCCATCGGCGGCGCGTTCGACTGCAGCTCGGCCAACTCGGCCGCGTATTCGCTCGGCAGAACATCGGGGATGGTCGACAGGATCTGGGCGACCTTCATCAGCGGACCCTTGAGGCCGCCCAAGGCCGCCTTGAGGTCTTCCGCATGGCGGCTACGGTCGATCTTGAGGCCCAGATATCGCTCGCCCGCGACCCGCGCCGCCAGCCCGCCCACCGCGCGCCCGACCCGCGCATAGCGCACCACGCGCCCGCCCAGGGAGTTCGTCTCGCTGTCGTCGGCCATTCAGGTTCCTTTTTGTCGCCGATCGTCCTTGCTAGGCTCTCAATCGGCCGCACGATCGAGGCCTTTCTAAGTCAGTCATATAGGGCGGGCAGCGATGCGCAGCTACAAGATCACCGAATTCGGCAAGCCGCTCGAAGCCGTCGACGAGGCGACGCCCGAACCCGTCGGCACGGAAGTGCTGCTCAAGGTCGATGCCTGCGGCGTCTGCCACTCGGATCTCCACCTTTGGCACGGCGTCTTCAAGATGGCGAACGACGTCGAGGTCGACGTGCGCACGCGCGGGATCACGCTGCCACACACACTGGGCCACGAGGTGGTGGGCGAGGTGGTCGCGCTGGGTCCCGAGGCGCGCGGCGTTGCCGTCGGCGACAAGCGCCTCGTCTACACCTGGATCGGCTGCGGCGACTGTGCGGTCTGCGCGGCGGGCGACGAGAACCTCTGTGACAACCCACGCTCGATCGGCATCCGCCGCCCGGGCGGCTACGCCGACCATGTGCTGGTCCCCCATGCCGACTGCCTGATCGACTACGAAGGCATTCCTGCGGCGCTCGCCTGCCTCTACGCCTGCTCAGGCGTCACCGTCTTCAACGCGCTGGGCAAGCTCGCGCCGCTCACGCCTGACGACCATGTGCTGCTGGTCGGCGCCGGCGGGCTCGGCCTGATGGCGATCAAGATCGCCCGCGCGCTCGGCAACCCGACGATCATCGCCACCGATCTCGACGCGACGAAGCGCGCCGCCGCTCTTGAGGCCGGCGCGGCGCATGTGGTCGATGCCGGCTCGCCCGACGCGGCGGCCAAGGTGGTCGCGATCAGCGGCGGCGGGGTCAAGGGCGCGATCGATCTCGTCGGCGCGCCGGCTTCGGCCGAACTCGCCATGGGCGGGATCGGCAAAGGTGGGACGGTCGTCTTCGTCGGGCTCTACGGCGGCGGGCTCACCATTTCGTTGCCGCTCTTCCCCTTCCGGGCAATGACGCTGACGGGCTCCTATGTCGGCAATCTGCAGCAGACGAAGGATCTCATCCGCCTGGCACAGGACGGCAGGATCGAGCCGATCCCCTACGAAACCCGCCCGCTTGATGCGGCTCCGCAGGCGCTCCGGGATCTGGAAGACGGCCGTGTCCTCGGCCGCGTCGTGCTGACACCGTGACAGCGCGTCAGATAGCAGGCTGGCCCCGGCCGCGCCCGACGCTCTAAAATGGCCCCAATGCGCCGAACGAATGAGCGATCGGCCGATATGACCATATTCAGAGGCGAAAAGTTCGTCTTCAGCCTGCGCGAGCTGAGCGGTGCGCTCGGCGACCTCGGCACGCTGCTGCCGCTGATGCTGGGCGCGATCGCCGTAGCCGGACTGGCGCCGCTGCCGGTGGTGGCCGGCTTTGCGCTCTTCTACATCGCCACGGCGGCTTTCTATCGCCTACCGATCCCGGTGCAGCCGATGAAGGCAGTCGCCGCGGTGCTGCTGACCACGCAGATGAGCCCCGCCGCCCTGGCCGCGAGCGGCGTCATGCTCGGCGCGGCGCTGCTGATCCTCGGGCTCACCGGCTGGATCGAGCGCTTGGCGCGGCTGGTGCCGCAGTCGGTGCTGGCCGGCTTGCAGCTCGGTCTCGGCCTCGCGCTCGCGCTGGTGAGCCTCGATCTCATGGCTCCGGCGCCGCTCTTCGGCGGCGCGATCCTGGTGCTGTTGCTGGGACTTTTGCTGATGCCGCGGGCGCCGTCGGCGCTCATTGCGCTGGCGGCGGCGGTCCTGCTGGCCCAGATCGTCGACAGTCCCAAGATGGCCACGGGCGGGATCGCATCCGCCGGGTGGTCGTTCGCCGCGCTGCCCGCCTGGCCGACGCTGCCGACCTTGGCGGAGCTGAAGCAGGGCGTCTCGCTCCTCGTGCTGCCGCAGATCTCGCTGACCTTCACCAACGCTGTCGTGCTGACGGGGCTGGTGGCCGGCGACTATTTCGGCGAGCGGGCGGCGCATGTGACGCCCAGGCGCCTCGCGATCACCAGCGGCCTGGCGAATCTCGTGCTGACGCCGCTCGGCGCGCTGCCGATGTGCCATGGCGCGGGCGGGCTCGCGGCCCATTACCGCTTCGGCGCGCGCAGCGGCACGGCGCCACTGATCCTCGGTCTGGCCCTGCTCGTCGTGGCGCTGCTGCCGGGCGGCCTCGGCCTGGCAGCGATCGCGGCGATCCCGGCCGCGGCGCTTGGTGCGCTGCTGCTGGTGGCGGCCGGCGAGCTCGCGATCACCAAGCGGCTCTTCGATTGCAAGCCGTCCTGCTGGCCGGTGATCGCGGTGACCGCCGGCGTCACGCTATGGGCCGACCCGTTCTGGGGCCTCGTCGCCGGCTCGCTCGCCGAGCTGGTGCGTCTCGCCGTGGTGCGGACGCTCCTGCGCCGCCGCGCCCGGCCTCACTGAGCCGAAACGGAACCCGCTCAGAACATCGTATTGTCGTTGCGCGCCTTGGCCGGGATCTTCTGGATCACGTCCCAGTGCTCGACCACCTTGCCGTCCTTGACGCGGAAGATGTCGACGATGGCGCGCCCGCGGTCCTTGGCATGCATCGTCGAATGGACGTGGAGCGCCACGAGATCGCCCTCCGCGATCACCCGCTTGATGACGTTCTTGGCTTCGGGGAATTTTTTGAAGCGGCCCGCTAGGAAATCGATCGCCGGCTGTGCGCCATTGGCGGCGTAGGGGTTGTGCTGCTTGTAGGCCGGGATCGAGTAGAGCTTGAAGGCCGCAGCCGTCTTATGCTGCAGGAAGATCATGTTGTAGAAGTCGACGACGAGCTTCTTGTTGGCCTCGAGC
>CAZBRE010000183.1:6160-7881 GCA_964494065.1 uncultured Alphaproteobacteria bacterium
AGCTCCTTGTGGCGCTTGGTGCCGCCGGCGCGCAGCATGTCGAGATACTTCTCCGCAAATCCCTCCTGCGCGCCCTCATAGACCGCATAGAGCGAGTTCACCAAGCAGTCCCCGAAAGCATAGGCATAGACGTAGAAGGGCGCGTGGATGAAGTGCGGGATGTAGGCCCAGAAGACGCGGTAGCCCTCGTCGTAGTCGAAGGCATCGCCGAGGCTTTCGCGCTGCACCGCCATCCAGATCTCGCAGAGCCGCTCGGGCAGCAGCTCGCTCGTGCGGCGCTCGTCGTGCACCCGCCGCTCGAACTCGTAGAAGGCGATCTGGCGGACCACCGTGTTCAGCATGTCCTCGACCTTGGAGGCGAGCATCTCTTTGCGCGCCGCCGCGTCGGGCGCTGCCTTGAGCAGCCGCTTGAAGGTCAGCATCTCGCCGAACACGCTCGCGGTCTCGGCCAGCGTCAGCGGCGTCTCCGCCTTCAGCAGGCCCTGGTCGCCCGCGAGCACCTGATGGACGCCGTGGCCGAGCTCGTGGGCCAGCGTCATCACATCGCGAGCCTTGCCCTGATAGTTGAGCAGCAGGTAGGGATGCGCCGAGGGCACGGTCGGATGCGCGAAGGCGCCCGGCGCCTTGCCCGGACGCGGGCCGGCGTCGATCCAGTCTGCCTCGAAGAAGCGTTTGCCGATCCCGGCCAGCTCGGGCGAGAAATCATTGTAGGCGTCGAGCACGGTCTGCCGCGCCTCGTCCCAGGCATAGTCGCGCGCCGCCGCCATAGGCAGGGGCGCGTTGCGGTCCCAGGTCGCCATCTTCTTCTTGCCGAGCCATTTCGCCTTCATCGCGTAGTAGCGGTGCGAGAGCCGCGGATAGGCCGCCCGCGTCGCCTCGACCAGCGCATCGACCACCTCGTCCTCGACGAGATTAGCGAGGTTGCGCGAGGAAACCGGCCGCTTGAAGCCGCGCCAGTCGTCGGCGATCGCCTTGTCCTTGGCCAGCGTGTTGGTGATATGCGCGAAGAGCCGGAGGTTGCCGGCGAAGACCTTGCCAAGCGCCTCGGCTGCCGCGCGGCGCACGGTCTCGTCGCGGTCGCTCAGGAGGTGCAGGGTTTCGGCGCTGGTCAGCTCTTTGCTGTCGACGGGGAAGCGCAAAGCCGCCATCGTCTCGTCGAACAGCCGCACCCAGGCCTGCCGTCCGGCCACGTCCTTTTCGTGCAGCAGGCGCTCGAGCTCGTCGTCGAGCTGATAGGGCTTGGCGGCGCGCAGGTCGCGGAGCCAGGGTGCATAGGCGGCGAGCGCGGGATCCTTCAGCTTGGCGTCGAGCTCGGCGTCCTCGATCCGGTTGAGCTCCAACGTGAAGAAGATGAGCTGGGCGTCGATCGTGGTCACGCGCTCCTGGATCGACTGGTAGAACTGGCCGACCTCGGGGTCGCTCATATCGCCCGCATGGACGAGCTGGGCGTAGCTCACGATGCGGCCGAGCCGCTCCTTGATCGCCTCGAATTCGGCCACCGCCGCGCCGAGCTTGGCGCCGTCCATCGCGGCGAGCTTGCCGGCATAACGGTCGCGGAATTCCTTCGCTTCGCCATCCGCGCGATCGAGGTCGCGGGTCAACTCCGGTGCCTCCGGCTCGGGGTAGAGCGCGCTCAGATCCCAGCGCGGCAAGGCCTCGGCGCGGTCCTCCTTCTGCTGCTTCTGGCGCGTGGCGGCTTGTGTCATTATGCGTCTCCGGCG
>CAZBRE010000184.1:0-7822 GCA_964494065.1 uncultured Alphaproteobacteria bacterium
TTGCGGTCGCCCAAATAGCGCGCGATGCGGGCCGTCAGCGCCTCGTCGCCCGTGCCCTCGAACAGGCTGATGACCGGAGACAGCGTGGCGCACAGGCCCGGCCAGGTCCGGCGCGGCAGGATCCAGGCCGGCAGCAGGAGCACGACGAGGCCGAGCAGCGTGCCGATGTCGCTGACGGCGACTAACGGCGGTCCCTGGCGTTCGGAGCCCGTGCCGACGCCTTTACCTAGTCCCCTGCCCGTCTTGTTTCGAAGGATCTTTGCCGCCATGGCCCTGTGTGGCTGCTTTCGCTGCGATTGTCGAGGGAAGGTGCGGTGTTGAGATCGAGAATTTCGTTAACGTGGGGTGCGAAATTCGAACTTACAGTGCGCCGATCTGCCGCAACTGTACCGCCAGCCCCTTCACCACGTCGTCGAGCGTGGCGGCGAGACCGGAATAGATCACCGACCAGTCCTCGCCCGGCTTCGGCAAAACGAACCGGCCGACATTGCGGTTGACGACGAAGTTGAAGCGCCTCGTCTGTCCGTCATGGCTCACCGCGATTGTCGCGTTCAGGCGGCACGCCACCGTGTTTCCGTATTGCGATTTCGTGAGAGCGCAGGTCTCGCGGAAATTCGGCAATGCAATCTGATCGACGCGCCGGTCGCTCTGGAACAGATGGGTGATCTTCCAGCGCAGATAGTTGCCGGTGCCGACGGTCGTCGTGCCGCCCGCCTCGTCGCGCGGATAAGACGCCCTGGCCGCTTCGAAAGAGCCGCGGTCGAAGGCCGCGACGACGGCATGCGCGCGGGCGGTATCCCGCAACGTCTTGTAGGGTACTTCGCGGCTTTGCCCGAACGCAGGCGTGGCTGCGGTAGCGAACAAGAGCAACACCGCGGCATTGGCCAGAACAGAGCGCAGAGCGGACGACATGATCGCCTCCGGTCAGCCTGGAGAGACACGCCCGCCATAAGAACGGGAGTGGCGTTCGCCAGGCAAGGGAATTCTCCGCAAGACGGCGTGATTCGGCGCTGCGATCGATTGACCTCGCGCGCCCTTGCGCCCTAGTCTGACTGCGGGGATACGGGGGGTTATCAATCATGAGTCTGACGCTTGCCAAAGCCATGTCTCGGCTGGGCACCGAGACCGCGTTCGAGGTGCTCGCGCGCGCCAATGCGCTTGCCGCTCAGGGCAAGGACATCATCAATCTCGGCATCGGCCAGCCGGATTTCAAAACGCCGCCCCATGTCGTCGACGCCGCCATCAAGGCGCTGAAGGACGGCCATCACGGCTACACCCCGGCGCGCGGCATACCTCAGCTTCGCGAGGCCGTGGCCGCGGATATCGAGGCGCATCGCGGCGTGAGCGTCGATCCCGATACGGTGCTCATCGTGCCCGGCGGCAAGGTGACGATGTTCTTCGCCTGCCTCATGTTCGGCGAGCCCGGGGCGGAGATCATGTATCCGAACCCCGGCTTTCCGATCTACGAGTCGATGATCAACTTCACCGGCGCCAAGCCGGTGCCGATCCGCCTCAAGGAAGAGAACGATTTCGCTTTCGATGCCGAGGAGGTGCTGGAACAGGTCAACGAGCGTACGCGGCTCATCATCCTCAACAGCCCGGCCAATCCGACCGGCGGCGTGGTGCCGCGCCCGGTGCTCGACCGTTTCGTCGCCGGCCTGGAGGAATTTCCCCAGGCGGCGGTGCTGTCGGACGAAATCTATTCGCGCCTGCTCTATGACGGCCGGCCTCATGTGAGCCTGCTCGAATACGCCTCGATCCGCGACCGGCTCATCCTGCTCGACGGCTGGTCGAAGACCTATGCGATGACCGGCTGGCGGCTCGGCTACAGCGTTTGGCCGCCGGAGCTGATCGAGAAGGCCGAGCGGCTGGCGGTGAACTGCCATTCCTGCGTCAACGCGGCGACGCAATATGCCGGGATCGCGGCGCTGGAAGGCTCGCAGGACAGCGTCGAGGCCATGCGCAAGGCGTTCGACGAGCGCCGGCGCATCACCGTTTCGGAGCTCAACCAGATCGCCGGCTTCCGCTGCGTGGAGCCCGGCGGCGCCTTCTATGCCTTCCCCAACATCACCGACACCGGCAAGGATTCGCGGGAGCTCCAGAACCTGCTGCTCGAAGAGGTCGGCGTGGCGACAGTTTCTGGGACCAGCTTCGGTGCCTTCGGCGAAGGCTATCTGCGGATCTCCTACGCCAACTCCACCGCCAACATTCAAGAAGCGATCACGCGGATCAAATCGGTCGTCTGATCCCCAGGTGGTCGTGCGAATTGCGCAAGCATTAGGCAATTGTGCGTGGCGCAACTTTACGCAGTCGCCTATTTTTTAAGCAACCCAGCCTCGTTTCCCGATAGAGATTCCCCCAAATCGCGCCTATTTCCCGACGATTGAGCGCCATGGAGAACTGGCACGCTCTGTGCTTATGAACGAAAGGTTAATGCCGCCCGGTTTGGCAAAGCCCGCGCGGTACGGAAATGGCGGCAAAGCTCGGAGGTCCGGCGGAAAGCTCATGAAAAAGATCGAAGCCATCATCAAGCCGTTCAAGCTGGACGAGGTGAAAGACGCGCTCAACGAGATCGGCCTGAAGGGGATCACCGTCACCGAAGCCAAGGGCTTCGGGCGCCAGAAGGGCCACACGGAGCTCTATCGCGGCGCCGAATACGTCGTCGATTTCCTGCCCAAAGTGAAAATCGAGCTGGTGATCGAGGACGAACAGGTCGACGGCGCGGTCGAGGCCATCCTCAACGCCGCCAAGACCGGCCGCATCGGCGACGGCAAGATCTTCATCTCGCCCGTCGAGGAGGCGATCCGTATCCGGACCGGCGAGAAGGGCGCGGAGGCGATTTGAGGCGACGCGCCCGAGCGGCTCGTATATGGCAATCAGCGCGAACCGGGGGTATCCGCTGATGGCCGACACGGTCCAACAGGTTCCCCCGAGGATGTGGTGCCGCGGCCCGGCATGGGTGGCGGCGCCCGATTTGTTGATGAATTGAATGCTTCTGGAGCGAAGGAGGTAGGAGAGGATGTCACTCAATTGCAAGACCCCGGCCGACGTGATGAAGGCCATCAAGGACAACGACGTCAAATACGTCGATCTGCGGTTCACCGATCCGCGCGGAAAGTGGCAGCACACCGCCCAGGACGTGGCCACGATCGAGGAAGACACCTTCAAGGACGGCATCATGTTCGACGGCTCGTCGATCGCCGGCTGGAAGGCGATCAACGAATCGGACATGACGCTGATCCCCGACGCCACGTCGGCGGTGATCGATCCGTTCGCCGAGCAGACCTCGCTCATCCTCTTCTGCGACATCCACGAGCCGTCGACGGGCCAGCCCTATAACCGCGACCCGCGCTCCACGGCGAAGCTCGCCGAAGCCTACATGCAGTCGACAGGGATCGGCGACACCGCCTTCTTCGGGCCGGAAGCCGAGTTCTTCATGTTCGACAGCGTGCGCTTCGAAGTCACCATGGACCACACCTTCTACAAGCTGGAGTCCCAGGAAGGCCCCTACTCCTCGGGCAACGAGATGCCGAGCGGCAATATGGGCCACCGGCCGGCCATCAAGGGCGGCTACTTTCCGGTGCCGCCGGTCGATTCGATGAGCGACGTGCGCGCGGAAATGGTCAGCGTCATGCGCGCCATGGGCGTCGACACCGAAAAGCATCACCACGAAGTGGCGCCCAGCCAGCACGAGCTCGGCATCAAGTTCGGCCCGCTGGTGAGCCAGGGCGATGCCATGCAGATCTACAAGTGGGTGGTCCACATGGTCGCGGCCTCCAACAACCTCACCGCGACCTTCATGCCCAAGCCGGTCTTCGACGACAACGGCTCGGGCATGCACGTCCACCAGTCGATCTGGAAAGGCGGCAAGCCGACCTTTGCCGGCTCGGGCTATGCCGATCTTTCGGAGACGGCGTTGCACTATATCGGCGGCATCATGAAGCACGCCCGTGCCCTCAATGCCTTCACCAACCCCACGACCAACAGCTACAAGCGTCTCGTGCCTGGTTTCGAGGCGCCGGTGCTGCTGGCCTATTCGGCGCGCAACCGCTCGGCGTCGTGCCGCATTCCGTTCGCCACCTCGCCCAACGGCAAGCGCGTCGAGGTTCGGTTCCCGGATGCCTCGTCGAACCCCTATCTCGCCTTCTCGGCGATGCTGATGGCGGGCCTCGACGGGATCCAGAACAAGATCAATCCGGGTGATCCGATGGACAAGGATCTCTACGATCTGCCGCCGGAAGAGTTGTCCGACATTCCCACGGTCTGCGCCTCGCTGCGCCAGGCCTGCGAGGAGCTCGACGCGGACCGCGATTTCCTGAAGAAGGGCGACGTCTTCACCGACGATCAGATCGACGCCTATATCGACCTCAAGATCGAGGAGACCCAGCGCTTCGAGATGGCGCCGCATCCGATCGAGTTCGCGATGTACTACAGCGTCTAATCGAACGTACCGGTTCGATGCCGAGGGGCGGGTCCTGGACCCGCCCCTTTTCGTTTGGACCAAAAGGGCGTCCGGTTGTTGCTTCGTTGCACCGGGCAGACCATCATGCGGCTGCGGGCAAGACAATATCTGTCGGGGGTCAATCGATGTCGTCCAAGATCGGAGACGTGCTTCTGGTCGGTAGCGTGCCGTTCGACACTGTCGAGGAGGTCATGGGGACCTGCGCCCGGTCGCTCGGCGCTCATGCCTACGCCCTACCGGATGGCGAGATCGGTCCGCGCACGAACTGGATCCAGGGGCTGCCGGGCATGACCTTTTCGAAGAACCCGGATCTCGATCCGATCCGCGTGGTTCCGCCGGATGAGGTGAAGAGCCCGACGAGCCATGACCCGGAGGAGATGAAGGCGACCCGGAGCACCTACAGGCTGAAGCCCGGCGTGACCGAAACGACCTTGGATCTGCCTTATGGTAAGGAAGCCATCCGGTCATACGAGACCTTCAAGACATTGCGGGCGGCGGGCGATATTGCCCCGGACATTCGCTTCCAGGTCTCGCTCCCATGTACGCGCGCCGGCACGGTCGGCTTCTTTCCCGACCCGGCCGATCACCCGGTGGTGATCCGCGCCTACGAGCGCGCCATTCGCTCCGACATCCAGGAGATCCTGCGGCACGTGCCCGCCGACGATCTGGTGATCCAATGGGATTATTGTTCCGAGCTGCTCGATATCCTGGGGGCCAGGGACAAATATCTGGACGGCGACCCCGGCACCGGGACGCTCTCCTATGAAGAGCGCTTCGAGAAATACACCTCGAAGGACTATCTGGCGCCGATGACGGATGCGATCCCGGAGGCGGTGCTGATGGGCTACCACATCTGCTACGGCACCTGGGGCGGCTGGCCTATGACGGAGCTCGAGGACATCGGCTTCTGCGTGCGCCTCGCCAATGCTTTGACCGTGAATACGCCCAGGCGCGTCGACTTCTTTCACCTGCCCGCGATGCGTGACGCCGGCGACGCGTTCTTCAAGCCGCTCGAAGACCTCGATGTCGGCGAGGCCAAGATCTTTCTCGGGCTGGAGCTGGCGGACGGGATCGAGGCGATGGTCCGGCGCGCAACGTCGGCGCGCAAGTTCCTGCCCGAATTCGGCGTCGCGCACTATTGCGGCTATGGCCGGGAGGAACCGGCACGGGTGTCGGAATTGCTTGCCGACATCGTTGCCGGCGCGGACCGGCTCGCCGTTTCCTGATGCCGCCTATCGTTGCGTCGCCCTAGAGCAGGTCGTGATTAGGTCGAATCACTTCTTGATTCGACCTAATCACGTGAATCTGCTCTATTATCAAATAGTTAGATCGGATTCACGCATTTAGGCCGGATCAAAAATTGATCCGGCCTAAATGCGACCCGATCTAGCCGTCACCATCGTCGCGCTCGGCTGGGCGTTTCCGCAGGAGAACCGTGTCGAGGTGGCTCATCACCACCTCACCGTGCTGGTTGGCGAGCTCAAGGCGGACGGTGACGATGCCCGCCTCGGGGCGCGAGCGCGAGGCCCGCTTCTCCACGCATTCCATGGACAGGGTCAGCGTGTCGCCAGGCCGCACGGGCTTCAGGAAGCGCAGCTCGTCGTAGCCGAAGGAAACGATGACCGCGTCGGCATTGACCGGCGAGGTGGGCAGGAGACGCTGTTTGATCGCCAGCACATAGAGACCCGACGCCGTGATGCTGCCGAAGGTGGCGCGGCCCGCTGCCTCGTCGACATGGATCGGCATGGGGTCCCATTCCAGCGCGAAGGCCAGCATATGCGCCTTGTCGATCAGATGGCTCCCGCAGGTGAACCGGTGGCCCGGCTCGATCTCGTCGAAAAAGATGCTCTCGACCATGCGCCGCTTACGCCTTCTGCAGCCAGAGGCTCGTGCAGGGGGCGCTTTCGGGGTTGGGCAGGCGGGCGATCAGGGTCGCGGCAAGCGGTGCGGTCATCCGCGTCTCGACATAGTGGCTGGCGAAGAGCGGCGTCCAGGCGCCACCGAGCAGCATGGGAATGACGCCGAGCTGCTCGTTATAGCCGCGCCAGTCCCAGTCGGCGGGATAGTCGTCGGGCAGGAAGACGTCGTGGATATGGATGATCACGCCCGCGGGCAGCATCGGCAGGACGTGATTGAAGAGAATGTCGACGTCGGAGCCGGGCATCAGGATGTGGCTTGAGTCGATGAAAAGGATGTCGCCCGCCTCGAGCTCGTCGGCGATGCCATGGCCGGCTTCCTGCACCGTGGCGCGGATCCACTCGACGGGCCTGCCGCCGGCCGTGAGCCCGTCGAGCACGGCGCGCGGGGCCGGGTCCCACGTGGTGATCGAGGTTTGCAGCCCGCCGTCATGGACGGCGCGGGCGAGAAACCGCGTCGAATGCCCCGATCCCACCTCGACAATCCGCGCGGGCTTGCGGTCGCGGACCAGGGCGTAGGCCGCGGCGGCGTCGAGCGGCGGAAACCAGCTCTGATCGAACCGCGGCGCCGGGCGCGGCCCCTCGGCTTCGCTCGATTGCGCACCGATGCCGAAGAGATCCGCGCCGAACCCTTCGATGGTGTGGAGCACGGCGCCGAATGCACCTTCTTGCGCCCGGAATACGTTTGAGATCGCGGCATAGCGCGGGCGCGACCCGGCCGGCGTCACACCATCGGCATGGCGATAGGGAATGAAGAAGCCGCGCCGGCCGAAGCCGAGCAGCGTTGACAGGCCGAAGCGCAGTCGGCGACGACGTTCGCGCGCACTCATGGCATGCCTTTCTAGTGCGAAATTCGAACTATTGGAATCGGTGAAGGCAGCTGTCGCGTGCATCGTGGCGGCTGAGGTGGGTGACCGGAAATCCTGACGGCGCTCGTCTCACAGAGGGCTAGCCCGCCGCTCGGATCATCTCGGCGTCCTGGAACAGCAAACGCTTGCGCGCCTCGTCGTTGTCGATGGGCGTGCGTTCGAGGGCATTGGCGTATGCGTAGGCGTCCTTGACCGAAGCGCGCTCCGACATCGCCTCGAACCAGCGCTTGAGCTCGGGGAAATCGTCCAGGTCCTGCGCCATGCGCGCGTGGGGAAAGACCCAGGGATAGACCGCGATATCGGCGATCGAGAAGGTCCCGGTCACGTAATCGCGGCCTTTGAGCTGGCGATCCAGGACGGCGTAGAGCCGGCTCGCCTCGCGCGTGTAGCGGTCGATCGCGTAGGGCACCTTCTCAGGTGCGAAGTCGCGGAAATGAAGGCATTGGCCACCGTAGGGTCCGAGACCCGATACCTGCCAGATCACCCACTGCGTGGTTTCCCAGCGCCCGTGCCAGTCCTTGGGCAGCAGCTTGCCGCTCTTCTCGGCGAGATAGAGCAGGATCGCGCCCGATTCG
>CAZBRE010000185.1:0-7769 GCA_964494065.1 uncultured Alphaproteobacteria bacterium
TGCAGCGTTGCCGCACGGTAGCCGATCGCGGCCTTGCCGTTCGGCACCACGTCGGACTCAGAGCCCGACCACCAGACGCCGATGAACTTGTTGACCGGGAAGCCAACTTCCGACGCACGCTGGATGGCCGTCGAGTTCATCTGGCCCCAGCCCCACATGATCATCCAGTCCTCGCGACCGCGCACGACCTTGCGCCACTGCGAGCGCTGGTCGGCCATCGACTTGCCCGGCACCGAATAGGTGCGGAGCTTGTAGCCATAGCGCTTCGCGAGCGCCTCGAAGACCGGGATCGGCTCGCGGCCGTAGGATGACTCCAGATAGATGAAGCCGATCTTCTTGCCCTTGAGCTTGGCCATCCCGCCCGACTGGGCGCCGATATACTTGATGATGCCGGTGGCCTGGCTCCAATAGGTCATCGGGAAATTGAAGACCCAGGGGAAGTAGCGGCCGTCGGCCGCGGCGCTCATGCCGTAGCCCATGGAGAGGATCGGAACCTTGTCGATCGGCGCTTTCGGGACGAGCTTGTAGGTCAGGCCGGTCGAGAACGGTGCCACCATCATCATGGTGCCGTGTTTCGACTTCAGCCGCTCATAGCACTCCACGCCCTTGGCCGTGTTGTAGCCGAACTCGCATTCTTCGAACTGGATCTTCACGCCTTCGATGCCGCCGTCGCGGTTGTTGAGCAGCGTGTACCAATCGCGGAAGCCGTTGGCGATCGGCGTGCCGTTCGGCGCGAACGGACCGGTGCGATAAGTCAGCATCGGAAAGAACACGTCGGCCGAGGCCGGCGTTGCCGCCATCGGCGCGGCGATCGCGGCGCTGGCGGCGATTCCTAATGTTAGTTTCTTGAGATTCATTCGAATCCTCCCTATTGAGCGAAACATCGGTTGCTTGTCGGCATTCGCATGCACTCACTGGACTCTACACAGTGGCCCCAAGCCAGGCAATCGGACCTCGTGGTCGATCGCAAGGCGAAATCCCCGCATGATCAAAGGGGTTCGCCCATTCATGCGCTCCCGCCCATGGCTAGTGCGGGAACGGCCATAGGCGCAGTTTCTCCTTCCCGATCTGCCAAAGCCTGGCGAGTCCGTGGGGCTCGACGATCAGGAAGAAGATGATCGCGATGCCCAACACCATGAAACGGATGTGCTGGACGACATGCGACGGAATGCTGAGCCCGAAGGCGTCGGGAACGTTGTCGATCAGAACCGGCACCAGGGTGATGAAGATGGCGCCGAAGATCGATCCGATCACGGTCCCGAGCCCCCCGATCACCACCATGAAGAGGATCGGGAAGGAGACCAGCAGGATGTCGAAACCTTCGGCCTCGGCGTTCTCCAGGATGTAGAAGGCATAGAGCGCGCCCGCGACACCGATGATGTAGGAGCTCACCGCGAAGGCCAGCAGCTTGGTGCGCATCGGCCGGATGCCGATCAGCTCGGCGGCGATATCGAAGTCGCGTATGGCCATCCAGGAGCGGCCAATCCGGCTGCGCGTCAGGTTTTTCACGATGACGCAGAAGACGATCAGGAAGGTCAGGCAGATCAGATACTTCGTCTCGGCCGCCGTTTTCGGGCCCATGATGTCGATGCCGAAGAGCTTTGTCGGCGGCGCCGCGATGGTGGCCGAGGTCGAATAGTCGGTGAACCAGCCCACGGTCTGGAACAGCCATTCGAGGAAGAACTGCGCGGCCAGCGTCGCCACGGCGAGGTAGAAGCCCTTGATGCGCAGGCTCGGGATGCCGAAGAGGACACCGAAGGCCGCGGCGAACAGCCCGGAGATCAGAATCACGATCAGGATGTTCACGTCGGGCATGAACTGGTGGAGCTTGTAGGTGCTGTAGGCGCCCACCGCCATGAACCCGCCGGTGCCGAGTGAGATCTGGCCGGCATATCCGGTCAGCACGTTCAGGCCCAGCGCCGCCAGGCCGAAGACGCAGACCGGCAGCAGGATCACTTCGTACCAGTACGAGCTGGCAATCAGCGGCACGACGCCGTAGGCGACCAGGATCATGAGCGCGATCGCAATCTTGTCCTGCAGGATCGGAAAGACGGCGGCATCGGCCGTGTAGCTCGTCTTGTACTGTCCGGCTTCGCGGTAAAGCATGGGCTCAGACCCTCTCGATGATCTTTTCGCCGAACAGACCCTGCGGCCGGAACAGCAGGATCACCAGCGCCAGCACATAGGCGAACCACTCCTCGATCGAACCGCCGAGGAAGTCGCCCCAATAGAGCTCGGCGATCTTCTCGCCGACGCCGATGATGAAGCCGCCGACGATCACCCCGGGCACGGAGGTAAATCCGCCGAGAATGAGCACCGGCAAGGCTTTCAGCGCGATGATCGCGAGCGCGAAGCTTGCCGCGCCGCCGGAGATCCCCCAGAAGATCCCGGCCACAAGGGCCACGACGCCGGCAACCGACCACACGACCACCCACATCGCATTCAGGGGAATGCCCACGGACATCGCGGCCTGGTGATCGTCGGCCACGGCGCGCAGCGCGCGGCCCACCGGCGTCTTCTGGAACATGACCGCGAGCAGGATCACCATCACCGCCGAGCAGATCGCGGCCGTGAGGTCGGTCTTCTGCAGGGTCAACCCGCCTTTCAGATTGCCGCCGAACAGGTGCAGCGGGCCTTTGGCGATCCCGAGCGCGGCGGCCGGCACCGATTGGTTGTTGCCGCCCCAGATCGTCTCGCCGAAGCCTTCCAGGAAGAAGAAAAGCCCGATCGTGGCCATGAACAGGATGATCTCTTCCTGCCCGACCATCGGCCGCAACACGAGGCGCTCCACCAGATAGGCGAGGCCGACCATGATCGCGATGGTCACCGGAATCGCCAGCCAGACATTCATCGAAATCGAGATGAAGGTCTTCAGACCGAAGACCGCGGTGATGATCGCAAGCACGATGCCGACGACGATGGTTCCGGCGCCCGTGCGGGCCTTCACCGGGGTCTTGACCTTGCCGGTCAGCAGAATCGCGCCCGCGACGACCAGGCCGATGCCGAAGAACCACCACAGATTGAGGTTATAGCCCTTTTCCAGGCTGATCATGGCCAGCACGGCGAACACGACCATGATGCCCTGGGCGAAGTTGAAGACGCCGGAGGCCTTGTAGATCAGCGCAAAACCGAGCGCGACCAGCGAATACATCAAGCCCGCCATGGAGCCGTCGATGAACGCCTGCACCAGATCCATCGGCCGGTCCCACATGTAACTGAGCGGATCGACGACGAGGCCGACGAGCCATTCCGGCAGGGCTTCGGCGGCGTGGATCTCGAAGATGACGAAAATGATCACCGCGGCGGCGATCAGATAGGCCGCGGGCTTGGCCCCGCGTAGCTGCCACATGGTCTTCACTGCGATAGCGCTCATGATGCGCGGTACTCCCGGGTCGTTCGCTAACCGGTCCTAGCTTGCTTACTCTGCGTCTTCTTCGTCGTGCGGGACGCCCAGATAGGCGTCGATAACATCCTGGTTGCCGCGCACCTCATCGGGCGACCCATCGGCCAGCTTGCGACCGTAGTCGAGCACCACCACGCGGTCGGAGATGTCCATGACCACGCCCATGTCGTGCTCGATCAGCGCGATCGTGGTGCCGAATTCGTCGTTCACGTCGAGGATGAAGCGGCACATATCCTCCTTCTCCTCGACGTTCATGCCGGCCATCGGCTCGTCGAGCAGCAGGAGATGCGGCTCGGCCGCGAGCGCGCGGGCCAGCTCGACGCGCTTCTGCAGGCCATAGGGCAGCCGCCCAGCGGGCACCCGTCGGATCGCCTGGATGTTCATGAACTCGATGATCTTCTCAACGAAGATCCGGTTCTCGATTTCGTCCTTCTGCGCCGGACCCTTGTAGAGCGCCTCGAGCAGAAAATCGCCGAACCCGATCACCGTGCGCGGGATCCAGCTCACCGGCAGCGCTGCAATCTGAACCGCCCTGCTCTCGCGATGCGCCCGCATCACGCTGCCGATGGCGCCGGGGCCGTCGGAGAGCCGATCGGCGGCCTGACGAATCACGCCGGGCATCTTCAAAATGCGCCCGGTCATGATGTTGTCGAGCACGCTCATGCCGGCGAACAGAGCAACGTTCTGGAAGGTTCGTGCGATGCCGGAATTGGCCGCTTCGTAGGGCCGCATTTGGTTCCGGGTGACGCCGCGGTAGGTGATCGTGCCTTCCTGGGGCTGATAGAAGCCGTTGATGCAGTTGAGCATCGAGGTCTTGCCGGCGCCGTTGGGTCCGATGATGGCGAGGATCTCGTGCTCGCGGATCTCGAAGCTCACATTGGAGATCGCCCGAACGCCGCCGAAGGAGAGGCTGATGTTCTCGGCCTTGAGGACGACGTCGCCGATTTTCTTTGCCGGCACATTGTCGCCGCTCGGGGCAGCGGTGACGTTCTCGGGCTTGGCTTCGGTCATCGCTTCATTGGGTGGTGTCATGCTCGCTTATGCCGCTTTCTGGGCCGTATCGGCCGCGGGTTCTGCTGTTTTCGCGTTGCGGATCTGAAGATCCGCATTGACCATCCCGGTCCGGCCGTCCTCGAAGGTCACCTGCGCCTCGACCTTGACGTGCTCGGCGTCCGAATAGAGGGCGTTGATGATCTGGTCGTATTTCTCGGCGATGAAGCGGCGGCGCACTTTGCGGGTGCGCGTCAGCTCGCCGTCATCGGCGTCGAGTTCCTTGTGCAGCAGCACGAAGCGCTGGATCTGGGTGCCGACGAGATTGGAGTCCTCGGCGAGGTCTTTGTTGACCTGCTCGACATTCGCCTGGATCTGGTCGTAGACCTCGTCCCGCGCCGCCAGATCCTGATAGCCGCCATAGGCGATCCCGTTGCGCTCGGCCCAGTTGCCAACCGCCTCGAGGTCGATCGAGATCATCGCGGTGACCATCTCGCGCTCGTGGCCGAAGGCGACGGCTTCCTTGATGAAGGGGAAGAACTTCAGCTTGTTCTCGATGAACTTGGGCGGGAACATCGTGCCGTCGTTCATGCGGCCGACATCCTTGGCGCGGTCGATGATGCGCAGATGGCCCTCGTCGTCGAGGAAGCCGGCGTCGCCGGTATGGACGAAGCCGTCCTCGGTCTTGGTCTCTTTCGTCGCCTCGGGGTTCTTGTAGTACTCCTGGAACACGCCGGGGCTGCGGAACAGCACCTCGCCGTTCTCGGCGAATTTGAGCTCGACGGTGTCGATCGGAACGCCGACCGTATCGGAGCGCACGCCGCCGTTTTCCTGGATGGTGATGAAGACGCTCGATTCCGTCTGGCCGTAGAGCTGCTTCAGGTTCATGCCCATCGAGCGGAAGAAGATGAAGATGTCCGGGCCGATCGCCTCGCCGGCCGTGTAGGCCAGGCGCACGCGGCTGAACCCGAGGGTGTTCTTCAGCGGGCCGTAAATAACAAGACCGCCCAGCTTGTAGTTGAGGCGGTCCAACAAGGAGACCGGCTCGCCGTCGAGGATCTTGATGCCGACCTTGCGCGCCAGCTTCATGTAGTAGTCGAAGAGCTTGCGCTTGAACCAGGCGGCGTCCTCCATGCGGATGCGCACCGTGGTCAGCAGGTTCTCGAAGATCGCCGGCGGCGCGAAGAAATAGGTCGGGCCGATCTCGCGCAGATCCTGCAGCACCGTGCCAGCGCTTTCCGGGCAGTTGACGCAGAAGCCAGCGATATAGGACTGCGCCATGGAGAAGGCGGCGTCGCCCACCCAGGCCATCGGCAGATAGGCGAGGATCTCGTCGCGGTCGTTGATGCCCTCGAACTCGACCGCCTGCGCGGCCATCTTGATGACGTTGTCGAAGCTCAGCATCACGCCTTTGGGCTGGCCCGTGGTGCCCGAGGTGTAGTTGATGATGGCGATGTCGGAGCCGCTCCCCTTGGCGACCTCGGCGTCATAGAAATCCGGGTTCTTCTCGATGAATTCGCGGCCCAGGCGCTTGACCTCTTCCATGTCGAACAGCCAGGGCTCGTCGTAGTTCAGCATGCCGCGCGCATCGCCGAATATGACCCGTTCGAGCTTCGGACAGCGGTCCTTGATGTCGAACATCTTGTCGACCTGTTCCTGGTCTTCGGCGACCACGAACCGGGTGTCGGCGTGATCGAGGACGTACTGCAGCTCGTTGGCGGCCGAATCCTGATAGACCGGCACTGGGACGGCGCCCAAAGCCTGCGCTGCGATCATCGACCAGTAGAGATAGGGACGGTTGTCACCGACGACGGAGACCTTGTCGCCGCGTTTCAGGCCGAGCGCGGCATAGCCGCAGGCGATTTCGCGCACATTCTGGCGGACGTCGGACCAGGTGTATTCCTGCCAGATGCCCCACCATTTGACCCGTGTCGCCGGCCGCTTGCCGCGGTGTTCCGCGTTGTATTCCAGCAGCTTGGGAAACGTGTCGTTGGCACCTGGCATCGCCATGCAGCCCTCCCTCCGAGGATCGTTCGACCGATCAATATTCGGGAAGACATCGACGGCCCGGCATGCCCCCAATACTTGGGCTCCGACTTGAGCCCAGGGCCGGCAAACCGGGGGCACAAACCCAAAGGGCCGCGCCGTGACACGAAACCTCCCGAAGTCTCTGAATATTGTTGCTCTTATTGGCTCAGAGACGTGCCTAGCTAGACAAATACACCCGGGAAATCAAGCGGTGCGTGAACACAATCCGGTGCGCGAATGGGCGCAGGCCCTTAGTTGCCTAATCTTAGGGCAATCGGTCTCGCCGCGGCGCGTCGGCCTCACGAAACGGCCGGCGCGTAGCGGAAAAGTCCGTCGGAATCCTGGCTCCGGCGCAGCCGGCCCTGCTTTTCGAGATAGGCCAGATGGGCCAGCGCCTCGCCCATCGCGAAGCCGCGCTCGAACAAGCCGAAATCGCGGTTGGCGCCGAACATGACCGGGATCACCTCGGCTGCCGTCATCGGCCGGTCGACGGCGTCCAGGATCTCGCCCAACCGGTCGGCGTGATGGCGCTGCAGCTGCTCGACCCGTTTGTGGAGACTCTGGAACGGCAGGATATGCGAGGGCAGCACCAACGTGTCTTCGGGCAGCTGTCGGAAGCGGTCGATCGAGGTGAGATAGTCGTCGAGCGGATTGGTCGTCGGCTGGCTGCCGGGCAGGGTGATGTTGGGCGTGATCCGGGGCAGGATCTGATCGCCCGAGATCAGCACGCGGAGCTCCTCGCAGAAGAGCGAGACATGCTCCGGGGCGTGTCCGGTGCCGACGATGACGCGCCAGCTGCGCCCGCCCACGTCGAATTCCTCGCCGTCGGTGAGGCGATGGAAATCGTGCGGCGCCTCGACCGAGACCCATTGATAGGCGTTGCCGCGCTTCACCATCTTGTAGGCGTCGCCGGCATTGAGCCCGTTCAGTCGGTAGAACTCGGCCTGAAAGCCGGAATTTCGGCCGGCATCGTCGAACATCAGCATCTTGTGCATCAGCCATTCGGTGCGGCTGATCCACAACTGCGCGTCGTGCTGCTCGCAGAGCCAGCCGGCGAGGCCCGAATGATCGGGATGGAAATGCGTGACGATGATGCGCGGCGCGGGCCGCCCGCCCATCTGCTCCTTGAAGAGCGTGCGCCAGAGCGCGCGCGTCTCGTCGTTGGCGAAGCCGGTGTCGACGATCACCCAGTCGTCGCCGTCCTCGAGCAGCCACAGATTGATGTGGTCGAGTGCGGCGGGCAGCGGCATCCGCAGCCAATGCACGCCCGGCGCCACTTCTATCGTCTCCGCCGGGGCCGGCGTCTTGTCGCCAAAGGGAAAGTCGAGCGCGGCGAAGTCGGCCTTGC
>CAZBRE010000186.1:0-7551 GCA_964494065.1 uncultured Alphaproteobacteria bacterium
AGCTGCTTGCCGACCGGGGTCAGGCTCGCCACCGCCATCGCGCCGAAGAAGACGATGACGATGCCCGAGATCCGGTTCATCCAGCGCATGCGCCGGTCGTTCAGGTGGTGGCGCCCCAAATGCACGCCGCTGCACAGCATCGAGAACCAGAGCGACGAGCCGGAGAAGACGCCGAGGATCAGCGCCCAGGCCTGCACCAGGTTGCCCTCCTCGACCACCGCATTGGCGGCGACGAAGACCGGCCCGAAGGCCATGATGGTGATCGGGTTGGTGATGGTCAGCATGAAGGTGCGGAAGAAGCTCGCGGCGTAGCGGTGCGCCTTGGGCAGATTGTCGGACTGTATGCGAACCGGCTTCTTCAGCATCGTCTCCACGCCGATGCCGACCAGCAGCAGTCCGCCGATGAGCCGCATCAGCGCTTCGTTCTCCAGCAGATACTGGGCGATGAAGGTCAACCCGAACGCCGCCACGGCGCCGAAGATCGTGTCGGCAATGGCCGCACCGAGCCCCGAGACGAGCCCGGCCAGAAGCCCGATCTGCAGGGTCCGTTGGGCGCAGAGGATACCGACGGGTCCTACCGGCGCAGCGATCAGGAAACCGACGAAAATCCCCTTGAAGTATAGGATGAACTCCATGCGGGCCGATGCTTGCCATGAACCGCGCGGCCTGTAAAGCGAGCGGCGCGTTGGGGGCGATGCCGTAGCTTAGAGCACCGGTCTTAACCGATTGCTGACCATACCGGGTGCAGGCTCAGGGGGCACGCTATCCCTCGACCCCGCAAGCCTCGCCCGGCCCATGACCTCACGATGACCGCTCTGCCGACCGTTCCTGTGCCCCCGGCCCTCGCCGCGCGCGCCGAGTTCGAGCGCGGCCGCGCCGCCGCCAATGCCGGAAAGCGCGACGAGGCGGTGGCGGCCTACAGGGCGGCGATCGCCCACGACGCCGACTATGCCGAGGCACACAACAATCTCGCCAATCTGCTCCGCGAGGCCGGCGACACGGAAACGGCCGCGCAGCACTACGAGACCGCGACGAAGTGCAAGCCGGATTACGCGCTGGCGCATTTCAACCTCGGGTGCCTTCGCCAGGCCGCGGAGCAGCTCGACGAGGCGCGCGCCGCTTACGAGAAGGCCATCGCGGCCAAACCCGGCTGGGCCGAGCCGCACTACAATCTCGCCACCATCGACAAGGATGCCGGCGAGACCGAGCGCGCGGCCGAGGGCTTTCGCCGCGCCGTCACCCTCGATCCCGCCCATGGCGGCGGCTGGAACAATCTGGGCCTCATGCTGCGCCGGCTCGCGCGCCACCGCGAGTCGCTGGCCGCACATATCCGCGCGATGACGGCCGATCTCAAGAATCCCCGTCCGCGCTTCAACGCCGGCATGGCGCATCTGACGCTGGGCGAGTTCGAAGCCGGCTGGCCGCTCTACGAGGCCCGCAGCGAGATCGCCAGCGTCGCCAGGCTGGCGGGTTTACGCACCGGCACGCCGCGCTGGCAGGGTGCACCGCTCGGGCGCAGCACTCTTCTTGTCGAATCGGAGCAGGGCTTGGGCGATACGATCCAGTTCGTACGCTACCTGCCGCTCCTGAGAGCGCGGCCCGGCGCCGAGACCGCCAGCATCACGCTTGCTTGCGACCAGGCGATGCTGCGCCTGCTCTCAGGCTTTCCTGGCGTCGACCGGCTGCTGGAAAAGCCCTCGCGCCGCAAGCCGATGCCGCGCGGCCACGACCATGTCGTCTCGCTGATGAGCCTGCCGGCGATCTTCGAGACCACGCTGGAGACCATCCCGGCCGAGGTGCCCTATCTCACGCCCCATCCGGGCCTGGTCGCGCAATGGGCGCCGCGCATCGACGGGAGCGGCCTCAAGGTGGGTCTCGTCTGGGCCGGCCGTCCCCAGCACGACAACGACCGCAACCGCTCGATGCGCCTCGAGGATTTCCTGCCGCTCGCGAAGATCCGCGGCGTCTCGCTCTACAGCCTGCAGAAGGGACCGGCCGAGGAAGCGCTCGCCGCGCCGCCGAAGGGCATGACGCTCACGCCGCTGGGCGGCCGCTTCGCCGACTTCGCCGACACCGCCGCGGCGATCGCCAATCTCGATCTGGTGATCAGCGTCGACACCGCCGTGGCGCATCTGGCGGGCGCCATGGGCAAGCCGGTCTGGACATTGCTGCCCCGCGTGCCCGACTGGCGCTGGATGCTGGAGCGCGAGGACAGCCCCTGGTATCCGACGATGCGGCTCTTCCGCCAGGAGACGGCGGGCGACTGGGAGCGCGTCATCGCCGCCGTCGCCAAAGCGCTCCGCGCCGAGCTTCGCAAAGGCAAGAAGCCGGCTCAGGGCTCCAAGAAGCGGACAACCAAGCCGGCGGCCAAGCTCACACCGCACAAAGTCGCGTCAAAGCGCGGTCGCCGTAAATAGCCGGCTCGGCGCGACCAACTCGTCCTGCGCCGCGGCCAGCGTGAGCGCATCCGAGCCCGCCTGCGCCGTCACCGTGAACACCCCGAAGACCGCCGAGACGGTGTGCTCCAACGCCGCCACCGGATCGATCGTGGCGAGATAGCGATCGAGATAGATGGCGGTGAAGAGATCGCCCGCACCGTAGGCGGGAGCCGCCACGCGCGGGCACCGGACGATCCAGGCGCCGTCCTGCGTCAGCAGCATGGTCGCCAGCGTCGCCCCCTCCTCGATCCCGGTCGCCACCACGATCTCGGGGCCCTTGGCGAGCAGCGTCGTCGCCGCCTCGCGCGGATTGGAAAACGAGCGCGCCGCGTGCCCCGCCAGCAAGCCGATCTCGAAATCATTGCCGACCACGATGTCGGCCTGCGGCACCGCGCGGGTGCGGAAGAACTCCGGCAGCCCTTCGGCCACGTAAACGCCGCCCTGGCGGTCGCCCATCACCGGATCGAGGCAGTAGACGGCCTGCGGGTTCGCCTCGCGCGCCCGCGCTACCGCGTCGAGCACGACGGGGCCGGTCTCCGGCGTGCCGAGATAGCCCGACAGCACCGCCTCGCAGCGCAGAAAGGCGCCGCGCTCGGCCACGCCCTCGATCAGCGCCGCCACCTCCTCGGCCGGCACCAGGCGACCCCGATGCGCGCCGTAAGCGGGGTGGTTGCTGAGCTCGGTGGTGTTGACCGGCCAGACCTCGCGGCCCATGCGCTCCAGCGCGAAGACCGCCAGCCGGTTGCCGACGCGCCCGTAAACCACATGCGACTGGATCGAAAGGATGGACATGGCCTGTCTTCGCACTCCCGCGATAAGCTCGCCAGCTTGCCACGATGGCGGGGTTGATTTAAGGCTCTCGCCCGCGTCCCACCGCTTTCCTTGCAGGGAAGGATCCCGCCATGGCCCATGCCGTTCGGCCGCGCCGCAGCGTCCTTTATATGCCCGGATCGAACGCCCGCGCGCTGGAAAAGGCGCAAGGCCTGCCGGCCGACGCGCTGATCCTCGATCTGGAGGACGCGGTCGCCCCGAACGCCAAGGAGACCGCGCGCGCCCAGGTCGTCGAGGCGGCCGGCTCCGGCGCCTACGGCAAGCGCGAGGTGGCGATCCGCGCCAACGGGCTCGACACGCCCTGGGGAAGGGACGACATCGCGGCCGCTGCGGGTTCTGGAGCGGATGCCGTTCTGCTGCCCAAGGTCGAGAGCGCGGCGATGGTCGCCGAGGCCGAAAGCATCATGGAAGCCAACGGCGCGCCCGACGACCAGTCGATCTGGTGCATGATGGAAACCCCGCTCGGCATCCTCCACGCCGAGGAGATCGCCGGCGCCAGCCCGCGTCTCGCCTGCCTGGTCATGGGCACGTCCGATCTCGCCAAGGATCTGACCGCCGACCACACGCCGCAGCGCCTGCCGATGCTGACCAGCCTCGGCCTCTGCCTGCTCGCCGCCCGCGCGTTCGGCATCGCCATCGTCGACGGCGTGCATCTGAACCTGGAAGACAATGACGGGCTCGCGGCCGCGTGCCAGCAGGGCGTGGAGCTCGGCTTCGACGGCAAGACCCTCATCCACCCGCGCCAAATCGAGGGCGCCAACCTGGCCTTCGGGCCGGCCGAGCACGAGGTCGCCGAGGCCTACGCGATCATCGCCGCCTTCGAGGACGCCCAGGAGGAGGGCAAGGGCGTCGTCGTGGTCGACGGCAAGCTGATCGAGAACCTGCACGTCGAAGGCGCAAAACGCCTCATCGCCCTCGCCGACGCCATCGCCGAGCTGGAAAGTGCGACGGGTTAGCTTTTTCTATGCCGCCAGCTTGTCGAGCTCGCGGAGCAGCGTGTCGCCCATCACGTCGGTCGAGACCTTGGCCATGCCTTTTTGCATGATGTCGGCCGTGCGCATGCCGCTCGCCAGCACGTTCTCCACCGCCTGTTCGACCAGATCGGCGTCCTCCGGCGCATCGAAGGAATAGCGGAGCGCCATCGCGAAGGAGAGCAGGGTCGCAATCGGATTGGCGAGGTTCTTGCCCGTGATGTCGGGCGCCGAGCCGTGCACCGGCTCGTAAAGCGCATGGCGCTTGCCGGTCGTCTCGTCGACCGCGCCCAGGCTCGCCGAGGGCAGCATGCCGAGCGAGCCCGTCAGCATCGCCGCCACGTCGGACAGCATGTCGCCGAAGAGATTGTCCGTCACGATCACGTCGAACTGTTTGGGATTGCGCACCAGCTGCATGCCGCAGTTGTCGGCGAGCATGTGCTCGAACTCGACGTCGGGGAACTCGTCCTTGGCGATGCGCCCGGCGATCTCGCGCCAGAAGGCGCCGGTCTCCATGACGTTCGACTTCTCCGTCGAGGTCACCTTGTTGCGGCGCTTGCGCGCAAGCTCGAAGCCGACGCGCACGATGCGCTCGATCTCGGCCTCGGTATAGCTCTGGGTGTCGACGGCCCGGCGCGAGCCGTCGGGCAGCGTTTCCACGCCGCGCGGCTCGCCGAAATAGACGCCGCTTGTGAGCTCGCGCAGGATCATGATGTCGAGCCCCTCGACCACTTCGCGTTTCAGCGATGAGGCGTCGGCAAGCGCATCGAACACCATCGCCGGCCGCAGATTGGCGAAAAGGTCGAGGTCCTTCCTCAAGCGCAGGAGCCCCGCTTCGGGCCGATGCTCGCGCGGCACCTTGCCGTCCCATTTGGGCCCGCCGGCAGCGCCGAACAGCACCGCGTCGGACTCGAAGGCGGCCTCCATCGTCTCCTCGCGGATCGAGACGCCGTAGGCGTCGTAGCAGGCGCCGCCCACCAGATCCTCCTCGATATCGAAGCTGATCGAGCGCTTCTTGCCGAGCCAATCGATGACCCGGCGGACCTGTGTCATCACCTCGGGGCCGATGCCGTCGCCCGGCAGGATGAGGAGCTTTCGGTTAGATGCCATTCGCCGTTACCCTGTTCTAGTTTTTCTGTCGCTGTTTTTGTTCGTCGTCTTTTCTTCGATCGTCGACCGCCCGCGGCTCCCGTCCCCGCACGTCCAACGCCAGTCCTCGTCGTGACGGTAGCGGCCATCCTTCAGCATGCTGAACGCAGACCGGCAATCCCTCGTCGTTTTTCGGCCATCGGCCCGGCTATCGTTCGAGCTGCCGCCCGATCAGTAGAGCCAGGGCTGCTCGCTTTTCTGGCGATCTTCATAGGCGCCGACACTGGCGGCCTTCTCCAAAGTCAGGCCGACATCGTCGAGACCGTTGAGCAGGCAATGTTTGCGGAACGGATCGACATCGAAGTGGATCACCTCGCCGTCGGGCCGCGTAATCTCCTGCTTTTCCAAATCGACGGTGACGATCGCATTGGCGCCCTTCTCGGCGTCTTCCATCAGCTTGTCGACCTGCTCCTGGGGCAGGACGATCGGCAGAATGCCGTTCTTGAAACAGTTGTTGAAAAAGATGTCGGCATAGGACGGTGCGATCACGCAGCGGATGCCGAAGTCGAGCAGCGACCACGGCGCATGTTCGCGCGACGACCCGCAGCCGAAATTCTCGCCCGCGACCAGGATCGCGGCCTTGCGGTAGGGCTCCTTGTTGAGCACGAAGTCGGGGTTCTCCGAGCCGTCCTCGGCGTAGCGCATCTCGGTGAAGAGGTGCTTGCCGAGGCCCACGCGGGTCAGCGTCTTCAGGAATTGCTTGGGGATGATCGCGTCGGTATCGATATTGATCATCGGCAGGGGCGCAGCCACGCCCCTCAGGCTGGTAAATCTATCCATGACTTCGTACCCGGAAAAAAGACAAAAAATCGCCTCCCACTGGTGAGGCGATGGCAACGTGTTAGCATGCCGGCCAGAGCCACGCTACTGCCCCGAACGTGCATTTTGCTGGCTAAACACACCATTCGACCCGTTATCCGCCCCCGAAGGCCTTGCCGGAGGCCGCTATCGGTGCTCGAATCCGCCCGAACTCGTATCGATAGGCCTCACATCGATGCGCCATACCGATGCACATGACCCCAACGGCCCGCGACCCGCACTGACCAGATGGCCACTCCCGCACGACTGAGCATTGGACGCGGATCGGGCAACGACATCGTGGTCGATCACGCCTCGGTCTCGCGCAAGCATGCCGAGATGCTGCGCAACGACGACGGCAGCTTCGACATCTTCGATCACGCGTCGTCCGTCGGCACCTTCGCGCTGCACGAGGGCCGATGGGTGCAGTTCGAGCACGCGACCGTGGGCCCCGACGAGACGATCCGGCTGGGCGAGTTCGAGACCACGGCGAACATGCTGATGTCGGCCTACCGCGATCCTTACGACCGCACCACCGAGCGCGGAGCCAAGCCCAAGCCGACCCTCCGCGAGGCCGAGCGGCGGCTCGGCGGCGACGCGCCCGCCGGCCCGCCCAATCCCCAGCCGCCGCCGGGCGCGCTGCAGGCCGATGCCTTCCGCCCGCCGGAGACAGCCCGCCCGGCGGCCCGGCCCCCAATCGCGCCCCAAGCCGCGTCCGAAACCACATCCAGACCGGGAGCGAGCCCGACGCCGCCGCCGACCGTGCCCGACGCGCCGCCCATGCCCGCAACGCCGACGGCGGCCGCAGCACGCCAATCCGCGACCTCGGCCGGCCCGGCGCCCTCGATGCTGGTCGCCTATCTCCTGTGGTTCTTCCTCGGCGCGCTGGGCGCCCATCGCATCTATCTCCGCGCCTATGTCAGTGGCGCGGTGCAAGCGCTCCTGTTCGTCTCCGGGATCGCAACCATGTTCGTCTTGAAGTCGCAGGACCTGGAGACCGCGGGCTTGCTGATCGGCACGGTTCCCCTCACCCTGCTAGGACTTTGGTGGGTCGTCGACGCCTTCCTCACCTTCGACATGGTCAAGAAGCGCGGCGGCGGCGCGGGGCTGGCCTGATCCCTTTAAAAGGCCCGCGATCCTTAATGAATTGTTAGCCACCCATGCGCCAGGCTCGCATCGCTGCCCGCGTCCGGGCATTGAGAAGCGATCGGAGCGGCCATGGAGTGCTACCGCGTCGGGCGATCGAGCGAGAACGACATCGTCCTCAACAACGTCACGGTTTCGCGGCGCCACGCCGAAGTGCGCTGCCGCGACGACGGCCTCTATGACGTGATCGATCTCGATTCGACCGTCGGGAGCTTTAT
>CAZBRE010000187.1:0-7537 GCA_964494065.1 uncultured Alphaproteobacteria bacterium
CTCTGCGCCAAGGGCTCGGCCGGGATCATGCATCTGAACGCGCCGGCCAAGCTGACCAAGCCGCTGAAGCGCGTGGGCCCGCGCGGCAGCGGCGAGTTCGAGGCAGTCGAATGGGACGAGGCGCTCGATCTGGCGACCGAATGGCTCGGGCGGATTCGCCAGGAGGACCCGGCCAAGCTCGCCTTCTTCACCGGGCGCGATCAGAGCCAGGCGCTGACCTCGTGGTGGGCGCAGCGCTACGGCACGCCGAACTATGCGGCGCATGGCGGCTTCTGCTCGGTCAACATGGCGGCGGCGGGGCTCTACACGATCGGCAGCGCCTTCTGGGAGTTCTCCGAGCCCGACTGGGAACACACGCGCTATCTCATGCTCTTCGGCGTCGCCGAGGACCACGACAGCAACCCGATCAAGACCGGGCTCGGCAAGATGAAGGGGCGCGGCGCCAAGGTCGTCTCGATCAATCCGATCCGCACGGGCTATTCGGCGATCGCCGACGAATGGGTCGGCATCACGCCGGGGACGGACGGGCTCTTCATCCTGGCGCTGGTGCACGAGCTGCTGCGCGCGGGCCAGGTCGATGCGCCCTATCTGCAGCGCTACACCAATGCCGGCTGGCTGGTGATCGACGACCCGGATGGGCCCGAGGACGGGCTCTTCGCGCGCGACAAGGACGGCGCGGTGCTGTGCTGGGATGCAAAGGCGGATGCGCTCAAGCCGGCGCTCGACACGGACGCGACGCCCGCGCTCAAGGGTGAAGTCGATCTGCCGGACGGCAAGCGCGCGCGGCCGGTCTTTCATTTGCTGGCGGAACGCTATCTCGACGACCAGTACAGCCCCGACGCGGTTGCGCGGGCGACGGGCATCGAGGCAAAAACAATCCGAAGGATTGCTGCCGAGATCGCCGAGACCGCTTTCGCCGATGAGCTCGTGGTCGAGCAGCCCTGGACCGACTGGACGGGGCGGCGTCACGACCGCATCGTCGGCCGCCCGGTGGCGATGCACGCCATGCGCGGCATCTCCGCACACTCGAACGGCTTTCACACCTGCCGCGCCATCCACATCCTGCAACTGCTTTTGGGGAGCATCGATGCGCCGGGGGGCATGCGCTACAAGCCGCCCTATCCGAAATCGCTCGCCTCGCTGCCGCGCCCGACCGGCCGGGCGGAGGACGTCAAACCCAACGCGCCGCTGCGCGGGCCGCATCTGGGGTTCCTGACGGCACCCGAGGATCTGCTGCTGGACGAGGACGGCCACGCCGTCCGCATCGACAAGGCGTTTTCCTGGGAAGCGCCGTTGGCGGTGCACGGCATGATGCACATGGTGATCGCCAACGCGCATGCGGGCGATCCCTATCCGATCGACACGCTCTTCTTCTATATGGCCAACATGGCCTGGAACTCCTCGATGAACACGCCGGAGACGATCCGGATGCTCACCGACAAAGACGAGGCGACGGGCGCGTACAAGATCCCGCGCATCATCTATTCCGACGCCTTCGCCTCGGAGATGGTGGCCTACGCCGATCTGGTGCTGCCCGACACCACCTATCTGGAACGCTGGGACTGCATCTCGCTGCTCGACCGGCCGATCTCGGGCGCCGAGGCGCCGGCCGATGCGATCCGCCAGCCGATCATTGCGCCCGACCGCGACGTGCGGCCCTTCCAGGACGTGCTGCTCGATCTGGGCGCGCGGCTCAGGCTGCCCGGCATGGCAAAGGACGACGGCAGCGCCGTCTATCCCGGCGGCTATAGCGACTACATGGTCAACCACGAGCGACGGCCCGGCGTCGGCATGCTGGCGGGCTGGCGTGGGCCGGACGGCGAGAAGACCGGCACCGGCGAGCCCAATCCCGACCAGCTCGCGCGCTATATCGAGAACGGCTGCTTCTGGGAGGGCGAGATCCCGCCCGAGGCGGGCTACTTCCGCAACGTGAACAAGGCCTATCTCGCCTACGCCGTGGAGATGGCCTTCGTCCAGGACGACGCGCCGATCATCGCCCAGCTCTATGCCGAGGAGCTGCAGCGCTTCCGGCTCGCCGCGCGGGGGCATGGGCACGTCCAACCGCCGGAAGACCACCGCGCGCGGGTCGAGACATATTTCGACCCGTTGCCCTTCTGGTATCCGACGCTTGAGGACCAGATCGGTGCGGATGACGGGGGAAATGGGGGGGCGAACGAGGACTATCCGCTCTACGCCGTCACCCAGCGGCCGATGGCGATGTACCATTCCTGGGGCACGCCGAACGCCTGGCTGCGCCAGATCCACGGCGCCAACCGGCTCTACGTGCCGCGCGCGGCGGCCGAGGCGAAGGGGATCGCGGACGACGACTGGGTCTGGCTGTCGAGCCGCACTGGGCGGATCAAGGTGCAGGTGCGGCTGATGGAGGGCGTGAACCCGCACACGGTCTGGACCTGGAACGCGGTCGGCAAGCGCGCCGGCACCTGGGGGCTCGGCCCCAAGGTCGGCGAGACCGAGCAGGGCTTTCTCCTCAACCACCTGATCGACGAATGCCTGCCGGTGCAGCCGGGCGGCTATCGCTATTCGAACTCCGATCCGGTGACCGGGCAGGCGGCCTGGTACGACGTCCGCGTGCGCATGGAGAAGGTGGCGGCGGACGAAGCGGTCGGCGAGACGGCGCCGCAATTCGAGGTGCTGGGCGCCCCGCCGGGCCTCGCGGAGCGGCCGAAGATCTGGCAGCTCGGCAAACGCAAGGCGAAAGAGCCCCAAGAGCCAGTATCATGACGAGCCTGCCGAACGCGGCGTCGGGCACGCGGCTCGGCTTGGTGATCGATCTCGACATCTGCGTCGGCTGTCATGCCTGCGCGGTCAACTGCAAGGAATGGAACGACGGCGGCTATCACGCGCCGCTGACCGACGAGCGGCCCTACGATGCCGATCCGCAGGGCGTCTGGTTCAACCGCATCCATGCCTTCGAGGTGAAGGGCGACGGCGAGGATCACGCGCGCGTCGTTTACTTCCCGCGCTCGTGCCTGCATTGCGAGGACGCGCCCTGCGTCACCGTCTGCCCGACCGGCGCCTCCTACAAGCGGGGGTCGGACGGCATCGTCCTGGTCGAGGAGGACCGCTGCATCGGTTGCAAGCTCTGCTCCTGGGCCTGCCCCTATGGCGCGCGCGAATACGACGGCACCGAGGGCGTGATGAAGAAGTGCACGCTCTGCATCGACCGCATCTACAACGAAGCGATGGACGAGATCGACCGTGTGCCGGCCTGTGTGTCGACCTGCCCCGCGACGGCGCGGCATTTCGGCGATCTGGGTGACCCGGACTCGCACGTCTCGAAGATGGTCGCCGCGCGCGGCGGGGTCGACCTGATGCCGGAGATGAAGACGGCGCCGGTCAACAAATACCTGCCGCCGCGCCCGCGCCGCGAGGGGCGCGATGCGCCCGGGTCCTTCGCGGCCGCTGCGGTGCTCGAAGACGCGTCGCCCGAAGGGGGCTTCCTCGGCTGGCTCGACAAGCTGCTGTCCGACTGAGGCGCGCCACATGCATCCCGCCTATTCGATCATCTTCTTCACCACCGCCTCGGGGCTCGGCTACGGATTGCTGGCGCTCTTGGGGGTCATGGGTGCCGTCGGCGCCGTGCCGGCGAACCCGTGGCTCGGCGTGGCGGGGCTCGGCCTGGCGCTGGGGGCGGTGACCTTCGGGCTGTTGAGCTCGACCTTCCATCTAGGCCATCCGGAGCGCGCCTGGATGGCGGTGCGCGAATGGCGCTCGTCCTGGCTCGCGCGCGAAGGCGTGCTGGCGCTCCTGACCTACGGGCCGGCCGGGCTCTTCGGCATCGGCTGGGTATTCTTCGGCTCGACCGCCGGGATGTGGGCGATCTTCGGCCTGCTGGCGGCGTTGGGCGCCGTCGTGACGATCGGCTGCACGGCAATGATCTATGCCTCGATCCGCGCCATCCCGCGTTGGCACAACCCGCTGGTGCCACCGGTCTATCTCGTCCTGGGGCTGATGACGGGGGCCTTCGCGCTCGACGCGATCCTGCGGGTCTTCGGCGAGGCGCGGCCGGTGGTCACGATTTTCGCCATCGCCGCCGCGGCTGTGGGCGTCGGCCTCAAGCTGCTCTACTGGCGGCACATCGATGGCGCGCGGCCGGTCGCGACCGCAGCGAGCGCGACGGGGCTCACCGGCACTGTCCGCTTGCTCGAGGCGCCGCACACCTCGCCCAACTATCTGCAGCAGGAGATGGGCTATCGGGTCGCGCGCAAGCACGCGGCGCGCCTCCGCGCGATTGCCCTAGCTATGGGGTTCGCGGCGCCAGTGGTGCTGGCGCTGCTTGCGCTTCTCGCTGGCGGCTGGACCGCTGCGGGCCTCGCGGTCGTGGCCGCGCTGCTCGCTTATCTCGGCGTGGTCATCGAGCGCTGGCTCTTCTTCGCCGAGGCCCAGCACGCGGTCATGCTCTATTACGGCGAGGCGGCGGTTTAGGGAGGCCTACGCCTCGCCGCCGACGACCTCCAGGTGCTGGGCGCGCCAGAGCAGCATGCCGCCGGTCATGTTGGCGAGATCGGTGAAGCCTTCGCGCTTCAGGATCACCGTCGCCTGGGCGGAGCGGCCGCCGGCGCGGCAGACGGTGACGATGGGTTTGTCCTTGGCGAGCGTCTTCGCCTTCTCGGCGAGCGCGTCGAGCGGGATCAGCTTGGCGCCGGGGATGTGGCCCATCGGCCCGTCGAACTCGTCCTTGCCGCGCACGTCGATGATCTGGACCTTGTCGCGGATCTCGTTGAGCGCCTGGGGCTGGATCTCCCAGATGCCGGCGAAGGAGAAGCTGAGCGGCGCCCATTTGGGCGCGTCGCCGGGCAGCTTGCCGTCGTCGGGCTGGCCGCATTTCATGTTGGCCGGCACGGCGACGTCGATCTGCTTGGGATGCGGCAGGCCGAGATTGTTCATGTAGCCGGCGAAGTCCGAGGCGCTCAACTTGCCGCCGAGCCGCGGGTTGAACTCGCGCTCCTCGGCGACGCTGGTCACCGTGAGGCCGCGATAGTCGTGCGCGGGGTAGAGGAGGCAGTCGGCGGGCAGGCAGAAGATCTTCTCATGCACCGAGCGGTACATGAGCTCCGGGCTACCCTGCTGGAAGTCGGTGCGGCCGCTGCCGCGGATCAGCAGGCAGTCGCCGGTGAAGGCTTTCGAGCGGTCGTCGAGCACATAGGTGACGCAGCCATCGGTGTGGCCTGGCGTGGAGAGCGCGGTCAGGTGGCGCGTGCCGAACTCGACCGTGTCGCCATCCTCGAGAGTGCGGTCCGCGCCCTTCGCCCCGCTCGCCGCCGACAACATGATCTTGCAGCCGAAGCGCTGCTTGAGCGCCCAGGCGCCGGTGACGTGATCGGCATGAACGTGGGTGTCGAGCACCGCGCGGAGCTCGAGGCCGAGCTCGTCGATCAGCGCGCCGTCGCGCCGTGCCTGCTCGAAGACCGGGTCGATCAGCACCGCGTGGCGCGTGTCGCCGTCGCCCAGGAGATAGGTATAGGTCGAGGAGGTGGGGTCGAAGAGCTGCCGGAATATGAGCATGATCGTTGGTCCCTGAACTAGGCGGGCGGCTCGCTTTCGAGCACGACCATCCGGTGCATGACCCGGAGCTGGCCCGTGTAGTCGTTGATGGCGTAGTGCATCGAGGCGCGGTTGTCCCAGATGCCGAGGACATCGGCGCGCCAGCTGTGGCGGTAGGTGTATTCCGGGCGGATGGCGTGCCGGTAGAGGAATTCGAGCAGCGGCGCGCTTTCCGCCTCGGTCATGTTCTCGAAACGCAGCGTGAAGCCGGGATTGACGTAGAGCGCCTTGCGGCCGGTCTCGGGATGCGTGCGCACGACGGGATGGGCGAAGGTCTGCTCGATCGCCTCGCTCGTATACTGGGCATGGCCGTCGTCGCGCTTGGTGACGTCCTTGCGCGCTTCCTGGTCGCGGATGTCCTGCTTGTACTTCTCCGAAAAACCATGGACCGCCTTCACGCCATCCAGCAGCGTCTGCATGCCGGGGGAGAGGCCCTCATAGGCCGCGACCATATTCGTGAACAGCGTGTCGCCGCCATGGCTCGGCACGGTGCGCGCGTAGAGCGCGTTGGCGAGCGACGGGCGTTCGAGATTGGTGAAATCCTGGTGCCAGACATTGCCGAAGTTGATCTCTTCCTGCGGCGTCTTGCGCAGCTCGTGGACGAAGGCCGAGCCGGGCACGGGCTTCAGGTAGGGATGCGCCATCGGCTCGCCGAAGCGGGCGACGAAGGCCTCCATGCGCTCGGCCGACAGGTCCTTGACGGGAATGAAGATCGCGATGTGGTCGAGGAAGGCCTGGTGGACCGCATCGGCCGTTTCGTTGTCGAGCGGGCGGGACAGGTCGACGCCGCTCACCTCCGCGCCCATGGCGCCGGAGAGCGGGCGTACGGTGATCCCGTTGGTGCCAGTCATGTCGGTCGCTCCGCCCTGTTCCCGGTCGCCCGGAGGGTGCGTCTCTTGCCCGGACGCGTTGATTGCCTCAGTTTGGCGGCAGGATAAACGGAAATGCGCGGGCACTGAAGTCCGCGCGCGGGCAGGGAGACGACGCGCGATGGCCAAGAGCGAAGCCAATCTGCTGAAGGAGAGCGGGTTGCCGCTTTTCTTCAAGGTCGCCAACCCGGAGGCGGTGGGGATCGCGCCGCCGGAAGCCGACACGAGGACGAATGGCGGCGAAGGCTTGCGAACCTGGGTGCGCTCGCTCTCGGTGATGCAGAAGGACGCGCTCGTCGCCTCGAGCCGGACCGGCGCGGTCTGGCGGCTCGCCAGCGACGAGGGCGCGTATCTCGCGGGGCATGACGAGGCGCCGTGCCCGCTCGCCTTTCTGACCGTCGGTATGATCGCCTCCTATGCCAACGAGATCACGGCGCTGCTCGACCAGCGGGGTGTGGCGGTGCGGCATCTCCGGCTGCTGCAGGACAACCGCTACACGATGGAAGGCTCGATGCCGAAGGGCACGCTCGTCAGTGGCGCCTTGCCGCCGGAACTCACGGTCGAGATCGACTGCGATCAGGGGGGCGAGGCGCTGAACGAGCTGGTGTTGTCGGCGGTCGCGGCGGCGCCGCTCAACGGGCTCATGCGCGGCGAGCTCACGAGCCTCTTCACCCTGTCGCGCAACGGGACTGAAGTGATGCCCGATCGCGCCGCACCGCTCGGCCGGCCGCAGCTCCCCGATCCGGGCGCGCATATGGATGTTGCATCGCCGGCAGCGTTGCCCCTGAACGAGCCGCTGGTCCGGAAGAACGGCGAGACGCCGCTCGACGACGAGGCCGGTGCGGCCGGCTATACGAACGATCCGGGCTCGGCCGCGCATGGCGAGGCGAGGCGTGAGCTTCGCCTCGGCGGCGTCTGCACGATCCGGCCCGACGGCATCAAGGAGATCACCCAGCTGCTGCACACGCCGCGCGGCACCAGCTTCACCTTCCTGTCGGAAGAGGGGCCGGAGGCACGCGCGCCCGACGCCAACACTTACGTCTCGGCAGGGATCGGCTTCTGCTTCATGACCCAGTTCGGGCGCTACGTCTCAATGATGAAGA